>JAQXRG010000103.1 GCA_029218405.1 Bacteroidales bacterium
CGAACGCAAAGGCTGGGCCGCCTTCTCCCCCGACGGCCGACAGGTGGTCTATGCCAAGGACTGCAACCTGTTCCGCATGAGCATCGAGGACTACCGCAAGGCGCAGAAGGACGAAAAGGACAGCACCATCGTCGAGACACAGCTCACCACCGACGGCACCCCCGACTTCGGCTATGGCATTCCGTACAGTGTCCTGAACACCGACACCCTCTGCAACGGAAAGCGCCGGCGCGTGTGGGGCTGCTGGTCGCCCGACTCCAAGCACTTCGTCACCGTCATCAGCGACAACCGCCGCGTGAAGCCCTTGTGGGTCATCAACTCCATTGCCGAACCTCGTCCCACCTTAGAGACCTACCACTACCAGATGCCCGGCGAGATGGACGCGCCCGAAGACCACCTCTACCTGTTCGACATGACCAACGGACAGCGCAAGGAAATCCGCACCGCCGCCTGGAAGCACCAGAACATCGACATCTCCTACCGTCACCGGCTGCAGAAAGAACGCGATAAGGAACTCGCTTCCTCCGTGTGGGAAGGCGACAACCAACGCTTCTTTGTCACCCGCAGCAGCCGTGACCTGCACCGCATCGACATCTGCTCCTACACCTTGGGGCAGGACAGCATCGTGCCCCTCATCCAGGAACGCATGAACACCTATCAGGAGACCCGTCCGCTCTTCACCTTCGGCAACGGCAAGGAACTGGTCCACTGGAGCGAGCGCGACGGATGGGCGCACCTTTACCTCTACAATGACAAGGGCGAACTGAAGAACCGCATCACCAAAGGCCCGTGGCACGTGGACGGCATCGTGAAAGTGGACGAGGCCACCCGTACCATCTACTTTGTGGCCAACGGACGGGAGAAGGGCGAGCATCCCTACCACGAGCACCTCTACCGGGTGAACGCCGATGGCAGCGGACTGCGGCAACTGACGGCAGGTGACTACTTCCACGAAGTGGCGGTAGATGACAACTGCCATTATTTCGTCGATAACTTCTCGCGTGTGAACACCGTGCCGTGCACCGACCTGATGACCGCCGACGGACGCAAGGTGATGACCTTGCAGGAAAGTGACTTCTCGCAACTGCGTGCCGCCGGTTACCAGTTCCCCGAAATCTTCACCGTCAAGGCAGCCGACGGAGTGACCGACCTCTACGGCGTGATGTACAAGCCCTACAACTTTGACTCCACAAAGGTGTATCCCATCGTGGACTACGTCTATCCCGGACCGCAGGTGGAAGCCGTTTACTATCCCTTCACCCGCATGAGCCCGCGTACCGACCGCCTGGCCCAAGCCGGCTTCATCGTCATCTCCGTAGGCCAGCGCGGCGGACACCCCAGCCGCTCGAAGTGGTACCACAACTATGGCTACGGCAACATGCGCGACTACCCGCTGGCGGACCATAAGGCCGCCGTCGAACAGCTGGCCGCGCGCCATCCATTCATCGACATCGACCGCGTGGGCATCCACGGCCATTCCGGTGGCGGCTTCATGTCCACTGCCGCCATCTGCCAGTACCCCGACTTTTACAAGGCCGCCGTTTCGTGTGCCGGCAACCACGACAACCGCATCTACAACCGCTGGTGGAGCGAGACACACCACGGTGTGAAGGAAGAAGTGACCGAGAAAGGTGACACCATCTTCAGCTACAAGATTGCCACCAACCCAGAAATTGTGAAGAACCTGAAGGGGCACTTGCTGCTGATACACGGCGACATCGACAACAACGTACACCCTGCCAACAGCATCCGTGTGGTGAACGCCCTCATCAAGGCCGGCAAGCGGTTCGACATGCTCCTCCTGCCCGGCCAGCGTCACGGCTTCGGCGACATGAACGAGTACTTTTACTGGCGCCTCGTGGACTATTTCTCCGAGCACCTGAAAGGACGGAAGGAAAGTTCGGTAGATATTCCGAAACGATGACTCCTCTCTTCCCCGTAGTTCTTTTCTGAAGGGAACTACGGGGAAGACCTTTTCGTCCCTGGACACCCCGCCGTCCTTTACGCCCCAAGCCTCCTACCACGGCCGAAAAACCAAATTATCTGATGGAAAAAGGACGCTATTCCGATTTTTTCGCTACTTTTGCGTGCAAAAGCAAAAACAGGAATACAACGCATGAAACAACTGAACCTTATCGCCCCGACAGCGCTCGACGCACGCATCCAGCTGCCCTCCTCGAAGAGCCTCTGCAACCGTGCGCTCGTCCTTCATGCCCTTGCCAAAGGACAATGCCTGCCGGGCAACCTGTCCGACTGCGACGACACCCGCGTCATGGTACGTGCCCTCCGGGAGATGACACCCGTCATCGACATCCTGGCGGCAGGCACGGCCATGCGCTTCCTCACCGCCTATCTGTCTGTCACCCCGGGCACCCACGTGCTGACCGGCACGGAACGGATGCGCCAACGGCCCATCCGCATCCTCGTGGACGCGCTTCGGCAACTGGGCGCACGCATTGACTACGTGGAGAACGAGGGATTCCCGCCGCTGCATGTCACGGGAGGCACCTTGCACGAGAGCCGCATCACCCTGCCGGGCAACGTCAGCTCGCAGTACATCTCCGCACTGCTGATGATCGCACCCGTGTTGGAGAACGGACTGACCCTGACCCTGACCGGCGAGATTGTCTCGCGCCCCTATATCGACATGACCCTGCGGCTGATGCGGGAATTCGGTGCCTCCGCCTGCTGGACCGCTGAGAACGAGCTCCAGGTGGACCCGCAACCCTACTGCCCTACTCCTTATACGGTGGAAAGTGACTGGAGCGCGGCCTCCTACTGGTACGAGCTGCTGGCACTGGCCCCCCAAGGCGGAACGGTGGTACTGCCGGGACTGAAAGCCGACAGCCCGCAGGGCGACGCGCGCATTGCCGAACTGTTCCTGCCGTTGGGTGTGGCCACCGAATTTACAGCGGAGGGAGTACGGCTGACCCGGACCGCTCGGACGGCGGAACGTATAGACACGGACTTTACCCACCAGCCCGACATGGCGCAGACCTTCGTCGTGACGTGTGCCCTGCTCGGAGTGCCGTTCCGCTTCAGCGGACTGCAGAGCTTGAAAATCAAGGAGACCGACCGCATGGCGGCCCTCATCGCCGAAATGCGCAAGTTAGGATACGTGCTCCACGAGTCCGACGGCTCCGTACTGAGCTGGGACGGCGGACGCTGCCCGGAGGAGAAGGCAACCGGCATCGACACCTACGAAGACCACCGCATGGCACTGGCTTTCGCGCCCGCCGCCTTCCTGCACGAAGGACTCCGCATCAACCGGCCCGACGTGGTCTCGAAATCCTATCCCCACTACTGGGAAGACCTGGAGAAAGCCGGCTTCCGCCTGGAGGAAAAGGAGGTGGAGCAATGCTGATTCTGCTGCTGGCATTGATTGGGGTAGTGCTGTTCGGCATGACGGCCGGCTACTTCTACAACCGCTCCCTCCAACGGAAGATAGAACGGGGCGAGCTGGAGGAGGCACCCGCACCCGTGGACGTAGATGCGGAATGCTGCGGACAGCACGAAGTCTGCGAGAAGGAAAGCCTGCTGGCCGCCGTAAGCCGGCAGATTGAGTACTACGACGACGAAGAGCTGGACCGTTTCAAGGGCCGTCCCTCCGATGACTATTCGGACGAGGAGACGGACGAGTTCCGCGACGTGCTCTATACCCTGCAGGAAGACGAAGTGGCAGGATGGAGCCGCAGCCTACAGCTCAGAGGCATCCAGTTGCCCGACGAGCTGAAGGACGAACTGTTCATGATTGTGGGCGAACGCCGTTTCCGGCAGCAGCCCGCACGGCCACGCACCTGATAACCCCACCGGATATGGACACGCTCATCGAACTCTTGGGATACACCTTCTTCCAGCATGCCTTGTTGGGGAGTCTGCTGGCCAGCATCGCCTGCGGCATCATCGGCACGTACATCGTGACACGTCGCTTGGTGTTCATCAGCGGCGGCCTCACCCACGCCTCGTTCGGAGGCATCGGCATCGGACTTTATGCCGGTATCTCCCCCGTGCTCGCCGCAGCGGTCTTCGCGGCGCTGTCCGCCTTCGGCGTGGAATGGCTCAGCCACCGCAGCGACATGCGCGAGGACTCGGCCATCGCCGTGTTCTGGACATTGGGCATGGCCGTGGGCATCATCTTCAGCTTCCTGGCCCCGGGCTTCACGCCCGACCTTTCGTCGTACCTCTTCGGCAACATCCTGACCATCACCCGGAGCGACCTCGGACTGCTGGCCGGCGTGAGCGGACTGCTGGCCCTGTTCTTCGCGGTCTTCCTGCGCCCCATCGTGGCCATCGCCTTCGACCGCGAGTTCGCCCGTTCGCAGCGCATTCCCGTGGCACGGTTCGAGTACGCCCTGATGCTGTTCATCGCCCTCACCATCGTGGCCTGCCTGCGCATGGTGGGCATCGTGCTGGTCCTCTCGCTCCTCACACTGCCTCAGATGACCGCCAACCTGCTGACCTACAGCTTCAAGCGGATTATCCTCCTGTCCATCGGATTCGGGTATGCCGGCTGTCTCGGCGGACTGTTCCTCTCCTACCAGCTGCAAGTGCCCTCCGGGGCCTGCATCATCTTCGTCTCCATCCTGATTTATGGCATCACCAAGCTGTCGCTGAACGGCAGCCGATATTTACAGCATATTCACTTTCATAAACCCTAACGTATGAACATTAACATCACCTCTTTGGACAACATCCACAAAGCCGCCCGGCAGTTCATCGCCGCCATGGGCGACAACACCGTCTTCACCTTCTACGGCAAGATGGGGGCCGGCAAGACCACTTTCATCAAGGCCGTCTGCGAGGAGCTGGGCGTGACCGACCCCATCAACTCGCCCACCTTCGCCATCGTCAACGAGTACCGCTCGGACACCACCGGCGAACTGATTTACCACTTCGACTTCTACCGCATCAAAAAAATCGAGGAAGTGTATGACATGGGCTACGAGGACTACTTCTACAGCGGGGCCCTCTGCTTCATCGAGTGGCCGGAACTGGTAGAGGAAGTGCTGCCCGGCGACGCGGTCAGCGTCCGCATCGACGAGCAGGAGGACGGTACCCGTACCGTGACTTTCGAACCCGGAGAATAACCCTCTGACCCACGTCCACCCATGCTGCTCCACTACCTTCTGCAAGGCCTCTTCGTGCTGGTAGGACTGGTGGCCCTGTTAGCTGCCGTCTTCAACTGGGACTGGCTGTTCACCGCCCGCAACAGTCGCTTCGTGGTCACCTCTGTCGGCCGCCGCAAGGCCCGGCTGCTCTATGCCGTCCTTGGCGCGTTCATGGTCGGCACGGGACTCTTCTTCGCGCTCTGCCTCCTGTCGGCCTGTGGCCGTGAGGAGGCATCCGCACCTTCCGTCACCTCCTGTCCCCTCGGGGAGGAATGCCGGCAGGCGTTCCAGAAGGCCCGGAAGCTGCAGCGCGATCGGAAGTTTCCGGAAGCCATCGAGGGCTACCGCGCCTGCATTGCCTTCGACAGTACCGACCCGGCCGAGGCACACGATCTGTTCCCGACCGTGGACGAGGCGCTCCTGCAGCTGATGAACACCTACCAGAGCGCCGGCCTTTCGGACGAGTGCGCCGACACGCTGACCACCCTGTGCCAGCGCCCCACCTCCCTGATGCAGCGTTACCTGCGGAGCGACAGTTATTCGCTCCTGGGCTACGCGCTCTCGCGGACGGAGCGGATGGACGAGGCCGAACAATGGACGGACAGCGCGCTGGCGGTGCCGCAGTACCAGCCCACCCCGCAACGGGTGTTCCGCAAGTATGCCTACGCCGCCGCAGTCTTCTTCTGCAACCCGAACCGGCAGGAGGAGGTCATCGAGTATTGCGAGAAAGCCCTGGAGCAAGCCAACGAACACCCCAACGTGGCGGGAGGCGGGTTCGTGGCCTCCATGCTGGGCACGCTCTACAAGCAGACCGGGCGGGTGAACGAGGCCATCCACCTGTTCATGCACAGCATCGACAAATGCCAGGAGCACAAGGATACCCTGAGCTACATCAGCATCTGCCAGTCGATGGCCGACCTCTACCTCTACTGGGACCTGCCGAAGTATGCCCAGCTCTACGCCACCTACGCCATCCAGGCCCAAGAGCACTTCTCGGCCATCGGTCCGATGATAAAGGCCCAGTCGTTCTTCCTGAAAGGACAGTCGTTCGTGAACCGTCCCGACTCTGCCCTTCACTACTTCCGGCTGGGTGAGAACGTTTGCAAGGCACTGCCGTACAACGCCGGTCAGGTGGACGCCGACCGGCTCATCGGACAGTGGATGGTCAGCTACAGCCACCATCCCGACTCGCTCCGCCAGGGGATGGACCTGCTGCACAACGTCACCCTCCGGGGAACCTCCAAGAACCGGGCCAACGCCTACTTCCAGTTGGCCAAGGGGCACCAGCGCCTCAACGACCCGGCCCGGGAGCAAGAGGCCATGCTGGACAGCATGTACAGCCTGCTGCACGCCGCCCCTTCGCCCCTCTTCATCAAGGAGGCCAACAAGTTCGCGCTGGAGCACTTCCTGCAGACGGACCAGGACCGGGAGGTGCGCCGCTATGCCGCCGCCTTGCTGTGGGAACAGCGGCAGAGCAACGAAGCCCTTCCCTCGCAGAAGATGGCCGATGACATTGTCCACCTGGTCAACCGACAGCGGGAACAGGAGTTACAGCTGCAGCAAGAAATGATGAAACGCCGGGAGCAAGGGGTCATCTTCCTGCTGGGCTCCTCCTTCATCACCATCGTCTTGCTCATCATCCTGTTCCGCCGCAAGTTCCGGATTCAGGAACTGGAACGGCAGGCCCTGGAAACGCGCCTCAACGCGCTCATCGAAAAGGTGGAGCGCGAGCGTTCGCTCCAGTCCGCCGCCCAAGGGACCCCGGCCGTTTCTCCCTCAACGACCGTCCTTCACGACAGTCCGTCTGCGACACCCTCCGCTGCCAGGTCGTCACGCCCCCCGCTGAGCGAGGCGACCATTTCTTCCGTGTTCAAGACCGAGGGCGAGTCGTCCTTCCGCAGCCGTTTCACGCAGCTCTACCCGAACTTCCTGTTCAACCTGCGGCGCCACATTCCGACCATCAACCCGCGCGAAGAGCTGCTCTGCATGCTCATCGTCCTGGAGCAGGACATCGATCAGACCAGCTCCATCCTGGGCATCGCTCGCACCAGTGTGACGCAGGCCCGTTACCGCCTCCGTAACAAGATGCGGCTGGAACGGAACGACTCGTTGGACACCGTCATCAAGGCGTTGGTCAACGAGAAAGCCTGACAGGCTGAGCCGGCCGGGAGAACCGGGGAAGAAAGCCCTTGGGGAGACCGCCACGACCACGGCGGTCAACCGGCGGGAACAGTCGTCCTCACCCAGCGACCTACCGCACTCGGATAAAGCAAGAAAGCGGCTCCGCATATCGACCGCACGACGTGCGGTCAAGTGACCGGCCGAGGTCGGTCAAGTGAACGACCAAGGTCGGTCAATCGACAGGCCTCGTCCGGCCACCTTCAGCAGCCACGCATCACGTCATGAGCAGCCACGCATCACGCCTTCAGAAAAGGCTTCCACGATGGTTTCCCTACCTGTTGTTTCCCCGTCCGGACCGTCCTTTCCATATCTTTACACAAAGCACCATGCAACCGTCCTGTCCGCAGAAAGAAGATAGGATTAACGTTTTTTTCAATTCCATCGTCACCACCTATTCAAATAATTATGTACCTTTGCCTTCAATAATCATGATGGTCTATCCCATCCTAACACAAACGAACATGAAAGAAATCAAAGAATGGCGGATGCACCTTGCCCTCGCAGTGGCAAGCATCTTATTCATTTCCCTCGATGGACTGAACGCACAAACCATCCGTGGCATCGTGACCGAAGCCACCACCGGTGAGCCGATTGTCGGTGCCACCGTCGTACTGAAAGAAACAACCCTGGGGACTGTCACTGACCTGGACGGCAAGTACATCCTGACCTCCATCCCCACCGGACGTTACACCGTGGAAGCCTCGTTCGTAGGCTTCGACCCGATGGCCAACAAGGAAGTGCTGGTGGCCGGTAACCGGGAAATGGTGCTGAACTTCGCCCTGAGCGAAAGCTCCCTCAGCCTGGGCGAGGTGACCATCCGTCCGGACGTGAACAAGGAAAAGGCCGTGAACCAGATGGCCATCGTCGGCGCGCGGATGCTGAGCATGGAGGAAGCCAGCCGCTATGCCGGCGGCTACAGCGACCCGGCCCGATTAGTGACCGCCTTCGCAGGCGTGACCGGTAGCCCCGACAACAACGGTATCTCCGTACACGGCAACGCGCCCCAGAGCCTGTCGTGGCGTCTGGAGGGCATTGAAATCAACAGCCCGAACCACTTCACCGATGCCTTCAACATGGGTACGGGCGTGGTGAGCGCCCTCAACTCGCACGTGCTGGGCAACTCCGACTTCTACAGCGGTGCCATGACCGCCGAATACGGCAATGCCCTGTCGGGCGTGATGGACATGAAGATGCGCAGCGGCAACAATCAGACGTACCAGCATGCGCTCCAGCTCGGAACGCTGGGGGTGGAAGGCATCAGCGAAGGCCCCATCAGCCAGAAGGCCGGCTCTTCTTACCTGATCAATTACCGATACTCCTTCTCCACCCTCGCCCGCGAGATAGGTCTGCTCACGGTGGACGGTGACCAGGCCGACTTTCAGGACGTGAACTTCAAGTTCAACTTCCCCACCCGCCTCGCGGGCACGTTCTCGGTCTTCGGACTGGGACTGAAGGACAAGTACTGGAACGACATTGAGGACGAGAACAAGCGCGAGACCTTCTACGACCAAGAGTACTTAGAGTCGCGGCAGACGATGTTCGTGGGCGGACTCTCCCACCATATCTACCTCGGCAAGGGCTGGAACTGGACCACCACGCTGGCCGGCTCGTACTTCAAGAACGACGGCGACGACAGCTACTTCGACCTGGACTTCCAGCACAACTTCAAGGCCGGCGAGCTGAAGCCTTACGCCGTGATGCGCCAAAAGAACTCGCAGCTCACCGCGCAGACCGCTCTCCAGAAACGCTTCAGCCACCAGTTCACCAGCAAGCTGGGCGCCACCTACTCGGAATACTACTTCGACATCCACATGAAGAAATCGGAAGCCCTGAACGAACCGCTGCCCGACACGTACCTCTACGAGGCCGACAGCCACACGGGACTGCTCACCGCCTACTTAGCCAACTCGTGGAAGTGGAACCGATTCTTCACGTTCAACTTCGGCCTGAACCTGCAGTACTTCCGCCTGAACGACGACAAGACCTTCGAGCCGCGCGCCGCCCTACAGTGGGAACCCGATGCCAAGAACACCTTCTCGCTGGGCTACGGCCTGCACAGCAAAATGGAAAAGATGGACGTATATTTCGTGAAGGACCCCACCCGCCACCAGTTCGTCAACCAGGACCTGAAGCTGAGCAAGGCCCACCACCTGCTGGCTTCGTGGATGTACCGCTTCAACGACCAGCTGAACTTCCGGGCCGAGGCCTACTACCAACGCCTCTTCGACCTGCCCGTGGCCGCCGACCCTACGGACACCTACTGCATCATCAACCGCCGCGACTATTACGTGGACCGCGCCCTGAACAACGAGGGCAAGGGCCGCAACTACGGCATCGACCTGACACTGGAACGCTACATGCACGGCGGCTGGTACGGGATGCTGAACGGCTCCCTCTACAAGGCCGAGTACCAGGCGCAGGACGGCGTGTGGCGCAACACCCGCTACAACCGCACCTTCTCCACTAAGATTCTGGGTGGTAAGGAATGGCTGATGGGCCGCCACAAGCAGAACGTGCTGAGCGTGAACGCCAAGTTCACCCTGCAGGGCGGCATGCGCTACACTCCCGCCGACCTGCAGGCCACGAAGGAAGAATACTTCAGCCACCACCTGCCCGACGTGGCCTATGACGACAAGAACGCCTTTAGCCAACAGTACGCCCCCATCGGCGTGCTCGACCTGACCGTGAGCTACAAGATAGCGGGCAAGCACTGCGACCACACCATTGCCGTGGAGGCACTGAACCTGACGGGCGTAAAGCCGCCCTATACGGACACGTACAACTACAAGTACGACCGCATGGACCTGATGTACAGCTCGCTCTCGTTTCCGAGCATCTACTACCGCATCAGCTTCTGATGACGGCTACTGCCAAAAAATCCCCGCACATACGCTTTCCAGAAAGAAAGGTATGTGCGGGGTTTTTCTTGGGGGTACGGAACATGTCCCGTCCCATCGTTATTCCACCTCTCCGAGCGAGTTGCCGTATTCCATCTCACCCTGTACCACGAAGAACACGTCATCGGCCTCGTAAGGCCCCATGCCGTCCTTCTTCGCCGCCTTGAGGATGAAATCCACGATCTCGTCCTGGTCGATGTTGATAAAGCCTTCCTCGTCGGGCTCCACATCCAGACAACCGCTGGTGGTGTAGTAATCTACAATCACATCGAGCATGTAGTACAAGTCCTCGTCGGTGAACTTCTCCTTCAGCTCCTGCGGCAGGTAGTTCTTGATGAACTCCACTGTCTTCTCGTCGTCCTCATCGTCCAACAAGAAATCCTCTTCCTGTGCCATATCCACTGTTCGTGCTAAGTGAGACGGAAGGGATTAGAGCAGGGCTTCCACCTTGGCCTGCAGGGCCGACTTCGTGGTAGCGCCCACCTGCTTGTCCACCACCTCGCCGTTCTTGATGAACAGCACGGTAGGGATGCTGCGGACACCGAACTGAGCGGGCAGCTCGTCGTTCTCGTCCACGTCGCACTTGCCGATGTTCACACGGTCCTTGTACTCCTCGGCCAGTTCCTCGATGTAAGGAGAGATCTGCTTGCAGGGACCACACCAAGTGGCCCAAAAGTCCAACACCACGGGCTTGCCTTCGGCCACGATGGATTCGTAATTGCTGTCTGTAATGCTTAATGCCATAATGATATTGTTTTAATGGTTATTGAATATTCTGCGGCAAAGATACTAATTAATTTTATAGGCCAGCCAAGGTTGGCTCTTTAAATAATTCACCATTTCCTTCCGGACGGTGATTTTCTGCGTGCGCGAGAGGAGGCTGACGTACATCTGGCCATCCTCGTCCTGCACGTAGAACGCCAGTTCCGTGTTGCCGGGGCTCTTCTTCACCAAGGCCGACATCTCGGCGATGAACTCGTCATCGACCGCCGTGAGCGGCAGCGAGACCGTGAGCTTCTGGATGAGCCGGTCCTTCACCTCGGGCAGCAGCTCGATGGCGCCTACCTTCACCTCCCACTCGTCGGGCTTCCACTGGCGGGGCTGGCACTTGGCGTGCATGTACAGGAACATCCCCTCGGCGAAGAAGTTCTTCTTCTCCACCCAGTCATTGCCGAAGAAGGCGAACTCCGCCACGCCGGAATAGTCCTCCACCTTGGCCACCCCATAGGGCTTGCCCGTCTTGGTGAATCCCTCACGCACCCCCGTCACGATGCCGCCCAGCAGCAGGTCACGGTTCTGCAGCGGCGTGAGGTCGGAGAGCTCCGCCATGTGCGCGGAGCACACGTTCTCCAGGATGACGGCATACTCGTCGAGCGGATGGGCGGAGAGGTAAATGCCCACCAAATCCCGCTCGCGGTTGAGCCGCTCCAGGTCGCTCCAGGCCGGTGCCGGGACAATCTCGGGCGTGGCCACCTCCACCTCGTGCTCGCCGCCGAAGAGGGAGTTGACAACGGCGGCCTTGTCGAGCTGGTACTTGTTGCCGTAACGGATGAGCACGTCGGAGAAGCTCTCATCCTTGGCGTTCTTCTGGAAGAAGTCCTCGCGCTTGATGCCCTCAAAGCTGTCGAACGCGCCCGACAAGGCCAGGTTCTCCACGTTCTTCCGGTTGCAGGCGGACAGGTTGACCCGCTGCACGAAGTCGAAGATGGTCTTGAAGGGGCCGTTCTTCTCGCGTTCCGCCAGGATGGCCTGCACGGCGCCTTCGCCCACGCCCTTCACGGCACCGAGGCCGAAGCGGATGTCGCCCTTGGCGTTGACGGAGAACTTCAGGCTACTCTCGTTGACATCAGGGCCCAGCACCCGGATGCCCGTCGCCTTGCACTCGTCCATCAGCTTGGTGATTTCGGTGATGTTCGAGATGTTGCGGCTCATGGTGGCCGCCATGTATTCCGACGGATAGTTGGCCTTGAGGTACGCGGTCTGGTAGGCCACCCATGAGTAGCACGTGGCGTGCGACTTGTTGAAGGCGTACGAGGCGAACTTCTCCCAGTCGGTCCAGATCTTCTCGAGCACCTTCGGGTCGTGCCCGTTCTTCTGGCCGCCGCTGATGAACTTGGGCTTCATGTGGTCCAGCTTGTCGCGCAGCTTCTTACCCATGGCCTTACGCAGGGCGTCCGACTCGCCGCGCGTGAAGTCGGCCAGCAGGCGCGACAGCAGCATGACCTGCTCCTGATAGACGGTGATGCCATAGGTGTCCTTCAGGTACTTCTCCATGATGGGGATGTCGTACTCGATGGGCTTCCGGCCCTGCTTGCGGTCGATGAAGTCGGGGATGTAGTCCATCGGTCCCGGACGGTAGAGGGCGTTCATGGCGATGAGGTCCTCGAAGGTGGTGGGCTGCAGCTCGCGCAGGTACTTCTGCATGCCCGCCGACTCGAACTGGAAGGTGCCGATGGTGCGCCCTTCGGTGTAGAGCCGGTACGTGGCCGGGTCGTCGATGGGAATATTGTCGATGTTCAGTTCGATGCCCTTGCTGTGGCGGATGTTCTCAATGGCCTCCTTGATGATGGAGAGGGTCTTCAGGCCCAGGAAGTCCATCTTGATGAGCCCGGTATCCTCGATGACGGAGCCTTCGTACTGGGTGACCAGCATCTTCTCGCCGGTCTCCTTGTCATCGGCCGTGCTGACCGGCACCCAGTCGGTGATGTCATCGCGGCAGATGATGGTGCCGCAGGCGTGCACGCCGGTGTTGCGCACGTTGCCCTCCAGCATCTTGGCGTACTTGATGGTGTCGCGCAGCACGGGGTCCGACGAGACCTCCGCCTGCTGCAGCTCGGGCACGTAGGCGATGGCGTTGGGCAGGTTGAGCTTCTTGTCAGGAATCTTGTCGGGCACCAGCTTGCACAGGCGGTCCGACTCTGCCAACGGCAGCTTCTGCACCCGCGCCACGTCCTTGATGGCCAGCTTGGTGGCCATGGTGCCGTAGGTGATGATGTGGGCCACCTTCTCCTGACCGTACTTCTCCGTCACCCAGTTCAGCACACGGCCGCGGCCGTCATCGTCGAAGTCCACGTCGATATCGGGCAGCGAGATACGGTCGGGGTTCAGGAAACGCTCGAACAGCAGGTCGTACTTGATGGGGTCAATCTGCGTGATGCCGAGGCAGTAGGCCACCGCCGAGCCTGCGGCCGAGCCACGGCCCGGCCCCACGGACACATCCAGCTGGTTGCGCGCCGCCGCGATGAAGTCCTGCACGATGAGGAAGTAGCCCGGGAAACCCATGGTCTTCATGATGTGCAGCTCGAACTTGATGCGCTCCTTCACCTCGTCGGAGTAGTCGGCACCGTAGCGGCGCACCGCGCCGTCGTAGGCCAGCTTGGCCAAATAGTCGGCCTCCAGCTTGATGCGGTAGAGCTTGTCGTAGCCCCCCAGGCGGTCAATCTTGGCCTGTGCCGCCGCCTCGTCCATCACCACGCGCCCGTTCTCGTCCTGCGTGAACTCGTCGAAGAGGTCCTTCTCGGTGTATTTCCGGCGGTACTCCTCCTCGGTGCCGAAATCCTCGGGGATGGCGAAGGTAGGCATGATGGGCGCATGGTCGATGCTGTAGAACTCCACCTGGTCACAGATGTCGCAGGTATTGGCCAACGCCTCGGGGATGTCGGCGAAGACCTCGTTCATCTCCTCGCGGGTCTTCATCCACTCCTGCTTGGAGTACAGCATACGGGTAGGGTCGTCCAAGTCCTTGCCCGTGCTCAGGCAGATAAGGCGATCGTGTGCCTCGGCATTCTCCTCGTCCACAAAGTGCACGTCGTTGGTGCACACCAGCTTGATGCCGTACTTCCGCGCGTACTCCACCAGCTTGGCGTTCACCACCTGCTGCAGGGCGTACGCCTCGTGGTTGGCACGGGCCACCGTGGCCTTGTGGCGCTGCAGCTCCAAGTAGAAGTCGCTGCCGAACACCCGCTGGTACCACTGCACCGCCTCTTCCGCCTCCTCGAACTGGCCGGCCGTGATGCGGCGCGGAATCTCCCCGCCGAGGCAGGCCGAGCAGACAATCAGTCCCTCGCGGTACTTCTCCAGCTCCACCCGGTCCGTGCGGGGCCGGTTGTAGAAGCCTTCGGTCCATGCCTTCGACACCAGCTTGATGAGGTTGTGGTAGCCCTTCTCGTTCTTGGCCAGCACCACGAGGTGATAGCCTCCCTGATCGGGTTTTCCTTCCTTATTATATAAGCGCCGGCGCGCCACGTACATCTCGCAGCCGATGATGGGCTTGAAGAGCCGCTTCTTCGCCGCTTCCAGCCGTTCACGACAGTCAGCCAGCTCCGCTTCCAGATTGTCCACGGTCTCCTTCCCGCTTTCCAAGGCGGCAATCCGCTTCTTCAGGTCCTTTATCTCGCCGTTCGTCCCACCATTCTTCTTGTTCACATAGTTAAAAAACTCCTTGATGCCGAACATGTTACCATGGTCCGTCACCGCAATGCCCCGCATGCCGTTGGCGATAGCCTTATCCACCAACCGGGAAATGGAAGCCTGTCCGTCCAGTATCGAGTACTGGGTGTGGACATGCAAATGCACAAAATCCTGCATAATCACTGTCTAATTTGGAAACGGAAACAAAGATACCATCCTTCGGCGAAACGGCCAAGTTCCGGAGGAAAAGAATCCTATTTTCCCACTTTTTTACACCTATTCTGCAATTCCAGGGGCAAATTCTTGCAGATTTTTCAGAAAAGACGTATTTTTGCCGGATAAACGCAGTATTTTGTATGGCCCAATTAAAGAGAATAAAGAAAATAAAGAAGATACGGCTACACCGTGAAGGCACACATATCCTCCTGACCAGCGCCGTCCTATTGCTATTAGTCAATGCAGCCATCTACTGGGGAATATCGTGCAAGGTGCCTTTTTATGTGACCGCTACCGTGAGTGTGTTTGTCTATCTGATGATGGTCAACTTCTTCCGATGTCCCATCCGCCTGTTCGAGGGGGACACCGAGAAGCTGGTCGTAGCACCTGCCGACGGCAAGATTGTGGTGATTGAGGAGGTGGACGAGCACGAGTACTTCCACGACCGCCGGCTGATGATTTCTATCTTCATGAGTGTGACAAACGTGCATGCCAACTGGTATCCGGTGGACGGCGTGGTGCGCCACATCGAGCACCACAACGGGCGCTTCATGAAGGCCTACCTGCCCAAGGCCAGCACCGAGAACGAACGCTCGATGGTGGTCATCGAGACACCGCAGGGACACATGGTCATGGCGCGGCAGATTGCCGGCGCGGTGGCTCGCCGCATTGTCACCTATGCGGAAGAAGGAGAGGAATGCTTCATCGACGAGCACATGGGATTCATCAAGTTCGGCTCGCGGGTGGATGTCTATCTGCCGCTCGGCAGCGAGGTCTGCGTGAGCATGGGGCAGCACACCACCGGCAACCAGACCGTCATTGCCCGTTTAAAATAAGGAGAACAGCGCATGAAACCCAATGCAATCGTCAGAAATATCCCGAACCTGCTGACCAGCTGCAACCTCTTCTCGGGGTGCGTGGCCAGCGTGATGGCTTTCCAAGGCACGTACGAGGCAGCGTTGCTGTTCATCGTCATCGGTGCTGTGTTCGACTTCTTCGACGGGATGACAGCCCGCCTGCTAAGGGTAACCTCCCCCATCGGCAAGGAGCTGGACTCTTTGGCCGACGACATCACCTTCGGACTGGCACCTGCCGCCATCGTCTATTCCCTGTTCGGCGAAGTGCAGTATCCCACCTTTCTGGAAGAAGCAGACGCATGGCTGCCTTACAGTGCTTTCCTAATCGCCGTCTTCTCCGGACTCCGGTTAGCGAAGTTCAACATCGACACCCGTCAGACCAGCTCATTCATCGGCATGCCGACACCGGCCAATGCCTTGTTCTGGGGCTCGTTGGTGGTGGGCCAGCACGATTTTCTGGTCTCTTCCTCCTTCAACGCCCTGTACCTGCTGGCCTTGGTGATGGTCATGTCCCTGCTGTTGGTGGCCGAGCTTCCCATGTTCTCGCTCAAGTTCAAGGACCTGTCGTGGCGCCACAACTGGGTGAGCTACCTCTTCCTGCTGGTATGCCTTCCCTTGCTGTTGGTCTTCCGGCTGAGTGGGCTGGCTGCCATCATCGTGTGGTACATCCTGCTGTCCTTGCTGACCCGTCCAAAAGCCTGATGCCATGCTGCACCTGCTGGGATTTCTCTTGATTCTTGTCCTGATGGTCATCGTCATTGGACTGACGCTGCTGTCGAAACTGCTCGGCACGCTGTTCGGCTGGGGCCGCAAGGCGACCGACAGCTTCCGGCGCGGCCCCTCCTCTACCCACGATACCTCCGCTCACGGCTCCTCCGCACGGACTTCTGATTCCTCCTCCACCCAGACCACTTCCGCCTCATTGCCCAAGAAGAGAATCTTCGGGGACGACGAAGGGGAATATGTCGATTTCGAGGAAATCAAGGAGTAGCGTACACTGTCTATCGGATACCGGACAGTGCGGAGCCAATATTAATAGTTCCTTATTTATCAGCTATTTGTAAAATGTAGATTGAGATGTAGAGCGACATTCTTTGGTGGTGTGTGCTGATTGAGCTACCTTTGTGACATCCAAATAAAGCTATCTCTGCAACAACACATCCACTCATTGCTCGCGAACAGTAAAGGCCAAACACAACAAAAAAGCATTATAGATTGTCTGCCCCTGCCTGTCGGGAACGACGGGCAGGGGCAGTGTTTTTTCCGCCCCATCACCGTACTTACCGCTTGCGACGCAAGCTTTCTGTTTCTGCGGCTGAAGCCTACCGCTTCCGCTGGAAGAACGCCTTCATCAGGGCGGCGCACTCATCGGCCAACACTCCCTGCACGACCTCCGTCTTGGGGTGCAAGGCCTGGGGCGCATACCGGAGGAAGCCCCGTTTCTCATCGGCCGCGCCAAAGACCACGCGGGCGGTCTGCGACCATCCGATGGCACCGGCACACATCACACAGGGTTCCACAGTGACATAGAGCGTGCACCCGGTCAGATACTTCGCGCCCAGCGCGTTGGCCGCCGCCGTGATGGCCTGCATCTCGGCATGGGCGGTCACATCGTTCAATGTCTCGGTCAGGTTGTGCGCACGGGCAATGATGCGGTCACGGCAGACCACCACCGCCCCCACGGGCACTTCGCCCCTTTCGGCCGCCTTGGCCGCCTCCTGCAGCGCCTGCCGCATGTAATACAAATCGTCCGCCATCGTCTTACCTCCTCATATCATGCTCCTTGAAAAGCGTGGGATAATCCTCCTCCATGTTCTGGTGGATAAAGGACAATATCGTCTCCCGGAACCAGCGCGCCTTGTTCGTTATCTGGTACTTCTCCAGGTAACGGTCCACAATCTGCACTTCTTCCTCACTCATCAGGCACACCAGCCGCTTCTTGCGGGGCGGCACCGATGCTGGCACTTTCTTGCGTTTTTTTCCGTCGTTAATCATAAGTATCGGCAAAATTAATTGTAATTTTGCAAAAACGCAAGAGAATGGCATTACATAATCATTTGGGAAAAGAAGGAGAGGAGGCCGCCGTCCGTTTCTTGGAAGGGAAAGGCTATGTCATCCGCCACCGCAACTGGCGCTCCGGCCATAAGGAACTGGACATCGTGGCGGTGGATGGGGATACGCTGGTCGTGGCGGAAGTGAAGACCCGCCGCGACACGGACTATGGCACGCCGGAAACCGCTGTGGACAACCGGAAGATCCGCCGGATTGTCTCGTCCACCGACGCTTACCTGCGCTGTTTCGAAGTGGACCTTCCCGTCCGCTTCGATATCGTGTCGGTAGTAGGAACGGAACCGCCTTTCCACATCACCCACATCGAGGACGCCTTCCTGCCGCCGATATGGTAACAACGAATACAGACCACAACATTCATTCTCATTCACAAAACCATGGACATAGAGACCCTCAGAGAATACTGCCTCGCGAAAAAAGCCACGCACGAAGGCTTCCCGTTCGACCAGACCACCTTGGTCTTCAAGGTGGTGGACCGCATGTTCGCCGTCATCGACCTGGAACAGCCCAACCACGTGACCCTAAAATGCGACCCCGACTATGCGCTGGAACTGCGCGACCGCTACCACGGCGTGGAAGGCGCTTTCCATTTCAACAAGAAGTACTGGAACCAGGTGGCCCTCGACGGCGACGTGCCCGATGAGCTGCTGCGGCGGCTCATCGACCATTCCTACGAAGAAGTGCTGAAAAAATTCACCCGCAAGCAGAAGGAGGCCTACCATGCATTGTCCTGAACCGCTTTTCGTGGCCCGCACGGCCTCCACCAACTCGTTCCTTGACGAGCTGTGCAACCGACAACCGCTTCCCGAACTGACCTGCGTCTATACCGCCTTCCAGAGCGACGGACGGGGACAGCGGGGCAACTCCTGGGAATCGGAAGACGGCAAGAACCTGCTGTTCAGCTTTGTGGTCTTCCCGACCTTTCTGGAGGTACGCCGCCAGTTCCGCCTCTCGCAGGTCACCGCCCTGGCCCTGCAGGAAACCTTGTCGGACTATGCGGAAGGAATCCGCATCAAATGGCCCAATGACATCTACTGGCACGACCGGAAGCTGTGCGGCACGCTCATCGAGAACGACTGGACGGGCAGCCGCGTGAGCCGTTCCATCTCGGGAACAGGAGTCAACCTGAATCAGGAACGGTTTGTGAGCGACGCGCCCAACCCGGTATCGCTGTACCAGATTACCGGACAGACCTACGACCCTGCCGACGTACTGCGGGCGGTGATGGAACGGATCTGCCAGTACTACCGGTTGCTGCAGGCAGGCGACGAGGAAACCATCGCCCGCCGTTACGAGGAGCGCCTCTACCGGAGGGAGGGATGGCATCCCTACCGCGACGAGGAAGGTACGTTCCTGGCCCGCTTCGTGGACGTGGACCCCACGGGACGGCTGCTGCTCATGGACTCGCAACAGCGCGTACGGGCCTATTATTTCAAGGAAGTCACGTTCATACACCCCCAGCCATGAGCAACAGTACCTCCTTCCACCGGCAGATTCTCGGCATCGCCTTGCCCGCCATCGTGTCAAACATCACCGTCCCCCTGCTGGGACTGGTGGACGTGGCCATCGTGGGTCATCTCGGTGCCGCCTCCTACATCGGCGCAATTGCCGTAGGGGGCATGCTCTTCAACATGATATACTGGCTGTTCGGCTTTCTCCGCATGGGCACCAGCGGCCTGACTGCCCAAGCTTACGGACGGAAGGACCCGACAGAGGCGATGCGCCTCCTGCTCCGCTCCACCGGCATCGGCATGGCCATCGCCACCGTCCTCATCGTCCTGCAGGTCCCCCTTCGCTCCGCAGCCTTCCTGTTCGTGGATGCCAGCCCCGAAGTGCGGGAGCTGGCCACCCGCTATTTCCACATCTGCATCTGGGGCGCTCCCGCCACCTTGGGACTCTACAGCCTGACAGGCTGGTTCATCGGGATGCAGAACTCCCGTTACCCCATGCTGGTGGCCATCGCCCAGAACGTGGTGAACATCCTCGGCAGCCTGCTGTTCGTGTACGGCTGCGGCCTGAAGGTGGAAGGCGTGGCCCTCGGCACACTGATTGCCCAGTACGCCGGACTGCTGATGGCCGTCGCACTGTGGCGGCGGCGCTATGCCTCCCTGCCGTTCCCTCGGCAGGAGGTCTGGCAGCCAGCGGCCATGCGCCGCTTCTTCCAGGTGAACCGCGACATCTTCCTCCGCACCGTCTGCTTGGTGTCCGTCATGACCTTCTTCACCGCCACCGGAGCCGCCTACGGCGATGACCTTCTGGCCGTGAACACCCTGTTGATGCAGCTGTTCACGTTCTTCTCCTACGTGATGGATGGCTTTGCCTATGCCGGAGAGGCATTGGCGGGCAGATACACCGGTGCGGCCGACCGCGCTTCCTTCCGGCTCACCCTCCGCTCGCTGTTCCAGTGGGGCATCGGGCTGTCCGCCGCCTTCACCCTCACCTATGCGGTCGGTGGCCGTCCGTTCTTAGGACTGCTCACCGACAATGCCGAGGTACTGACCCTCGCCACCGCCTGGTTCCCCTGGGTGCTGGCCATCCCCTTTGCCGGCTTCACCGCCTTTCTCATGGATGGCATCTGCATCGGCGCCACCGCCACTCGCATCATGCTGTGGGGAGTGGCCGTCGCGTCCGTCTGCTTCTTCGCCCTCTACTTCGGGCTCCGTGCAGAATACGGCAACCATGCTCTGTGGCTCGCGTTCATCGTCTATCTGGTTGTTCGGGGCGGTGTCAGCCTGTTCCTGACTCTCCGCAAGGAGCAGAAGAATACTCCCGTTTATCTTTTATAGAGGTGAACGAAGCTTTGCTGCGCACCGCCAACTCCGGTGGCTTCCAGCTGCTGGGCTTGGCAGACTTCCCAGGCCAGGGAAGCGCGTTCGTCGGTATCCTCGACGCCTTTTGGGAAAGCAAGGGATTGGTGACTCCCGAAAAGTTCCGCGAGTCGTGCGGACCGACCGTCCTGCTGGCCCGCCTTCCCAAGCGGACTTACGCGCCTGCCGAAACCTTTACAGCCCGGATGGACATCTACCACTTCGGTCCGCAGCGCATCAGCGGGCAACGCCTGGCATGGCGGTTGGAGGATGAGACCGGGCAGGTATTGGCCCAAGGAAAGCTGAAGGGTAAGAACGTGGAAACCGCCACGGTCGATTCGCTCGGTGAGATTTCGGTTCCGCTCTCCGCCGTCCATCGTCCCGGCAAATATACCTTGAAGGCCTGCCTGGGCGAAGTACGCAATGAATGGGACATTTGGGTCTATCCCGAAACGGACGAAGCGACCACCGCCCCGGTCAACATCGCCCGCGAATGGAACGACCGGGTACGACAAGACCTGGAGGAAGGAAAGGACGTGCTGCTGATACCCGATGCAGCCCCCGGACGGAAAACAAAGTTCGCCAGCCACTTCTGGAACCCCATCATGTTCAACTGGAACCCCATGATTGTAGGCATCCTCATAGCCGCGGACCATCCGGCCTTCGCCGACTTCCCCACCGATACGTACGCCGACTGGCAATGGTGGGACATCCTGAACCATGCCCGCGCGCTGGAGATGAACCGGCTGACCATGGTCACCCCGTTGGTGCAAAGCATCGACTCCTATGAGACCAACCACAAGTTAGGCATCGTGTTCGAGGCCCACGTCGGAAAAGGGCGGCTGCTGGTAGCGGCCATCGACAGGGAAAAAGACCTGGAACAACGTCCGGCGACCCGCCAGCCGTTCCGTTCTTTCATCCGTTACATGCAGTCCGACCGGTTCGCGCCTGCGGCCACTGTACCCTCCTATCTGCTGGACGAACTGTTCAGTGCCGGTACGGATAATAAAGATGACAAGGCTCCCAACGCCGCCATGCTACAGCTGCTGAACAAATAGTTTAATTAATTTTTTTAGATGTTATTGCAATATTAAATAATCTTCGTATTTTTGCAAAAGTAAACTTGCGAACAGCCGGGGGAACCGCCAATGATTCTCCCGGTGGAAAGCAAGTCATAGTACTAACCCACCTAATTTACAACCGTATGTTGAAACAATTCAAATCAGTAGGAACGGTGTTGTTAATGGGGGGGGGTATTCTACTGACCTCCTTCCCGTTGCATGTCTCCGCCGACACGTTGGCCTCGGCTGTAGTGCAGCAGAACAGCACTTGTAAAGGTATCGTTAAAGATGCCAAGGGCGAACCCGTGATTGGAGCATCCATCGTCGTTAAGGGTACCACCAACGGTACCATTACCGGCATTGACGGTGATTTCACATTAACCAACGTTGCCAAAGGAAGTACCATCCAGATTTCGTACATCGGCTATGTGTCGCAGGAAATCAAGTTCAACGGACAGTCGCTGAACGTCGTGATGAAGGAAGACACGGAACTCCTGGACGAAGTCGTAGTAGTCGGTTACGGTGTGCAGAAGAAAGCCAACCTGACCGGTTCTGTGGCCAGCATCAATGCAGAGGCATTGGAATCACGTGCCGTGGCCAGCGTTTCCGCCGCATTGGCCGGTACCATGCCGGGTGTCACCAGTATCCAGACCTCGGGTGCTCCGGGCGCACAGACAGGCTCTATCACCATCCGTGGTAAGAACTCCATCAATGCCGCAAGCCCACTGGTGATTGTTGACGGTGTGCCGGGCAGCATGAACAACATCGACCCGCAGGACATCGAATCCTTGTCTGTGCTGAAGGATGCCGCCTCATCGGCCATCTACGGTGTGCAGGCCGCCAACGGTGTCATTGTCATCACTACCAAGAAAGGAAAGAAGGGCAGCAAGGCCCAGATCAACTACTCGGGCACCGTATCGTGGTCCAGCCCGACGGCCACCCTTGACTTCCTCGGAGCGGCCGACTATGCCATCCTGTACAACGAAGCGACACTCAACGAGAACCCCAACGCGGCGGTTCCCTATTCGGACGAAGACATCCGCCTGTTCCGCGACGGCACCGACCCCATCGGCCACCCCGACACCGACTGGTACAGCGAGGTGATGAAGAAAAGCGCCATGGAAACCCAGCACAGCCTGTCCATCAGCGGCGGTTCGGACAACACCACCTACATGGCATCTTTGGCTTACCTGTTCCAGGACGGTCTGTCACAAGAAAAGAACTATGAACGCTACAACGGACGTGTGAACATCGACTCAAAGATTGCTAAGTGGGTGAGCGTGGGAATCAACGCCTCTGCCTACCGTGGCATCAACAACGATGAATACGAGGGCTTCGGTTCGCTGCTACAGTACAGCAACCGTATCTCTCCGACGGCTCCCATCTACAAGGAAGACGGCGTGACCTACAACTACAACGGCCTGCAGAACCCGGTGGCCCAGCAGGGAAAGACCGGTACTTACAAGCAAGTGGACCAGCAGCTGAACGCAACCGCCTACATCAACCTGACTCCGCTGGACGGTCTGAGCATCAAGGGGGTCTATTCACTGCGCCACGACAACCAGGACCTGCGCAAGTTCAAACGCCACTATGCCTACGACAACTTCGACTCGGGCCGTCGTGAAGGCTACCACAACTATTACAACTGGAACTGGTACACGGGCCAGCTGCTCATCAACTACAACAAGACCTTCGGCAGCCACTCCATCGGCCTGCTGGCCGGTGCCGAATCGGTACGCTATACGTACCGCTACACCACTACCAGCCGTACGGGCGGCGGTAACGACGAACTGGGCGAATCTCTGAACACCCTCGACGCTTCTACGCAGAAGAACAGCGACGGTGGTTATGAGACCGCCCGCCAGTCCTACTTCGGCCGCGTGCAGTACGACTTCCAGAACAAGTACCTCTTCGAGGCCAACTTCCGTTCGGACGCTTCCTCCCGCTTCCCCAAAGACAACCGCTGGGGCTTCTTCCCCGCCTTCTCCGCCGGTTGGAGAATCTCGGAAGAATCGTTCGTGAAGGACAAGGCCGACTGGCTGAGCAACCTGAAGCTCCGTCTGGGCTGGGGTAAGACTGGTAACGAGGAGCTGAAATCAAGCGACATCTATCCTGCCGTATCTACCTACGCCTACGGCAACACCATGCTGGGCGGTGCCCTCTACTCGACCGCCTACGAGTCACGTTACGTCAACAACGCCTTGCAGTGGGCAACCGTGACCAACTACGAACTGGGTATCGAAGCCGGCTTCCTGAACAACATGCTGGGCTTCGAGCTGTCGCTCTATAAGAAAAAGACCAACGACATGTTGCTGTACTTGCCTATCCAAGGTGTCATCGGTATGAGCGCACCAGCCCAGAACGCAGGTAGCGTGGAGAACAGAGGTTTCGACCTGAGCGTCTTCCACAACAACCGCATCAACAAAGACTGGAGCTATGCCGTAAACCTAAACGTGGCTTATGTGAAAAATGAAATCACTGACATGTGCGGCACGGAAGGTGTGGACCCGGACAACAGCAAATACTGGCGCTTAGAAGGTTATCCCATCGGCTCGTTCTACGGCTATGTGGCCAACGGCTACTTCAACACCGAGGATGAACTGAAGAACTATCCGAAGCGCACCGGCACCGAGAAGCTGGGTGACATCAAGTACGTGGACCGGAACGAAGACGGCAAGATTACCGCCGCCGACCGTGATGTCATCGGAAAGAACTTCCCGAGCTGGACAGGCGGTCTGAACATCAACGTGTACTACAAGGACTTCGACCTCTCCATGCTGTGGCAAGGTGCCTTCGACGTGGATGCCTACTACACAGGCGAGGCTTCTTACGCCTTCTTCAACAGCGGAAAGGTGCTGAAGCGGCACCTTGACCGTTGGACACCTGAGCACCACGACGCTTCCTATCCGCGACTGACACGCAGCTCGCAGATTAACTTCCAGACCTCTTCGTTCTGGTTGGAGGACGCATCGTATGTACGCCTGAAGAACATCTCGTTGGGCTACAACCTGCCGAAGTCGCTGTTGTCGAAAGTAGGCATCGAACGTGCCAAAGTCTATGTGGCCGGTGAAAACCTGCTGACTTTCTCCGGACTGGACGGACTCGATCCGGAATCTCCTTCCGACACCCGTGGCGCGTTCTACTCGAACGTGAAGAAAATCTCTTTAGGACTCAAAGTTACATTCTAACACCTTATATAATATAACGCGATATGAAAAAATCAATCTTTATATTGGCTGCCGCCCTGCTGACAGGCTTCACCTCGTGCGTGGACCTGGACCGCTATCCGTTGGAAGAGCTCTCCGACGGCAGTTTCTGGAAAACCGGTAACGACGCCGAAATGGCGGTGTCCGACCTCTATAACTCACTTCCCTACTGGGATGTGGACGATGCCATCAACTCCGACGATGCCGTACACGGCATCAAGTGGGCGGCCGGCAATATCTCGAAAGGTATCTACGACCCTCTGGACCAAGACTGGTCTTCCACCTACAGTGTCATCCGTCAGGCCAACCTCATCCTGAGCAAGATTGACGAGATTCCCGACTTCAACGAGGCGGAGAAGAAAAAGGTGCTGGGACAAACGTACTTCTTCCGTGCCTTCCACTACTTCGACCTCATCCGTACCTTCGGCGATGTGCCTTACGTGGACAGACCGCTGGAACTGTCTGACCAGGAAGGTATCACCCGCACCTCGCGCGACGAGGTGTATAAGCACGTGATGGACGACTTTGACAAGGCCATCGAATACCTGCCCGTCAGCTGGCCGGCTTCCGACTACGGACGCATCACCAAAGGTGCCGCTCTGGCCATGAAAGCCCGTGCCGCCCTCTACTACGGCAACTGGCAAGTGGCTGCCGACAACGCCAAGGCGGTGATGAACCAAGGCACCTATGAGCTGTGGGACAAGGACAACACCGGCAAGTACGCCCAACTCTTTTGGGAAACTGCCGACGGCTGCGACGAGTTCATCCTGGTGCGCCAGTTCAATGCCGGCGACAACGGCTGGTACCTCATCGGCTGGGAAGCCTTCCCGACCTTGGGCTGGGGCGGTATTGACCCGACCCAGAGCTTGGTGGACGCATTTGAGGACATCGAGGGAGCACCGATTGCCCAATCCAAGATTTACGAAGAAAAGAACCCGTTCGCCAACCGTGACCCGCGTCTGGAAGTGAATGTGCTCCATGACGGAGAGACCATGTACGGTGTGACCATCAAGGTAGCTCCGCTGAAGTCCTGCTATCCGACCGGTATCGGCCAGCACGGCGACGCCACCGCCACGGGTTACTACCAGCAGAAATGGCTCGACCCGAGCATCGACCCGCAATCCACCGGTTGGGACATGGGCAAGGATGCAGTCGTCATCCGCTATGCCGAAGTGCTGCTGACCTATGCCGAGGCCAAGAACGAGCTGGACGCGCTGAGCCAGGAAGCCTTCGATGCCGTCAACCAAGTGCGCAGACGGGTAGGTATGCCTGACCTGCAGAACACGGACCCGAGCAAGCCCACCTATTGCGGCACGCAGGACGCCCTGCGCCAGCGCATCCGCAACGAATGGCGAGTAGAGTTCGCTCTCGAAGGCGGCAAGCGCCAATGGGACATCCGCCGTTGGGGTATCGCCAAGGAAGTGCTGAACAAGCCGCTCCTCGGACTGAAGTACAAGTTGGTGGATTCGCCTGACGCTGTGGAAGGTGACGGCGGCAAGATCTGCATCCTCTACGAAGGAGAGAACTACGTAGGAGGCACCACCCGCTACGAGGACCACAACTACCTCTACCCGATTCCGCAGAAGGAAATCGACCTGAACCCCGCTCTGACACAGAATACGGGCTATTGATACAAGGCTTTAACATAATACGATAACAGGAAGGGCTATTTGCCGCGAGGTAAGTAGTCCTTCATTTTCATTGAACCATGAACAGACTTATCTCCTACATCATCGGCACACTGCTGGCCGTCAGTTACTTCCTGAGCTACCGGGGTATCCTCTCGCACGTGATTGCCTATCACGAGCAGCACCACCTGTTTCTCTACAGCGAAGCTTATCTCGCCCATCAGCTGGAGACCGAGGGACTGCTTCGTTACCTCACCGACTTCCTCATCCAATTCTTCTATTATCCTACAGCAGGCAGCGCGCTGCTGGCCTTGCTGCTGACCGCCAGCTATTTCCTGACACGACGCCTCGTGTTCCTCTTCACTGGCCTCACTGACGCGCTCCACCTGTCCGTACTGCCCTCCTTCGCTCTGTTCTTCTATACCCTTTCCGCCGAACATGAGCTGACCTGGGTGACCGGATGGACACTGGCCCTCTGTGGACTTTGCCTCATCGGGCATCTCCTGCGACCGTACCCTCTCTTACAACCCGTGTTCCGCCGACTGCACCTTCCCCGGCGTACAGGATGGCGCATCACCTGCCTGCTGACAGTCCTGACGGCCTACACAGCGGGCGGCTACCTCTATTTCATCCATCACTACAACCGCAAGGAAGGCATCATGCTCAAGACCGAACAGTTCGTCAGGCACAAAGACTGGCCGGCCGTACTCGACTATACTGAGCGTTACCTGAACTCCGGCAAGACCAACCCGCTGATGGCCTATTTCCACAGCCTCGCCCTCTACCACACCGGACAACTGCCTTACCGGCTGTTTGACTATCCGGCCACACTGGGCGTAAAGACCCTCTACCTGCCCTGGAACAGCAACAGCCGCGAAAGCGAGTACGGACATTTTGTCTATGAAGACCTGGGATACCTGAACGAAGCCCACCGCTGGGAGTTCGAGGCCATGGTGGTATGGGGAGAGACCGCCCCTCACCTGCTGAACCTGGCCCGCTACAACATCGCCAACCACCGTCCACGGGTGGCCCAACGCTTTCTGAACAAGCTGAAACAGTCCCTCTTCTACCGGTCTGAGGCCCTGCAACTGGAAAAACAACTGACGAGCGGCAACGTGGAAGGACTTCACAACGCCCTATCGGCGGCTCCTGACCGACCTGCCCGTTTCTCTAACGTGCTTAACCTGGGGCCGGAACTGGAATACCTCTGCGACCAGGACCCGGAGAACCGGATGGCCTTCGAGTACCTGATGAGCTATCTGCTGCTCAGCAACAACATCCAGCGGTTTGCGGACAACCTGCCCCGCATCCGCCGCTTCCACTACCCCTCCCTTCCTCCCGCCTACGAGGAAGCACTTTATGTGTACCGACTCAAGGTGGGTGAAGAGGCCTTCCGCGACCGCGGATTCCGTTTGTCGGACACCACCGAAGCACGGTTCCGGCGCTACTACCAGCTCCTGCAAGCCGGACAGACAGCCGCCTTACGGTCGGAATTTGGCAACACCTATTGGTATTACCTCCACCACCTGAGCCCCTACGGCAACAAAGCCATCGATAACTAACCCTTAACAACAAACGATGCCCATGAGAACCTGTCTTATCCTCTCCTTTACCTTGTGGCTGGCATGCTGCGGCTGCAACCCCTATCACCCCGCCGACCGCGAAACCGCCGAGCAGCCCTCCCTCTCTCCCCATCCTGCGGAGGTCACTTTTCCCTGCAACATCGCGCCTCCCAACTTCACCATACAGACCCCTGGCGAGCGCTACCAGACCGAAATCGGCATAGAAGGGCAACCAGCCGCCTTTCACCTGAGTACCGCCACGCCCACCGTACAGATTCCGCCGAAAAAATGGCGGACACTGCTCGGGCAAGCAGCCGGCAAAGCCCTCTACTTCCGTATCAGCATCCAGCAGGGCCATCAATGGGTCCGTTATGCCGACATCCACTGCCGGGTGTCCACGCACCCCATCGACCCCTTCCTGACCTACCGTCTGCTCTATCCGGGCTATGAGCTTTGGAACGAGATGGGTATCTACCAGCGCGACCTGACCTCGTACCAGGAAGAGGCCATCGTGGAGAACCGGCACTTCGGACATCAATGCGTGAACTGCCACTCCTTCAACCAGCACCGCCCCGACGAAATGATGCTGCACGTCCGGGGAGCGCAAGGAGGAACCTTGATTGCCCACAACGGCAAGGTGGAGAAGGTCAACCCCAAGGCACCGGGATTCAACTACGGCCCCACTTACCCTGCGTGGCACCCCTCCGGACGTTACCTTTTCTTCGCCACCAACGAAATCCAGCAGTTCTTCCATGCCAGCGGCTCCAAACCCATTGAGGTATCCGACTTGGGCGCTGACCTGATGGCCTACGATGTGGACCAGCATATCGCCTACACCGACTCGCTCGTGTATGGTGACGACTGGCTGGAGACCTTCCCCGCCTGCGCCCCCAACGGCACAGACCTCTATTTCTGCCGGGCCAAAGGATACCGGAAAGGCATGGCCTTGGACAGCATCCGTTACGACCTCTGCCGCATCCGTTTCGACGCACAGACCCAGCGGTTCTCTGACCTTCAGTGTGTCGTGCCAGCTTCCAAGCAGCAGAAATCCGTCTCCTTCCCGCGCGTGTCGCCCGACGGACGGTATGTCCTCTACGTCCTCTCCGATTATGGCAACTTCTCCATCTGGCACCCCGAAAGCGACCTGTATCTGCTGGACACTACGACAGGACAAAGCCGGTGCCTGACGGAAGTAAACAGCAACGATGTGGACAGTTACCCCACCTGGAGCTCATCGGGCCGGTGGATTGTGTTCAGCAGCAAACGCATGGACGGATTGTGGGCACGGCCGTACATCGCTTCCTTCGACCCTGAAACCGGAAAAGCAGGACACCCCTTCGTCTTGCCTCAGAAAGAGCCCGACTTCTACGACCAATGTACCTACACCTTCAACCGGCCCGAACTTATCCTGTCTGCGGTGACCACCGGCAAGACCCTGGAACAAGCGGTCGCCCGACCCGCTATCCCCAGCACCCGACCGGAGCGGACCTTGCAAGATGAACAATAAAAAAGTCGTAAACATTTCTCGTTTAAGAAAAAATAAGTAACTTTGCTCCATATACCTTAAATTACGAGTAAATATGGCAAGATTCAAACGCATTCTGCTCAAGCTGAGCGGAGAAAGTCTGATGGGAGAAAAGAAATACGGGATTGACGAGAAGCGGCTGGGTGAATACGCACAGCAAATCAAGGAAATCCATGATATGGGTGTGCAGATAGGCATCGTCATCGGCGGAGGAAACATCTTCCGCGGACTGAGCGGTGCCGGCAAAGGTTTCGACCGCGTGAAGGGCGACCAGATGGGCATGCTCGCCACCGTCATCAACAGCCTGGGACTCAGCTCGGCCCTGACCGCCGCCGGGGTGAAGGCCCGTGTGCTGACCGCTATCCGTATGGAACCCATCGGCGAGTTCTATACCAAGTGGAAGGCCATTGAGGCGATGGAGAACGGCGAAGTGGTCATCATGTCCGCCGGTACCGGCAACCCCTTCTTCACCACCGACACCGGCTCGTCGCTGCGTGGCATCGAGATTGAGGCCGACGTGATGCTGAAAGGCACCCGCGTGGATGGCATCTATACCGCCGACCCGGAAAAAGACCCCACCGCCACCAAGTTCGACGACATCACCTACGATGAGGTGCTGGCCCGCGGCCTGAAGGTGATGGACCTGACCGCCACCTGCATGTGCAAGGAAAACAAGCTGCCTATCATCGTGTTCGACATGGACACCGTGGGCAACCTGAAGAAAGTGATGGCCGGCGAGAACATCGGTACCCTGGTACACAATTAAGGCTTCCGCACCGACGGAAACGTGACACTACAACAGAATCATTAACCTATAAACATCAGCAACTATGTATCCTTTGAAATTCCAACCCTTATTGAAGTCCACCATCTGGGGTGGCGAGAAAATCATTCCGTTCAAGCACCTTGACCTGCAGCAGGAGAAGGTAGGCGAAAGCTGGGAAATCTCCGGTGTGCCCGGTGACGAGTCCATCGTGGCCAACGGCGCGGACGCTGGCAAGAACCTGCAGCAGATGATGGACGAATACAAGGGAGCACTGGTCGGCGAAGAGAACTACAAGCGCTTCGACGGCCAATTCCCCTTGCTCATCAAGTTCATTGACGCGCAGGACGACCTCTCCATCCAGGTACACCCCGACGACGAGCTGGCACAGCAGCGCCACAACTCACGCGGCAAGACGGAAATGTGGTACGTCATCGACAATGACGGCGGAAAGGCTCACCTCCGCTCCGGACTGAGCCGCGCAATCACCCCGCAGCAGTATGCCGACATGATTGCCGACAACACCATCACTGACGCACTGAAGGAATATGCCGTACAGCCGGGCGACGTGTACTACCTCCCCGCCGGACGTATCCACAGCATCGGTGCCGGCTGCTTCATCGCCGAAATCCAGGAGACCTCGAACATCACATACCGCATCTATGACTTCAACCGGAAGGACAAGAACGGCAATACCCGCGAGCTGCACACCGAACTGTCGAAGGACGCCATCGACTACAGCGTGGAGGACGACTACCGCACCGCCTATACCCCGAAGCAGAACGAGCCGGTGGAACTGGTGGCCTGCCCGTACTTCACGACCACTGTCTATGACCTGACCGAACCCATGAGCATGGACTACAGCGAGCTGGACTCGTTCGTCATCCTCATCGGCATGGAAGGTGCCTGCACCGTGACCGACAACGAAGGCAACACCATCGACCTGCAGGCCGGTGAGTCCATCCTCTTCCCGGCCACGACCAAGGGACTGGAAGTGACCCCCAAGGGCAATGTGAAGTTCCTCGAAACCTACGTTTAATCCGATCCGTACCATCATGAACAGACTCATCACCTTTGGTTGCGGACTGGCGCTCACGGCTTTCGCCGTGAGCTGCTCGTCCGCAGGACAGGACAAGGCGTCCATGGACTACACGCAGTACGTGAACCCCTTCATCGGTGCCGCCGACAACGGACACACCTTCCCCGGCGCCTGCACTCCCTTCGGCATGATTCAGACCAGCCCCGTAACGGGAGCTGTGGGATGGAGGTACTGCTCCGAATATGTCTATACCGACTCCCTCATCTGGGGCTTCTCGCAGACCCACCTCAACGGTACGGGCTGCATGGACCTAGGCGACCTGCTGGTCATGCCGGTCACCGGCCAGCGCCAACGGGCATGGGATGACTACCGCAGTGCCTTCCGCAAGGATACGGAAGCTGCCACTCCGGGCTACTACACCGTCACCCTTGACCGTCCGGGTGTGAAGGTGGAACTCACTTCGACCACCCACACCGCCCTGCACCGCTATACCTACCAGCAGGCCGACTCTGCCTCGGTGCTCATTGACCTGCAGCACGGCCCCAGCTGGAACGAGAACCAGTACCACTCACAGGTACGCTTCTGCGAAACCAAGTGGGAAGACGGCAAGACCCTGACCGGCCATGTGAAGAACAGCGTATGGGTGAACCAGGACTACTTCTTCGTGCTTCAGTTCGACCATGAAGTGGCCTCCACCCTCCAGCTCCCCATGGGTGAGACGGAAAAAGGACAGCGCATCGTGGCCACCTTCGACGGCGTGAAGCCCGGCGAGGAGGTGCTGATGAAGCTTGCTCTCTCCACCACCAGCATCGAAGGCGCGAAGAAGAACCTCGCCGCTGAACTGCCGGGATGGGACTTCGAGGCTACTCGCCAGGCAGCGCATGACACCTGGAACTCGTACCTGAGCCGCATTGAACTGGAAGGCACGGACGACCAGAAAACCAATTTCTATACCTCGTTCTACCATGCCCTCATCCAGCCCAATGAAATCTCTGACGTGGATGGCATGTACCGCAACGCCGCCGATTCGATTGTACCTGCCACGGGCGGCAAGTTCTACTCCACCTTCTCGGCGTGGGACACCTACCGTGCGGCCCATCCTTTCTACACCCTGATGGTGCCCGAACGGGTGGACGGACTGGTGAACTCCCTCGTTGACCAGGCGGACGTGCAGGGCTTCCTGCCCATCTGGGGCTTGTGGGGCAAGGAGAACTACTGCATGGTAGCCAACCACGCGGTGCCCATCGTGGCCGAAGCCTACGCCAAAGGCTTCCGAGGCTTTGATGCCGAACGCGCCTTCCGGGCCATCAAGCGCACCCAGACCGAGTCGCACAAGCTGAAATCGGACTGGGAGACTTATATGAAGTACGGCTACCTGCCGACCGACCTCATCGCCACCGAATCGGTGTCCTCCACCCTGGAAAGTGTGTACGATGACTACGCCGCCGCCGACATGGCCAAACGCATGGGCAAGGAAGACGAGGCTGCTTACTTCGGCCAACGCGCTGAGTTCTACAAGAACCTGTTCGACCCGACCACGAAGTTCATGCGTCCGCGCAAGAGCGACGGCTCGTGGAAATCGCCCTTCAACCCCAGCTTAGTGGGCCACTCCGAAAGTGTGGGCGGCGACTACACGGAAGGCAACGCCTGGCAATATACCTGGCACGTACAGCACGATGTGCCGGGCCTGATCGCACTGATGGGCGGCGAGGAAGCCTTCTGCAACAAGCTTGACTCCCTGTTCACGCTGAAGCTGGAAACCACCCAGGCCGACGTGACGGGTCTCATCGGACAGTACGCCCACGGCAACGAGCCGAGCCACCACGTGACTTACCTCTACGCTTTGGCGGGCAAGCCTGCCCGTACACAGGAACTGGTGCGCGAGATTTTCGACACTCAGTACCGCCCACAGCCCGACGGCCTGTGCGGCAACGATGACTGCGGCCAGATGTCTGCCTGGTACATGCTTTCGGCCATGGGCTTCTACCCTGTTGACCCCGTCAGCGCACAGTACGTCTTCGGTGCCCCGCAGATGCCCAAGTTCGTGCTGCACCTGGCCGGCGGCAAGACCTTCACCATCCTGGCAGAAGGTCTGAGTCCGGAGAACAAGTACGTGGAAAGCATCACCCTGAACGGTGAGCCATACACCCAGCGCACCATCGCCCACGAGGATATCGTGAAGGGCGGCACACTGGTCTATCAGATGACAGCTACCCCACAATAAGCACGCTGGACATCCTCGTAAAAAAATCCTGGGCTACCTCACCGGTGCCCAGGATTTTTTTTAACCCTGCAGGTCCTTTATCCACAAACGCAGCAGCTGGATACCCTGGTGGTTAATGTCCATGCCGCTCACCTCATCGAGATAACGTACGGCCTTTTGTTGTTCTCCCAATCCGAGGTAGCCAAAGGCCAGCATGTATTTGCAATGAATCTCGTTCTTGCGGTCGAGACTGTCTTCCCAAATGAGCAGGTCGGGCAGCGAGACAGCGAAATAGTCCATCACCTGCTTCTCGAAGATGTGCTGTTTGCCATAGCCTACGAGCCGGTAGAAACGGCCGTTGGCCTCGCCACGACGGCCGAGCTTCAGCAAAGCCAGTCCCTGATAGAAAATCTTGTCGGGCTTGGCATCATTGTAGTACATGGCAGCAGCCGGTTCCTGTGGACCCTGGGTGGCCAGTTCCCACCACTTGCGTGCCTCGTCCAGCTGTCCGAGCCCCTCGTGACAACAGCCGAGGAAATAGTGGAAGTCATTCTCCTGAGCACCGAAGAGTTTACCCTCGCCGAGATGACGGGGATAGTCGAGGCACTGTTCGAGCAGCGGGATGGCGTCCTGGAAACGGCACTCAGTCATCGCCTGCATGGCCAGTCCGACACGGGCTGTCTGATACTGGGAACTCACCTTGCCTTCGCCTCCTTCCCAGGGATGGAACTGATGCGCGTCCAACTGCTGCTTCGCCTCCGCATACCGGCCGGTCTGGTTGAGCAGGGTAATCTCTTCGAGCACCAGGTCATCGCGTTGGGCCACCAGGTCAGGATAGTGACAGAGGAAAGCGAGACGTTCTTCGTGCGGTTTCTGCAGAGGCTTGTAGAGCTGGTCAAGCTCCATCAGCACGCGGGCATCGGTCTCGTCGAGACGGAAGGCACGCTCCATGCACTCCAACGCCTCCTGTTGTCGGTCCTGCTTGTTGAAGCGGGCCAAGGAGAGATTGCGCCATACAGTGGGGAACTGCGGGTCGAGCTGGGCCGACAGCTCCCAGTTCTCGATGGCGAGGTCATACTGGCGGGCGGCATAATACAGGCAACCCAGGTAATAAGGAGCCTTGGCTCCCTGAGGATGGGCCAGCTTGGCCGCTTCGAGTGCCATCACGTCTTCCGCACGGTTGGGGAAACAGTAGCGGGAGTCCGCCTGTTCGGCTTCCTCATAGCGTTGCAGGTAATAGTAGGTCATCGGCGTATCGGCCTTTTCGGCAATGGCCATCTCCCAGATAGCCTGCGCCTCCTCTAACCGTCCGGCCGCCTGATAGTCGAGCGCCAACTCATCATAGTTCTTGGCCAGTCCCTGCAGCAAGTGTTTCAGTTCGCCGAGAAGCGATGCATCGCCCGTCAGCAGATACTGCTCATAGCGGCAGCCATAGTTGAAGAGGTCGGTAGCGAGAGCCTCCTGACACACCTTCATCGCCTGTTCCTTTTGTCCCATGAGCCGCAGCACCGCCGCTTTGAGTGCCAACGTCTTCTGGTTGTGCGCGCCATAGACCAGTCCGCGATTCAGTTCGTCGAGGGCCTCATCCAGCCGCCCCTGGTATTTCAGTACGAGGGCGAGATGATAGATGGGCTCCCCGTCGTAAGGGTTGGGATTCCGCTTCTGCGAGAGGCGCACCGCCTTGCGCAAGTAGGTCTCCGCCTTAGCGAACCGCCCCTTGCGGATGAACCAGAGTCCCATGGCATTGAGACAACGGATGTCATTAGGGTCTCGGCGCAACGCCTCCTCATAGTAATCCACAGGGCTCCAGGTGGCGTGGCGGTATTGCTCTAAGTGCAGTCCGGTGAGATAGAGTTGCTCGTTGGTCTTCACCTGTTCAGGGAGCAACGCCGCCTCGGCACTGTCGGGGATGGGTCAGAACCACATGGCCCTACAGCAGGTCCTCGACTATATCGGCTACTCACAGAGTCATTTCTGCGCGCTCTTCAAACGGCAGACGGGCATGAGTCCGCTCGCCTATTTCAACCGTCTGAAGATACAGCGAGCCTGCCTGCTGCTGAGAGAGACCGAACTGAAAATCAACCAAATCTGCCACAAGCTGGGCATCAAGGACCAGTATTACTTCTCACGGCTGTTCTCCAAGACCATGGGGCAGTCGCCCACTGACTACCGTAAGCACCCATCGTCCGCCTGACAGCCGGCCGTCCCTCCGCGCGCCGTCATTTCCGCTCAATGAGCGCGATGACCACCGGCTTCGGTGTCTGAATCCGCCGTCCGGTATCCGACAACAGTCCTGTTTCGGCGTTCCGTTCATAGATTTCGATCTCGTCCGTGTCGCGGCAGGCCACCAGCACAAACTTTCCGTTCGGGGTCAAGGCAAAGTTGCGCGGATGCGCCCCCGTGAGCTGGTAGCCCACCTTGGTCAGCGTACCGTCCTCCGCCTTCACGGCAAACACCGCCACCCCGTCCGCCTGCAGACGGTTGGAAGCATAGAGAAACTTCCCGTCGGGCGACAAGTGGATGTCCGCACTGCCCTTCGCCCCCACTGTATCGGCCTGGATGCTCTGCACCTGCCGCAGCGAGGCACCGTCGTAGTCCATCACCACCACGTCCCCCTTCAACTCATTGATGACATAGAGGTGTTTCCCGCTCCCGTCGAAGACCGCATGCCGCGGACCTGAACCCGGCGCCAGCTGTACATCGAACGCCTCGGCCGCATTCAGCAACCCTTCGCCCGACGCGTCGATGGGGAACACGTGGATGCAGTCAGTCCCCAGGTCATTGGCCAACAGGAACTTCCCGTCGGGCGAGAAGTACACACAGTGCAAATGCGGCTGCTCCTGCCGTTCCGCATCGGAGCCCTTCCCCTCAAAGCGGATGACATTGCCTTCGCCCAACGTCCCGTCCTCATCCACCGGAAACACGGTGATGCTCGCTCCGTTATAGTTCGCCGTCACCACATAATCCCTGCCCGGACTCAGCGTGATGTTGCACGGAGCCGCTCCATCAGTCGCACTTTCTCCCAAGAACGAAAGCTGTTTCGTCACCGGGTCCAGCAGCAGCGCGTTTGCGGTCGAGGTCTTCTCCTCGTTCTCGCCCACTGAATACACATGCTGTCCGTCGGGCGCGACCGTCAGGAACGAAGGGTTGCGGATTCCCTTCAGCCCACTGCAATAGACCCCTTCCCCCGTCTCCTGGTTCCATTCATATACCTTGATACCTTCCGCGTCCGCTTCCGCATAACTGCCCACCAGCATCAGCAGGGTATCTCCACTCATCTTGCCTTCGGCCTCAGCGGCTTTCCTGCCGCCGTTTCCCGAGCACGCCCCGAGCAAGGCTGCGCTCATACACATTGCCAACATCGATTTTCTCATACTTAATTGGTTAAACAAATTAAAATACGGCCCAAATATACGGATTTTCGGGGAAAAACTTGCACGATAAAGGAGAAAAGCCTACTTTTGTACCCAAAATATGTACGACATCAATGGGGTTGTTTGGTTTTGACAGCGAGAGATGTGGTACGTAAGCATGCAGTGCGTGGTAGGTTGGCACTCTAATCCCAGTCTTCAAACAATTATCTGGCAACGAATCTTATGCTCTCGCTGCTTAATCGAAGTACAGTAGATTAGCTTTATTTCCGCCACAGTGGTGGAAACGAGACATCGCCCAAAAGCTCTTGTTCCGAAGCGTTTGAGAAGGCGGTGCAGCAAAATCGGGAATAGTTCCGGCTTCGTCCCGCAGTTGGAATGAGATACAGGGACTAAGGTGTAAGTGGGTGGCTCTGGTCTTGCTTGCACACGAAAACCGAAGGCAGAGATAAGCATGTAGAAAGCGTATGGCTTCCTTGTTTGGACGAGGGTTCGACTCCCTCCAGCTCCACAAGTACATGAAAGAGCCCGTTGATGGTGTCAGCGGGCTCTTTTCTTCTATCTAAACAACTTGAACTTATTCGTGATGTCCTTGTACGTCTTGACTGAACCGGTGAGGCATCTTGAACGGTGTTCGAATGCCGTTTGAACACTGTTCGAACCGCGTTTAAACGGCGTTTATATCCATAGCATCGGCAGCGTCTTCGCCTCCCAGCCACCGGTCATTCTCCTGCAAATTTTTCCACCCGATAAGGAGGTCTTTTGATAGAATGTTGTAACTTTGTCGCTATAAACTGTTTCAACACATCATACTATCAATTATCATGAATAACTTCACATTCTACAGTCCCACGGAATTTGTCTTCGGCAGAGAGACAGAGACCCAGGTGGGCAGACTCTGCATACGCTATGGTGCACGACGCGTCATGATAGTCTATGGAGGCGGCAGCGTGGTACGCTCCGGTCTTCTGGACCGTGTCAAAGACTCCCTCACGAGGGAGGGCATCGTATGCTGCGAACTCTCAGGTGTGCAACCCAACCCTGTTGATACGAAAGTCCGCGAAGGACTGGCACTGGCCCAGGAGTTCCAGCCAGACTTCCTGCTTCCTGTCGGTGGCGGCTCGGTCATCGATACGGCCAAGGCCATTGCAGTGGGCTACTACTACGAAGGTGACTTTTGGGATTTCTACATCGGAAAGGCCAAACCCCACCAAGCATTGCCCGTGGGTGTCGTACTCACCATCCCCGCCGCAGGCAGCGAAGGCAGTGGCAACACGGTCATAACGGACACCCGGACGAAGGTGAAGACCGGCCTGCGCGAGCCGATGCTCCTGCGCCCCCGATTCGCCGTCATGAACCCGGAGCTGACAATGACACTGCCCGCATGGCAGACTGCGAGCGGCATTAGCGACATGATGGCGCACATCCTGGAACGCTACCTGAGCAATACGCCCGACGTACAAATCGGCGACCGTCTGGCGGAGGGAATGCTTCTGGCCATCATGGAGATGGCGGCACGCGTGATGAAAGATCCGCTGGACTATGAGGCTCGCGCCAACATCATGTGGTGTGGCACCATTGCCCACAACGACACTTGTTCGCTGGGACGGAAGGAGGACTGGTTCAGCCATGCCATGGAGCATGAGGTTTCGGCGGAATACGACGTGACACATGGTGCCGGACTGGCCGTCATCGTACCGGCCTTCCTCCTGTATGCATCCCGCCACAACCCTCACAAGGTGGCACAGCTGGCGCACAGAGTGCTCGGAATCGCTGATTCGGGCGACATGGAGGAGGATGCCCGGCAAGGGGCACTGGCCTTGAAGGCCTGGCTGCACGACGTGCTCAGGATGCCCGTCAACTTCTCTCAGCTCGGCATCCAAGCACCCGACCTGGAACTGATGAACACTCGCCTGCACAAGCTCAAGGGCGAGGTACTGCATGGATACATGGACCTGGACGCTGCAGCCACGATGGAGATTTATCGCATGGTCATGGAATGAAAACAATGACAACCCAGTAAAAAGTGGTCCGCCCTGACAAGAACAGGACGGACCACTTTTCTGTATCGGAAACACATACCGTCCGTACTGCCCTTCTGCCCGTTGTCGTAGAGACCGTATTAGGTGAAAGGGACAACCGGGCGGCTACAGAAAAGGCGGACCCGAAAGTCCGCCTCTCCAGAAAGGGCCCGTCCATGCAGGTCCAATAAGATGTTTACAGCAGTCCGGCCGAACCGAGCGCAATGAGCATGGAATAGCCCAACACGAGACCGATAAGACCCATGATGATGCCGACACGCTCCATGTCCTTCTGCTGAATCATACCCGTAGCATGCGCCAAGGCATTGGGAGGGGTACTGATGGGCAGCACCATGGCCAACGAAGAACCGATAGCGACACCGATGAGCAGGGTGCTCACGCCACCCACTACCTCCAGGTTCTCGCGGGCACTCATACCAGCAATGGCGAGGATGGGCACCAGCAAGGCAGCGGTTGCCGTGTGCGAGATGAAGTTGGCCATCATGTAGCAGATGAGGCCGGAGCCGATAATCATCGCTACAGGCGACCAGGTATTGAACGGAATGGACTCAATCAGGTGCTGCGCCAGACCGGTCTCGTTGAGGGCGACACCGAGGGCGAAGCCACCGGCTACCATCCACAGCACAGACCAGCTGATTTCTTCCAGGTCACGCTTGGTGATGACACCCGTGATACAGAAGATACCGACCGGAATCATGGCTACAACATTAGAATTGACACCGGTGAACTTGTCGGTCATCCACAACAGGACGGTGACAGCGAAGGTGATATAGACGACTACAGAACGCCAGTCGCGCTTGGCCTCTCCCTCAATGTTCAAGTGGATGGTCTTCTGCTTGAAGGGGAACATCTTGAGCAGCAGCAGCCATGCGATGAACAGCACCACAAGGGTGAAAGGCAACATGAAGGCCATCCATTCACCGAAGCCCAGGTTCAGGTTCAGTCCTTCGGGATCGTTGAGGTACTTCAGGGCAATGGCGTTGGGAGGTGTGCCGATGGGGGTCGCCATACCGCCCACATTGGCCGCTACCGGAATGGCAAGGGCCAGACCAATCTTTCCTTTACCGTCGGCCGGCAAGGCCTTGAGCACCGGAGTGAGGAAGGTCAGCATCATGGCGGCGGTCGCAGTATTGCTGAGGAACATGGAGAAGACGGCGGTAACGAGGATGAAGCCCAACAGCACGAAGCGGCTCTGGGTGCCGAACGGCTTGAGCATGGTGCGGGCGAGCATCAGGTCAAGGCCGCTCTTGGTAGCGGAGATAGCGAGGATGAAGCCACCGATGAACAGCATGATGATGGGGTCAGCGAAGCAGTGAAGGATGGACTTGTACTTCACCGACTGGCCCAATGCCTCGGGAGCGTAACCCTGGACAAAGAACCAGAAACTGCTGTCGGACACGGACAAGAGCAGGAGCACCACCACCATCATGGACGTGGTCCAGGCAGGCACAGCCTCGAACACCCACATCAGGGTGGCGAAGACAAAGATGGAAATCAATCGCTGTTCGATAACGGTCAGTCCGGCAATGCCGAACGCCTCAATAGGCAACAGCCACAATACTAATGCCGTAAGGATGGCAATCGACAGCTTGACAATGCGTCCCGGCAACTTGTTTTCCGACAATCTCCGGGCCTTCTTCAACTCATGATAGGATTCGACCAATTGGAATCCATGGAACAGTTTAAACATAAGGTAAGATTAGAATAAATAAGTAGTAATGTTTATAGCTCTCAAAAACGCGATAAAGATACACTATTATTTTGATTCTACCTAATTTTCCGGAATTAAGTTGAAAGAAAGTTTACTTGAACATTTTCTCTATGTCCTCTTCCTGAATGACCGACAGCACCAGCTTGCCATCGGGTGTATAGTTGGGCGTAGGCAGCTCAAAGAGACTGTCCACCAAGCTGTTCATCTCTTCATTGGTCAGTACCTGACCGGGCACAATGGCCGCAGAACGAGCCAAAGAGAGTGCCAGCAGGTGCTGGATCTCTTCTTTCACCTTGCAACCTTTCTCCAGGGCGGTCTGCACCATACCGGTCACCAACGACTCAGGGTTCAGGCCTTCGATGCCGGCCGGCACTCCGTTGATGGCGTAGGAGCCGCCTCCCAGCGGGCTGAGGTCGAAGCCCAGTGCGGAAAGGTCGTCGAGGATGCTCTCCAGCACGGGCACTTCGGCCGGTGAGAAATGCACCATGTCGGGGAAGAGCATCCGCTGTGAGGCGTTCCTGCGGCTGTCCATCTGCCGGCGGTACTGCTCGTAGAGGATGGTGGTGTGCGCCCGCTGCTGGTCGATGATCATCAGTCCGGACTTGACGGAGGTCAGGATGTAGCTGCCCTTGTATTGGAAATGCTGGGTCAACGATGAGGCGGACGCGGCAGACGGTCCCTCACCGAACACATCGCCCACGGCCTGCGGATGGCTCCCCTCGGTGTCGGAAACGGCGGGCATCTCTTCCTCAAACGCCGGAGGTTCGAGGAGGTCCGTTGAACGAGAGGAGGACGCATGCTCCAGTCCATGGAACAAGGGCTCCCACTCGGTACGGGCAGGGGAAGGCGAACCTGCCGAAGAGTAGGAAGAAGGCGGCGCTACCGTGGCATTGGCGGCAAACGGATTGTACGTGGGGTCAATGGAAGTGACCGGTGGCCGGGAAGGCCCCGACTGGTAAGTGGCCAGGTCAAGGGCAGGAATATCGGGCATCCCTTCGGTGTCGAAGTCGATGGAAGGGACCGCGTTGAAGCGTCCTAAGGTCTCTTTGACTGCCGCAGAGAGAATCTGCCAGATGGCCTGCTCGTTCTCGAACTTGATTTCCGTCTTGGTGGGATGGATATTGACATCAATTTGCGCAGGGTCCACTTCAAAATACAGGAAATAGGACATCTGCTCCCCTGCGGGAATGAGATGCTCGTAGGCATCCGCCACAGCCCGGTGGAAATAGGGATGACGCATGTAGCGCCCGTTGACGAAGAAGTACTGACGGGCTCCCTTCTTGCGGGCCGACTCGGGCTTCCCAAGAAAGCCGTGGATGTGGACCATGGTGGTGGTCAGGTCGAGCGATAGCAGTTCCTGGTTGAGTTTCTTTCCGAACACCCCCATGATGCGCTGCCGCAACTGGATGGCGGGCAAGTGAAGCAGCTCGGTGTCGTTGTGGCGCAGCGTGAACGTGATGTCGGGATTGACCAAGGCGATGCGCTCGAACTCAGCCAGGATATTGCTCAGTTCGGTCTGGTTGGACTTCAGGAACTTACGACGGGCCGGGACATTGAAGAACAGGTTCTTCACGCAGAAGTTGCTGCCTTTGGGGCATGCCACTGCCTCCTGGCTCTCGACTTTGGAGCCGGCGATAGAAAGGGACGTACCCAACTGTCCTGCTTCCTGACAGGTGCGCAGTTCCACCTGGGCCACCGCCGCGATGGAGGCCAGTGCCTCGCCACGGAACCCCATGGTACGGAGTGCAAAGAGGTCGGCCGCCTCGCGTATCTTCGAGGTGGCATGCCGCTCAAACGCCAAGCGGGCGTCAGTCTCAGACATTCCCTTCCCATCATCAATGACCTGGATGCAGGTCTTCCCAGCATCGGTGACCGACACGTCGATACGAGTGGCGCCCGCGTCAATGGCGTTCTCCACCAGCTCCTTCACCACAGAAGCTGGCCGTTGGATGACTTCGCCCGCCGCTATCTGGTTGGCCACCGCATCGGGCAACAGACGGATGATATCGCTCATGGCTCTCCTCCTTTCCTTACAGCGTGAACTCGCCGGTGACGAGGTAATGCAAGATGTACATCAGCACCAGAATGGCCACGAAGAGGGTGCCGTAGGTCAATGGCTTGCGCCCGCTCTCTTTCCGTCGCTTGAGGTAGGTGGTACCTTCCACAAACTTGCCACGGATATCTTCAGGAGTGAATTCCTTCGGCGGCAACATGCCAAGGTCACGCCGGGCGGTCTCTTCAATCTTCTGCAGTTTCTCTTTCCGCTCGTCCACGTAGATGTACTCATGATGGTACGCGCGGGGCTTTCTCATGGTAAACATTCCCATAGCTGTATTCTCCTTCTATTTATTCGTTAGTTTCTAATGCTTGTCTCACATTGACGGTCACCGTATCGGCCGGCACCGTCACGCGGACCGAGTCGGGCGTTACGGACACGGCCGGCTTCGGACGGCTGTCGAACAGGTGCTGGTTGGGCAGTTCGATGGGGCCCCGCACATTCTTCTTCAGCATGTCGCCGGCTTTCTTGTCCTGCCAGCTGAACACGTCGGCCTTGCTCCGGGGACGCAGGTAGTCGAACCAGACAAAGTTGCTCAGTTTCCGCTTATCCTTGGGAATCTGCGTCAACGGATAGAGGGTACCGGTTGATTTGGGGAACATCACCATCTTCTCGATTTTCTGGTTCTCCAAATACACGTCGAGCTGGCTGGTCTCAGACACGTTCATGCCGATGAGGGTACTGTCGGAATCCATCGGATAATAGACCACCCGTACGGAACCGACCACCTCGGTCTTCCGCATCTGTCCGTCACGGAAATACGCCTTCATTTCCTTGCCGGTGACCTGGTTGTACATGACGCTGTCAATCTGTTCGACCGATAGGGCCTGGTTGATGATGTGGGCCCAGTCGATGGTACTGTCGTTCATGTAGAGCAGGATACGCTCGCCCAACAGCTGCTGCTTCTGGTTCCACACCACAGGGTCGTGGTAAAGGGTCAGGCAACTGTCGGCGGACGAGAAGACCAACGAATCGGACACTCCCTGCACGTCGGTGCGGTAGAAACGGACCTTGTGGAAGGCCCGCATCTCGCGGTACATGGAGTCGGTACCAAGGTGGAAGGTCTCCATCAGCAAGGTGTCACCGTGCAGGAACAGGCTGTCGCCCTGCGAGTAGTCCACCGCCAAGGCCCGGCGGGTAGCGAACGCGTACTTGCGGAACTCATTGTAGTAACCATACTCACCACTCAAGAGATTCTTGTGAAGCGTGTCGGTCAGCAACATGTCGGTGAACGCTTCTCCTACGCCCCGGTTGCGGTCGTAGAACAAGGTGTCGCCCACGAGCTGCCGCCCGTCGCTTGTAAGGACGGAGCGCTGGTAAAGCCAGGCTTTCCCCGCCTGTGTGTCGTACGTGCCCAGCTCGGAATAGATGTGGTTGGCATCGCTGACAATGTCCGACGGACCCACGATATCCGCCACCTTCGTAGCGGTATTGTAGTGCAGGGTGTCGGAAGTCAGGGTAAACTGCGGATTGACCAGCTTGACGTTGTAGTTGAAGACGGCCTGCTTGGTGGAAGGACTGTACTCGCCCCAGTCGGAGGTCAGCACATTCTCTTCGTCCATCAACGTCCCGCCATCGAAATAGTAGCCCAGGTTGAAGAGCCGGTCGTAATTGAGACTGTCGGTCAGCAGGGTAGTGTTGCGGTTCTCCATGCGCACGTTGCCCCGCATCTCGGCAATCTGTGTGTTGCCGTCGTAATACAAGTGGTCTCCATAAAGGAAGAGGGTGTCGCCCTGCTCCATCCGCACGTTGCTGAACGCCTCGAACGAGCTGATCTGGTCGTAATAGTAGGCGCTGTCGCAATACATGTAGATGCTGTCGTGGCGAAAACGCACATTGCCCACCACCACCTGCGCATCGGGGCGACGGGCGTCCTTCCGCAACACATCCGAATGCAGCAGATACACCTTACTCTTGGGCTGCTGCCGCGAACCGGACGGGCCGTTCTTCCGGGCCGTCTGAGCCAGCAGACAAAAGCCGAACAGGCACAGGACCCCCATCAGCAGTGTCCTATGCCCGTTGCCTGTTTGCTTTCGCTTCGTTATTTCCTTCATAGCGGCTCGGGGTTATTGCTTGATCCATCCCGGATACTTGAACTCGCACTTGCGCCAGTTGGGACTGATGCGCACGTAGGTATTCTTCTGCTTGTCCAGAATCCATTTCTGCAGCTTCTCCTCGCCACGCTTCTCGGTGACGATGGCCTTCAGGCGCTGGTAGTCTTCGGTGATGGTCGCCTTGTGGCCATCAATACGGTTCTTGAGCTTGACAATGGCACAGACTTCCTTGCCCTTGGCGTTGATCATGGAGAAAGGTTTCGACACCTCTCCGATTTCCATATCCGCCACCACCTTGGCCAGTTCCTGCGACACCATACCGGCCAGCGCGTCCATTTCGAAACGGGAGGTACTGGTCTGCGGGTTGGCCAGCAGACCGTGGTTGTTGCGCGTATCCTTGTCCTGGGATATCCACGTAGCGGCATCGTCGAAAGTGAACTTGCCCTTGCGGATGTCGTTGGCGATGGAGTCAAGACGGTTCAGGGCCACCTCTACGTCCTGCTCATCCACCTTGGGCTTGATGAGAATGTGCCGGTAGCTGACACGGTCGCCGCGCCGCTCAATGAGCTGGGCAATGTGGTAGCCGTACTCGGTCTCGAAGACCTTCGAGATTTTCTTCGGGTCGGTCAGGTTGAACACCACATTGGCGAACTCCGGCGTGAGCTGTCCGCGTCCGGTGAAGCCGTACTCACCGCCGTTGCGGGCGGAACCCGGGTCTTCGGAATAGAAACGCGCCAGAGTAGAGAAGGAAGTCTCGCCCTTGTTGACACGGTCGGTGAACTCGCGCAGCTGTTTCTTGACCCGCTCAATCTCTTCTTCGGTAATCTTGGGTTCCTGGGTGATGATCTGCACCTCCACTTGGGTAGGCACGAACGGGATACTGTCCTGTGGCAACCGGTTGAAGTAATTGCGCACCTCGGCCGGCGTGAGCTTGATGTCACCGATAATCTTGCGCTGCATGGCCCGGACGGTCTCCCCGTCGCGGACATTGTCGCGCACCATCTCGCGTATCTGCGTATAGGTCATGTTGTAGTATTCCTCCAGTTTCTCTCGCGAGCCGATCTGGTCCTGCAGCCAGGACAGACGGGTCTCCACCTGCTGCAACACCTCCTGGTCGCCCACGATCACACTGTCCAGTTCTGCCTGGTGAAGAAACAGCTTCTGCACGGCCAGCTCCTCGGGAATGACGCAATAGGGGTCGCCGTTGAAGCGGCGGTTCTCGTACTGGGCGTTCATCCGTTCGTTCTCTACATCCGACTTGAGGATGGCCTCATCGCCCACTACCCATACCACTTCGTCGATGACATTGTCCTGCGCCCCAACGGTCAGTCCGCACACACACAGCAGCAGGCTCACAATAACTCTCACAACGTTCTGTTTATTCATTTTCAATAGTAAATAATATCATTCTCTTCTGAAGCCTCCCGGTACAGGTCCTCCTTGACTTTCCGGAGGAAATCGACCCGCTTCAGATTCACCAATATGTTTTTTATCTCACTCTTCGCATATTCAATGGGCAGCTGTTCCCCTTTGGCCAGAAAGTGCTCCACGTGCAGGAGGTAACAATAAGCCGTGTCCTTCACCTCTACATTGTGGTTCCGCTGCAGGTAGCCGACCTCCGTTTCCAGCGCCTTCAAGGGAATCTTGGCAGACAGTTCGGAGACAGGCACCCACCTGTCGTAGAAATAGTCGAACGCTACCGCCCCACTGATGCTGAACTTCTCGAGCTGGTCGAGCGCCTCTTCCGTGTTCTTGCGGTACCAGACACGGGCCTGCGACAACTGTCGGGCGTTGAGCGGCGCCTTAAGGAACAGTCCCTTGACATACGGCTGCTCCGCACGGAACAGGTCGGGATGGGCCGTATAATACTGCTCCACCTCAGTGTCGGTCACTTCGTTGCCCAACTTCTGGTTCACCAGCTCTTCCTGATAGGCATGCAGGATGAGCGAACGGCGGTAGGAAGCCACCCGTTCCTCCAGCTTCAGGTTGTCGGGGATATTTCCCTCGGCCTTCTCGTAGAGCAACACATCCTCTACCCAGTTACGGATATACTTCTCGACAAAGGCCAGGCTGTCCTTTCCCTTGAGCCCTGCCGGCAAGGCGGACAGGACATCCTCCTTGTACAGATAGGTACGCCCCACCTCGACCAGCGGTGTCTTGCCCCGATGATCGACTTTCTGGCCACAGCCGGCACACAGTGCCGCCAGCAGCAGTCCCATACCTATTTTCACGTTCTGTCTCATGCCGTAAAAGAATTAGCGAACGAAGATACATATTAATTGCTTACGAATCATTTCTCCCCTTCACAATTAACGGTTTTTAAAATGTCTTCGTGGATTTCAACCTTGTATTTTGCCTTCAGCCGCTGCAAGCGGGTGGAAGCGTACCACTGACAATAATCGCTCCGCAAGAGCGGCAACACATCCCGATAGTCTTCCGGTCCTTCTTTCAACCGTTTCCCAAGGAGGAAGGTGTAGCGGGAATCAGACGAGGCAGGCAACTCGCCACAACGGAACGCCAGCTTGTCCACATATGCGTTCTGCCCGATGCGGAACAGGCCGCAAATCATCTCCGCCTCCCACTCCGGATGCTCCGCCTGCACTTTCCGGAGCGCCGCGGTCCATTCGGAAACCGGCAGCTTCTTCAGCCGTTTGCGGATTTTTGAAGCCGCTTTCTTGTCGGCACAGCGCACCACCGCCCCTTTGTAATGGGGCAGCTCCCAGCCATAGTCCTGCCGATGACGGTCGAAATAGTCGGCCAGCTGCCGATCGTCCACCTCAGCGGACAATTCGGTGATGTCCGCATGACGCAGGTCCCAGTAGGTAGCCAGCAAACCGTCGCGTGCCTCATCCAGCTGCCGTCGCAGGGCAAGGTCCGTCAGGCTACGGGTCTGCCAGCCGCTGAAACGTTGATCGTCCAGTGCCGGATGACGGTCGCCCTCCGCTTCCCAACGCCGCTGCCAGAACTGGGCGGCGGCTTCGGCACTGACTCCTTCCCGTCGGCCATCCACCCTCATGACATGGACACCCAACGGCGAAAAGAACGGCGCCACCATCTCTCCGTCTTCCAGTCGTTCCAACCGGGTGGCGAACTCCTTCAGCAAACCCCGCAGGGGCCGCCAGACCTTCTCCTCCACCTGAATGCCTTCGAGCGACGAGGGCGTACCGCCTGCCGACAAGGTGGCGTACAGGGACTGCATACGCTCCTCCGCTGTCCGTTCCATCTGCTTCGGGTCGTGCTGTCGCAAAGGGATGGTCCAGCACGTCAGGCAGACCCACGTGTCGGACAACAAACGCTCGGAACGCTGGCGGTACATCTCACCGCACGCCTGTTCCATACGTGCCGGACTGATGAGGTACTTCTTCAGCACCTCGCCTTGCAGGACAGCACACTGTTGCCGGAACTGCGGCAAGGTGTCCAACCGTTCTGCCAAGGCATCCTCCACCTTCACCCTGAAATCCACATACCGGTTCAGGCAATGGTTCACCGACTCCTCTCCCACCGACCTCGCCTGGCGGTAATAGCGGTGGAAGTCATCGACGGTCACAGACCGGCCGTTGACAGAGAACAAGGCCGCCGGAGGGTTGTCGGCCATGGAACGGCCTCCTCCCCCTACCGCCACAACGAGGCATAGCAATAACTTAAGTTTTCGCATACTACTATATTATAAAGAAAGGGTGGACGCGAATCCACCCATCCTTATTATCTGTCTGTCCTTCCCGTCATCAATTGTTCGGACGGCTGTAATTAGGCGCCTCACTCGTGATGGCCACATCGTGCGGATGGCTCTCCAGCACACCGGCATTGGTGATACGGGTGAACTTGGCATTGTGCAGCTCGTTGATGTTATGGGCACCACAGTAGCCCATCCCCGAGCGCAGACCGCCCACCAACTGGTAGATGACCTCGCACAGGAAACCCTTGTAGGGAACACGGGCGGCGATACCTTCGGGCACCAGTTTCTTCACGTCGGTCGTTCCCGACTGGAAGTAACGGTCCTTCGAGCCGTTCTCCATCGCTTCGAGCGAGCCCATGCCTCGATAGGACTTGAACTTACGGCCGTTGAAGATGATGGTGTCGCCCGGCGACTCTTCCGTACCGGCCACCAACGAACCGATCATGACCGAATAGCCACCGGCCGCCAACGCCTTCACGACATCGCCCGAATAGCGCAATCCTCCGTCTGCAATCAAGGGCACCCCCGTACCTTCAAGGGCTTTGGCCACATCGTAAACGGCAGTCAGCTGGGGCACACCCACACCTGCTACAACACGGGTCGTACAGATGGAACCCGGGCCGATACCCACCTTCACGGCGTCAGCACCTGCCTCGACCAGCATCTTGGCCGCTTCGCCGGTAGCGATGTTACCTACTACAATGTCCACCTGCGGGAAACGCTGCTTGGCCTCCTTCAGCTTCTCGATGACCGACAACGAATGGCCATGGGCCGTATCGATGACAATGGCATCGGCACCCGCGTTGATGAGGGCCTCCATGCGCTGCATAGTGTCGGCAGTAACTCCCACACCGGCAGCCACGCGCAGACGACCCAAAGCGTCCTTGCAGGCCATCGGCTTGTCTTTCGCCTTAGTAATGTCCTTATACGTAATCAGTCCGATGAGGCGTCCGTCCTTGTCCACCACGGGCAGTTTTTCAATCTTGTTCTCCTGCAGAATCTTGGAAGCGGTTTCCATGTCCGTGCCCGGTGCTGTGGTGACAATGTGTTCCTTGGTCATCACCTCATCAATGCGCTTATCCAGGTCGGTTTCAAACCGCAGGTCACGGTTGGTGACAATACCCACCAAGTAATTCTCGTCGTCCACCACGGGGATGCCGCCAATCTTGTATTCGGCCATGATGCCGAGCGCATCCTTCACCGTCGATCCGCGCTTGATGGTGACAGGGTCATAAATCATACCGTTCTCGGCACGCTTCACAATCGCCACCTGACGCGCCTGCTCCTCAATGGGCATATTCTTGTGAATGACACCGATACCTCCCTCACGGGCAATGGCGATGGCCATCTGCGCCTCGGTCACCGTATCCATAGCGGCGGTCACAAAGGGGATTTTCAACTCGATGTTGCGTGAGAACTTAGTCGTGAGTTCGACTGATTTGGGTAATACTTCCGAATAGGCGGGAATCAACAATACGTCATCGTAGGTCAATCCGTCCATTACAACTTTATCTGCAATAAATGACATAGGGCTTTATGCTTTAGATTTTATTGCGTGCAAAATTAGCGTTTTTCTTTGAAACAGGAAAGTGGATATCCCTAAATTTTTCTTAAAAGCCATGTACTTTCCCCGTGCGGCCCCAACAAGCAACAGGACCCCCGGAAACAAAGAAAGTGTCTTCGTTTCCGGGGGTCCCTGTTCTGTCCGCCCTCCCTGCAAGGGGAAGGCCGTATCAGTTCGCCATTTCCGAGATGAACTTGATGCGTACGAGCCGGATCTCATCTTCCGTGTAGTCGGAACCCAACTCGTCCATCGCGTCATCAATCTTGTCGGTGGTCGATTCCTTGAAGTAATCGTAGATATCCTCCAGGTGGTCTTCGTCCATAATCTCGTCGAGGAAGTAGTCGATGTTGAGCTTCGTGCCCGAATAGACAATGGCCTCAATCTCGTCGAGCAGTTCCTGGAAGTCGATGCCCTTGGCGTTGGCGATGTCATCAAGCGCCACCTTACGGTCGATGCTCTGGATGATGGACACCTTCAGCTTCGACTTGTTGGCCACGGTACGCACGCGCATGTCCTCCGGACGGTCAATCTCGTTCTCCTCGCAGTGCTTCTTGATCAGTTCGCAGAACTCCTTACCATAGCGTTTGGCCTTTCCGGCACCCACGCCAGGGATGTTTTGCAGCTCTTCCAGGGTGACCGGATAGATGGTCGCCATCGCCTCCAGCGACGGATCCTGGAAAATCACATACGGCGGGACATCGAGCTTTTTCGACATCTTCTTCCGCAAATCCTTCAGCATGGAGAACAGACCCGGGTCAACCGCGCATGACGCGCCACTGCGCATCGGCATGTCTTCCACCTCTTCCTCATCGAAATCAGTGTCTTCCACAATCTTGAAAGACTGGGGAGACTTGAGGAACTTCTTTCCCGCCGCGGTCACTCTCAGCAGGCCGCAGTCGTTGACATCCTTGGTCAGATAGCCAGCGATTAGCGCCTGGCGAATCACGGCGTTCCACCAACGCTCGTCCTCCCCTTGTCCGGAACCGAACACATCCAGGTTCTCATGGCGGTGAGCCAATATCTCCGAGGTTTCTTTTCCCAACAATATATCAATAATGTAATCTTGCTTGAAATTTTCTTTTATCGCAATGACCGCTTCGATCACTGCACACAATGAATCCTGAGCCTCCACTTGTTTTTTAGGATTTAAACAGTTATCACAATTACCGCAGTTGTCTTCGGTAAAATCCTCGTTGAAATAGTGAAGCAACATCTTGCGGCGGCAGACGGACGATTCGGCATACGCCTTCACCTCGCCCAGCAGCAAATCGCCGATCTCGCGTTCCAGTCCCTGCTTGCCCTTGATGAACTTGTCGAGCTTCTGCACATCCTTGTTCGAGTAGAACAGGACGCACTGTCCCTCTCCCCCATCTCGTCCGGCACGTCCCGTCTCCTGGTAATAGCCTTCCAGGCTCTTGGGTACGTCGAAATGAATCACGAACCGCACATCGGGCTTGTCGATACCCATTCCGAAGGCGATGGTGGCGACAATCACATCCACGTCCTCCTTCAGGAACTTATCCTGGTTCTCCACCCGCGTAGCGGCATCCATGCCGGCGTGGTAGGGCAACGCCTTGATGCCGTTCGCCTGAAGCACGGCGGCCAGTTCCTCCACCTGCTTGCGGCTGAGGCAATAGATAATGCCCGACTTGCCGTCATTCTGCTTGATGAAGCGGACAATGTCCTTCTCCACCGTATTCTCGTTCTTCGAACGTACCTCATAATAGAGGTTCGGACGGTTGAAGGATGTCTTGAAGCAAGTGGCGTCGGTAATCTCCAATGTCTTGAGGATATCGGTGATGACCTTGCCGGTAGCCGTGGCAGTCAGCGCGATGATGGGCGCGCTCCCGATTGAATTGATGATGGGACGGATACGCCGGTATTCAGGACGGAAGTCATGTCCCCATTCCGAGATACAATGCGCCTCATCCACGGCATAGAAGGAAATCTTCACCTGCCGCAGGAACTCCACGTTCTCTTCCTTGGTCAATGACTCGGGTGCCACATACAGCAGCTTCGTCTTGCCATGCACGATGTCCGACTTCACCTGGTCGATGGCTGACTTCGAGAGCGAGGAGTTGATGAAGTGCGCCACGCCGTCCTCTTCACTATAGTTGCGGATAGCGTCCACTTGGTTCTTCATGAGCGCAATGAGCGGAGAAATGACAATCGCCGTACCTTCCATCAGCAAGGAAGGCAACTGATAGCACAAGGATTTACCACCTCCGGTAGGCATCAGCACAAACGTGTCCTTGCCCTCCAACAGGTTACGAATGATAGCTTCCTGATCTCCTTTAAAAGTGTCAAAACCGAAGTATTTCTTCAGTTCTTCCGTCAAATTGATGTTTTCCGTCATTGTCCTCAAAATTTAAGTGAATTCCAAGATTAGCTTGTCGCCTCTCCACAATAACAAAGTTATAAACAACTTTCGAAATTACCCAACTATTTCCGAGATTATTTTACCAAAAACGCGATTTTTCTTCACTTTTACAGTTTCAGGCCGTCTGCAGCCTCGAAAGGTTGGCTTTAGCCATCTGCTGTTTGGCATAATCAAGGGTGACGATGAAGGATTCGGCCTTCTGCGAAGGAATCTCGAACATGGTATCCATCATGATGGACTCAACGATGGAACGCAGTCCGCGGGCTCCCAACTTGTACTCGATGGCCTTGTCCACAATGTAGTCGAACACCTCGGGCTCGAACTCCAGCTTCACGCCATCCATCTCGAACAACTTGATGTACTGCTTGACAATCGAGTTCTTCGGTTCGGTGAGGATGTTGCGCAACGCCGTCCGGTCCAACGGATTCAGGTAGGTGAGCACCGGCAGACGGCCGATGATTTCCGGAATCAGTCCGAACGACTTCAGGTCCTGGGGAGCGATGTACTGCATCAGGTTGCCACGGTCTATCTGCACCGTCTGCTTGACGGCGCCATATCCCACCACGTGCGTGTTGAGCCGCTGGGCAATCTTCCGCTCAATACCATCGAAGGCACCCCCGCAGATAAACAGGATGTTCTGCGTGTTCACCTGGATGAACTTCTGCTCGGGATGCTTGCGTCCTCCCTGAGGCGGCACGTTCACCACCGATCCTTCCAGCAGCTTGAGCAACCCCTGCTGCACCCCCTCGCCGCTCACGTCGCGGGTGATGGAAGGATTGTCACCCTTGCGGGCAATCTTGTCAATCTCGTCGATGAACACAATTCCCCGTTCGGCCTGCTCCACATCGTAATCGGCCACTTGCAACAGGCGCGACAAGATGCTCTCGATGTCCTCGCCCACATATCCCGCCTGTGTCAGGACCGTGGCGTCAACAATGGTAAAGGGCACCTTCAGCAGCTTGGCGATGCTGCGGGCCAGCAACGTCTTGCCCGTTCCGGTGCTGCCCACCATAATGATGTTCGACTTTTCAATCTCCACATCATCCGCGCTTCTGGGCTGCATCAGCCGCTTGTAGTGGTTGTACACCGCCACCGACAGGTAACGCTTGGCGTCGTCCTGCCCGATGACATACTGGTCGAGGAATTCCTTGATTTCCTTCGGTCGGGGCAGCTCGTCCCATTTCAGGTCCGGTACTCCCGCTCCCGCCTTCTTCATGGACTCCTTCACTATCTCATTGGCCTGTGCGGCACACTCGTTACAGATGCAGCCGTTCATGCCCGTAATCAGCAGCCCCACCTCGTCTTCCGCACGGCCGCAGAAGCTGCAACGTCTTTTTCTCCTATCGTCCAAGGTCGTATTATCTATTAATCAGTTACACATTCGGTTTGCGCGACAGCACTTCGTCAATCATGCCATAGTCCTTGGCTTCCTGTGCCGTCATCCAGTAATCACGGTCGGAATCGGCCCACACCTTGTCGAACTCGGTATGCGAGTGGTCGGCGATGATGGTGTAGAGTTCCTTCTTCAGCTTCTGGATTTCACGGGCGGTAATCTCGATGTCCGAGGCCTGTCCCTGCGCGCCGCCCATCGGCTGGTGAATCTTGACACGCGAGTGAGTCAGCGCCGAGCGCTTGCCTTCCTGGCCGGCCACCAGCAGGACAGCCGCCATGGAAGCGGCCATACCGGTACAAATCGTGGCCACATCACTGGAGATGAACTGCATCGTGTCATAGATGCCCAGACCGGCATACACCGATCCGCCCGGCGAGTTGATGTAAATGGAAATGTCTTTCCCCGAATCCACCGAATCCAGGTACAGGAGCTGTGCCTGCAGGGTATTGGCGGTATAGTCATTGATTTCCGTTCCGAGGAAGATGATGCGGTCCATCATCAGACGGGAGAACACATCCAGCTGGGTCACGTTGAGCTGGCGCTCTTCCAGGATGTACGGATTCAGGTAGCCCTGCGACTTGATGACATCGTCGAGCACCATGCTGTTCATCCCTAAATGCTTGGTAGCATATTTTCTAAAATCATCCATCATAATTACTTTCTTCATCTATTTGTTGTTAATCCCAATTGTCAGAAAAGGCTTCTGACCGTTTTCTTCCCGCGGACAAAAGTACAAAAATCTGTCCAAACAAGAAAAAAATCGGGTCAAAAGCCTTTTCTTTTTTTCAGGCTTGGCCGCAAAGGGCTTATTCCTGGAACATCTTGTTGAAGTCTTCCACAGAGATGGACTTGTGGTTCAGGTTCACCTGACCCTTCAGGGCCTCAGACAGCTTGGCCTCTACCACACGGTTCACCAGTGCCTCCACGCTTTCGCGCTTCTTCAGCATTTCCTTCGAATAGTTGTCGAGCAGTTCGTCGGGCACGTTGATCATGCCGTACTGAGCGAACTGTGCACGGGTAGCTTCCTTCGCCATGGCAGTGATGTCATCCTGTTCCACCTTGATATCGTTGGCCTTCACCAGTTTTTCCTTGATCAGGTGCCAGGTCAGCTCCTCAATGCTCTTGTCGTAGTTCTCCGAAACGAACTCTTCGCCTTTTTCCTTGTTGTTCTCCAGCATGATGCGCTTCATCAGGTCATCCGCGAACTCCAGCTTGCCAACCTTGCCCATCACGTAGTCTCGCACATCAACGAGGAACTTGTAGTCGCTGTCGGCCGCATACTGTCCGGCGATGGTCTCTCTCAGCTTGCCACGGAACTCCTCTTCGCTGTGAGCCACGCCTTCGCCCAGCACCTGGTCGAACAGCTCCTGGTTCAGCTCGCCCGGAGTCATACGGGTGATTTCCTCAATCTGGAAGCTGAAGTTGCCCTTATAGTTGGCCACTTCTTCCTTCTTCACCTTCAGCAAGGTAGCCAGCTCAGCCTCGTTGTTGTCGAAGGCCACGGAGGGGTTGAACACCAAGACAGTGTTTACCTTGGCGCCGTTGAAGATAGCCTTCTGGTCATCGTTCTTCATGTAAGTGGGCATCATCACCGCACCTTCCACCTGAAGGCCGCCTTCCTGGGTGTTGCCGCTTTCGTCGAGCTCAGCCAACAGACCCTTCATCATGTCGTTGTCCTGGTAGTCTTCTACCTTCTCGTACTTGCCGTTACGCTGCGCGTACATCTTCACCTGCTGTTCCACCATCTCGTCGGTCACTTCAATATCGTAGTAATCTACGGTATCGTTGTTCGACAGTTCCACATTGAACTGGGGAGCCAATGCGATGTCGAAAGAGAATTCGAAGTTTTCGTCCGTATCAAAGTTGGCATTGTTTTCCTTCGGCAGCGGAGCGCCCAGCATGTCCACGTTGTTTTCCTGGATATAGGCACCCACCTTTTCCTGCAGCAACTTGTCGATTTCCTCCACCTTGACCGAGGTGCCGTACTGCTTTTTCACCAGCCCCATGGGCACCATGCCCTTCCGGAAGCCCGGCATATTGACCTTCTGACGGATGGTCTTCAAGGCCTTTTCCACTTTTTCCTGATAATCAGCTTTTTCAATCTGAGCTGTAAGCACTGCGCTTACATTGTTTACGTTTTGCAATGAAATATTCATTTCCAGCTTACTTTATTAATTATTATTATATTATTCATTCAAGGTCTGCGTACAGACACACTGCTCCCATATTGAGAAATGAGTTCGCAAAAGTAATGTTTCTTCCGCCAACTACCAAACGCAGAGGCAAAAAATTACAATTGAAATTCCTTTCGACGCAATACAAAGGTACTTCCGAGGTACTTTTCACGAACCACAGGGTTCTCCGCCAGCTCTTCGGGCGTTCCCTGGAACAGAATCTTGCCCTCGAACAAGAGGTAAGCCCGGTCGGTCAGCCGCAAGGTCTCCAACGCATTGTGGTCGGTGATGAGGATGCCGATATTCTTGTCCTTCAACTTCCACACGATGTGCTGGATGTCCTCCACCGCGATGGGGTCCACGCCGGCGAAGGGTTCGTCGAGCATGATGAACTTCGGGTCAATGGCCAGGCAGCGCGCAATCTCGGTACGCCGCCGCTCGCCGCCCGAAAGCTGGTCGCCCAGGTTCTTCCGCACCTTCTGCAGGCGGAACTCCGCAATCAGGCTCTCCAGCTTCTCTTTCTGGTACTCCGGGCTCTTGTCCGTCAGTTCCAGCACCGAGGCGATGTTGTCCTCCACGCTCATCTTGCGGAACACCGAGGCCTCCTGCGCCAGGTAGCCGATGCCGTTCTGCGCCCGTTTATAGACCGGGTAGCCGGTAATATCAAGGTCGTCCAGGTAGATGTGCCCTTCATTGGGCACAATCAGCCCCGTGGTCATGTAGAACGAAGTGGTCTTGCCGGCCCCGTTCGGACCCAGCAAGCCGACAATCTCCCCCTGCTTCACGTCGAACGACACATGGCTCACGACCGTCCGCTTGCCATATTTCTTCACGAGGTTCTCCGTACGCAGCACCATTTTCCCTTGCGGGGCCGCCGCGCTGCCGCGCAAGTCCGGCTGTTCCTTTTCCTGCTCTGCCATATTGTATGCGTCTTAATGATTTCTAAATTCGCGTCTCGATGCTGTCCTTTCATCGATTGGCGGTGCAAAAGTAGTAAAAATCTTGGGTTCTGTGGTCATCCGCATCAAATTCCTCCCACCTTTTATTATAGATTAGCCAAAAAAACACTACTTTTGTGGCATCAAACCATAAGAGAAAGCGTATGATTACACCCATAACCCCCATCATGACCTTCGGCAAGTACCTCCGGCTGATGGGCAAAGTATTCTCCCGTCCGGAGCGGGTCCGCATGTACTTCAAGCAGTACATCAACGAGATGGTCAAGTTAGGCTACGACTCCATCGGCATCGTCCTGCTCATCTCGTTCTTCATCGGCGCGGTCATCTGCATCCAGATCAAGCTGAACATCCAGAGTCCTTGGATGCCCCGCATGGTGGTGGGCTACACCACCCGCGAAATCATGCTGCTGGAGTTCTCGTCGTCCATCATGTGTCTCATCCTCTCGGGCAAGGTGGGCTCCAACATTGCCTCCGAAATCGGCACGATGCGCGTCACCCAGCAGATTGACGCCCTCGACATCATGGGCGTGAATTCGGCCTCCTACCTCATCCTGCCCAAGATACTGGGACTGATGACCATGATTCCGCTGCTGGTCACCTTCAGCATCGGCGCGGGCATCTTCGGCGCCTTCTGCACGGCGTGGTTCGGTGGCATCATGACAGCCAGCGACCTGGAATACGGCCTGCAGTACAGTTTCGTGGAATGGTACATCTGGTGCGGCTTCATCAAGTCGCTCTTCTTCGCCTTCATCATCGCCAGCGTGTCGGCCTACTTCGGCTATACGGTGGAAGGTGGCTCCATCGCGGTGGGCAAGGCCAGCACTGACTCGGTGGTCAGCAGCAGCGTACTGATTCTTTTCTCCGACTTAATACTTACTCAACTGTTAATGGGATGATACAGATTAATGCTCTCCATAAGTCGTTCGAGGGACGCACCGTCCTGAACGACATCAATTTCACGTTCGACAACGGAAAGACCAACCTCATCATCGGCCAGAGCGGATCCGGCAAGACAGTGCTGATGAAATGCCTCGTGGGCCTGTTCACGCCCGAACAGGGCGAAGTGCTCTACGACGACCGCAACCTCATCAGCATGGGCAAGAAGGAAAAGCAGGCGTTGCGCCGCGAGATGGGCATGATCTTCCAAAGTGCCGCGCTCTTCGACTCGCTCACGGTGCTGGAGAACGTGATGTTTCCCTTGGACATGTTCTCGAACATGACCAACCGCGAACGCATCCGGCGGGCACAGTTCTGTCTGGACCGTGTCAACCTGACCGACGCGCAGGACAAGTATCCCGGCGAAATCAGCGGCGGCATGCAGAAGCGCGTGGCCATCGCCCGCGCCATCGTGCTGCAACCCAAGTATCTCTTCTGCGACGAGCCCAACTCGGGACTGGACCCGAAGACTTCCTTGGTGATTGACGAGCTGATTCACGACATCACCACCGAGTACAACATGACCACGGTCATCAACACCCACGACATGAACTCTGTGCTGGGCATTGGCGACAGCATCCTCTACATCTACCAGGGGCACAAGGAGTGGGAAGGCACGAAGAACGACGTGTTCAGTGCCACCAACCAGCGGCTCACCGACTTCATCTTCGCGTCCGACCTGCTGAAGGAGGTGAAGTCTATCAAGTCTTGTTAAGCGGTCCTCTGGTGGAACCCGACCTTCTGCACACTGTGATACAGCCCTTGCGTAGAGCCAAGTGTAATAAGATGCAACGTGTCGGTTCCTCCAGGCTCAACAACCGCTACTTATTCTTCAGAATAAGTTCGTAAGCAGTCAACTTGAACGATTGTCGCATTATTCTTCTGTCAACAATGCAACAATCTGCTTTTTCAGTCCAAACAACCATGCCTTGCTAACAGGCTACGTAGCAAAATAGTGCTGGATGGTTGGTATAATAGTATCTTTTGTCACATTGTTCATAACTATAAACTATCGGATTCTATGCAAAAATAACAATTTCATATGATGTTCTGTTTTACGATTTATTTTTATAGTTACTGTGTGAAATGATTCGACAAGCCGTATCGAGTGAATAGTGACGAGACAGTGATTTACTTATACAGCAAGAAAATGCAAGGAATCTTCGATAGGTCGGGCAGATGGCCCTTCCACTCCCGGATGGTCTTCGTGCGGATGTACTCCCCCTCACAGGTCAGGTTGGCAGCGATGCACAGCTTGGTCTGCGGACGGCAGGTACGCAGCAACTCCTCCAGCAGCTTGTTGTTGCGGTAAGGCGTCTCTATGAACAGCTGTGTCTGGTGCTCGGCATAGACGCGCTGCTCCAGTTCCTTCAGCCGACGGACCCGCTCGCCCTGCTCGATGGGCAGGTAGCCGTGGAAGGCGAAACTCTGTCCGTTGAACCCGGAGCCCATGACGGACAGCAGGATGGACGACGGTCCCACCAAGGGCACCACCTTCAGCCCCTTGCGCTGGGCAATGGCCACCACGTCCGCTCCCGGGTCGGCCACGGCCGGACAGCCGGCCTCCGAAATCACGCCCATGGCTTCTCCCGCCTCTAACGGCTGCAGATAACCGGCGATCGCGTCGGGCGACGTATGCTTGTTCAACGGATAAAAGGTCAGTCCGTCAATCTGGATGGAAGGATCCACCCTCTTCAGGAACCGGCGGGCGGAACGGACATCCTCGACAATGAAATGACGGATACCCAGGATAATCTCACGGTTGTAGGCCGGAAGGACCCGGTCGATGGCGGTGTCGCCCAGCGTGACGGGCAACAGGTAAATGGCTGCTTCCATATCAGGCACAATCAGATGTTTCTTCAATCAGTCAGTAAGGAGTCGATTAATAAGGAGTCAATAAGGTAGGGTCGCCGAAGTCACTCCGTCCGAGCAGTTCTTCCACACTGGTCTCGGGATGCTGCTTCAGGTAGGCTTTGACCAGCTGGATGCCTATCCAGGTGCCAGCCATCGGCGGTACAGGTTTTCCCTCCAACTGGGGAGAAGAGGCGGGATAAGTGAACGCCCGCACCAGCATCGGGTCGGTGCTGTACAGGTAACCGTTGCCCTTCATTTCTTCCCACAGCCTCCGGCCGTTCTCCTTACACCAAGCCTTCTCTTCCGGCGTGTAGCCCAGCAGGTCCTCTTCCGACATGCCGTCCACTAACCGGCTGACCACCCAGAAGATTTTCCCCCGGTACATCAGCTGGTCGAGCAGGGTACGGTGGCCCGGATGCCACCCGAAGGGATAGCGTCCCATAAGGAAGAACAGGAAACAGTCGGGTACGATGTGCCTGCGTTCCATCGAGCGGTACTGATTGGGATAGTAATACTTCGGGTAGAGGGGATAGTCGGCCCCCATGTACTTGTCGAGGCTGATGCCGAGCAGGCTGTCGGTCACCACGACCGACTGGTTGAGGGCGGACACTTGGGCATAGACCCGCGGCACCACCAGATCGGGCACCGACTTGCGCAGACGGCGGAAACCGTCCGTCAGTCCCTGTTCGATGTCGGACAGGTCGTGGAACTCCTCCTGCACATCGTCCATCAGCCGCAACAGGGTGGTGTCGGCGTAATAGGCGCACAGACGGTTGATGATGGCCGGTTCGCCCACCGTGCCCAGCTCCAGCACGTCCTCTATCAACAATTTGGTCGCCTGGGGAAACTCCAGGCTCATCTTCTGGAGGGCGGTGACACTGTTCAGCGTCACCGCCTCGTACTGCAGGCGGTCGTAACGGGCCACCTTCACCTCCCCGTCGGACACAGACTTCTCCTCCCACCTGACGAGATGGCAGGCGGAAAAGGCGAAAAGCCCTACCAGCAGGAACAGGAAGCGGCCCATCCTCGCGCGCGGTTAACCGTAAATAATGTTACCGTTCTCGTCCTTGTACTCATCCAGCCCCTTCTCGTAAGTGGCCATGGCACGCAGACTCATGCCCACGCTGGAGAATCCACCGTCGTGGAACAGGTTCTGCATGGTCACCTTCCGGGTCAGGTCAGAGAACATCACGATGGCATAGTCGGCACACTCATCGGCCGACGCGTTGCCCAGGGGCGACATGCGGTTGGCGAAATCGAACAGCTTGTCCATGCCCTTCACGCCCGAACCGGCGGTGGTCATCGTGGGCGACTGCGAGATGGTATTGATGCGCACGTGGTGCTCACGTCCGTAGATGTAGCCGAAGCTGCGGGCGATGGACTCCAGCAGGGCCTTGGCGTCGGCCATGTCGTTGTAACCGTAGAAGGTACGCTGCGCGGCCACATAGCTCAGGGCCAGGATAGAGCCGTACTCGTTGATGGCGTTCAGCTTCTTGGCCGACTGAATCATCTTGTGGAACGAGACAGCGGAAATATCGAGTGTCTTTTCCAGCATGTCATAGTCCAGGTCATCGTAGGTACGCTTCTTGCGCACGTTGGGCGACATGCCGATGGAGTGGAGCACGAAGTCAATTTTTCCACCCAGCACTTCCATAGAACGCCGGAAGACATTCTCCAAGTCCTCCACGCTCGTAGCGTCAGCGGGGATCACCTCACAGCCCAGCTTCTCCGACAAAGCGGAGACCTGCCCCATGCGCACGGCCACCGGGGTGTTCGACAATGTGATGACAGCACCTTCCTCAACGGCTCTCTCAGCCACTTTCCAAGCAATCGACTGCTCGTTCAAGGCACCGAAGATAATCCCTCTTTTTCCTTTCAGTAAGTTATAACTCATAGTTTCTTCTATTTAGTAATTCGGCGGCAAAGATACAAACTTATCTTCATTTATCTGTGTTTTTGAACATATAAATGACGAAAAACAACAATTCTTCCCCCATTTCAGGACAAATCTCCCCCTTACCGCTACCGGCAGAAAGACGGAAATCCCAGTTTTTTCACGCATTCGGTCAAAATCTTCACATCCGTTTCCTCCCGGTTACGTACCTTTGCAACCGTTATCAAGAGGTTTTTCATAATATTTATTTAAGGTTAGAATTAGGTTAAAATGCAACGTCAATCCTTCCTGAAGTCCTCTGTGAAGAGCGCTTCAGCCAAGGATTGTCTTTCTGCCACCTCCCCTGCCCTACGGGGTCCTCGACACCGGCCGCAGGGAGTGGAAAAAACACCAGTGACTAATATTATTAAAAAACATATAGAATAATGATGAACGTACATTCCTTCAAAAAATGGAGCCTGTCAGTGGGACTGACGACACTGCTCCTCGGTGCCGCAGGATGCGCGCCGGCCACACAGCCGGACAAAGCACCTGCCGACGACCTGTATGCTACCCTCCCCTTTGAAATGGAGGCCGTGCAACGGCCTGTGTTCCCTGCGCTCACCCGTTCCATCGTGGAATACGGTGCCGTGGCCGATGGGACCACCCTCAATACGGAAGCCATCAACTGTGCCATCAGCGAAGTCTCCGCACAGGGCGGAGGCACGGTGGACATCCCCGCCGGTTTGTGGCTGACGGGACCCATTGTCCTGCAGGACAATGTGTGCCTGCACCTCGCGGCGAACGCGCTGGTGCTCTTCTCTGACGACCACAGCCTCTACCCCATCATCAACACCTCGTTCGAGGGACTGGAGACCCGCCGCTGCCAGTCGCCCATCTCCGCACTGGGGGCGCGGAACATCGCCATCACCGGACAAGGCGTGATGGACGGCAACGGCGACAGCTGGCGGCCGGTGAAGAAAAGCAAGCTCACGGACGCGCAGTGGAAGAAACTGATCGCACAAGGCGGCATCGTGGAGAAAGATGTATGGTATCCCAGCGAAGGCTCGTTCAAGGGATTCAGCGCCTGCAAGAACTTCAACGTGCCCGAAGGCATCACCACGCCGGAGGAATGGAACAGCATCCGCGACTGGCTGCGCCCGGTGCTGCTCAGCTTCGTCGGCTGCAAGAAGGTGCTGCTCGAAGGAGTCACCTTCAAGAACTCGCCGAGCTGGTGCCTGCACCCGCTGTCGTGCGAGGACATCACCCTCGACCGCGTCACGGTGTCGAACCCGTGGTACTCGCAGAACGGCGACGCACTCGACTTAGAGTCGTGCAACCGTGCCCTCATCCAGAACTGCAGCTTCGACGCGGGCGATGACGGCATCTGCATCAAGTCGGGCAAGGACGAGGACGGACGCCGCCGGGGCGAGCCCTGCCAGAACGTCATCATCCGCAACAATGTCGTCCTCCACGGCCACGGCGGATTCGTGGTAGGCAGCGAGATGTCGGGCGGCGTGAAGAACGTGTACGTGGACAACTGCACCTTCCTCGGGACGGACGTAGGTCTGCGCTTCAAGAGTACCCGCGGACGGGGTGGCGTGGTGGAGAACATCCACATCAGCCGCATCAACATGATTGACATTCCGAACGAGGCCCTTATCTTCAACCTGTTCTACGGCGGAAAGGGTCCCGGCGAGGAGGACAAGTCGAACATCCAGGTGACCGAGATTCCGGCAGTGACCGAGGAGACACCGGCCTTCCGCGACATCTTCATCAAGGACGTAACGGCCCGCAAGGTAGGGCGCGCCATCCTCTTCAACGGACTGCCGGAGATGCCCATCCGCAACGTGCACATGGAGAACCTGACCATCACGGGCGCCAAGGACGGGGTCATCCTGAACCGGACGGAAGGCGCGGTGCTGAAGAATGTCAAGGTGGAAACCCTGAAGGGAGGCGATAACCTCCGGATGCAGGAGGTCCGCAACGTGACCATCGGCGACAAGGTCTATGAACAAGTGGAACAATCCGTTTCTGTAGCATTCTGAGGATACGGGCCCGTGCGGGAGCTTCTCCTCCCGTACGGACGTATCCGGTTCCAGCCGTTCAAACACTGCTCAAACGGTGTTTGAACGGCGTTTTATCCTTTTCAAATCCCTTTTATCCATGAAAACAATCTCCCTCATTGCCCTGGCCGCGCTCCTTTTCGCCGGAACGGCGGCCGCCCAGCCCTCCACGAAAACCCTCCAGCTGGAAGTGGCCAATCCCTGGCCCGAAGCGAAAACCGACGAGCCGGTCGTGCTGCGCCTGGCCGACGTGCGTCCCGGCTTCACCGTCCGCTCGGCGGTCGTCCGGACAGCGACGGAGGAAATCCCCTCGCAGCTCGATGATTTCGACGAGGACCTGCGGGCCGACGAGCTGGCCTTTGTCCTCCACCTGCCCGCCCGGAGCGTCACACGCCTCCAGATTACCCTTTCCTCCGAGAAGACCACCCGCACCTACCCGCCCCGTGTCTATGCCCAGCTATTGTTGCGCACCTCCAAGAAGGGGCGGTACGCCAAGGGGGTGTCCGTGGCCGCCAAAGGGTCGGCCGACACCTACTCGGTGCTCCACCACCACGGGGTCGCATTCGAAAGCGAACTGAATGCCTGGCGCATCTATTTCAACGAGAAACAGACCACCGACCTCTACGGCAAGTTCCGCAAGGGACTGGAACTGGAGGAAAGTCTGTTCTACCCCACCGATGAACAGCTGCAGCGTGGGTTTGGCGATGATGTCATCCGCGTGGGCAACAGCTGTGGGGCCGGCACGCTGAAGGGCTGGAACGGTACAAAGGCCACCCACGTGTCGCCCGTAGCTATTCGGGGACAACGTGTCATCGCCTCCGGTCCGGTGCGGGCCATCGTGGAAGCATCGGTCAAAGGCTGGCAGTACCAGGGCAGCGAGCTGAACATGGTGAACCGCTACACCCTCTACGCCGGCCACCGCGACGCGCAGGTGGACGTCTGGTTCGACCGTCCTTTGGGAAAGGAAGTGTTCGCCACCGGCGTACAGCGCATCGCCGGACCGGATGCCGACGTGTATTCCGACCACGAGGGACTGGTGGCCAGCTGGGGCACTGACTGGCCCGTGAACGACACCGTGAAGTACGCCAAGGAGACCGTGGGGCTGGGCACCTTCCTCCCGCGCCGCCAGGTCGTGCAGGAGACTGCCGACCCCGACAACTATCTCTACCTGCTGCAGGCGCCGGGTGAAAGCGGCTTCCGCTACTGGACCACCTTCACCTCGCGCAAGGAGACGTTCGGCTTCCCCGACGCGGCCTCCTGGTTCGCCTACCTGCGCGACTGGCGGAAACAGCTGGAACAGCCCATCGAAGTCCGGGTGATTGAGTAATCCGCGCGCTTCCTACGTAGTAAAACGACAAATCATCTCAAACAAACCGATAACGTATGAAAACATTCGTCATGACCCTGCTGGCAGGCTGCGCCCTGACCGCGCACCTGCCGGCACAAGACCACCCGGTATCGAAGGTCTGGGTGGCCGACCAAGGCAACGGGACCTACAAGAACCCGGTCCTCTACGCCGACTACTCCGACCCCGACGTGTGCCGTGTGGGCGACGACTTCTACCTCACCTCCTCCAGCTTCGGCAACCTGCCGGGGCTGCAGCTGCTGCACTCCAAGGACCTGGTCAACTGGCGCATCGTGAGTGCCGCCATCCCCTGGTCGCTGGCGCCGCATACCGATACCCGTCCCCAGCACGGCAACCGGGTGTGGGCTCCCTGCATCCGTCACCACGACGGACAGTTCTACATCTTCTGGGGCGACCCCGACCAGGGTGTGTTCATGACCCGGGCGGCCGACGTGAAAGGTCCCTGGAGCGAGCCGAAGCTGCTGCTGGCCACCAAGGGAGTCATCGACACCACCCCGCTGTGGGACGAGGACGGACGGGTCTATCTGGCCCACGCCTTTGCGGGCAGCCGCGCCGGACTGAAGAGCGTCATCGCCGTCTGCGAGCTGAACGCCACCGCCGATGAGGTCATCACCCAGTCGCGCATCGTCTTCGACGGACACGAGGCCCACGAGACCTGCGAAGGGCCGAAGTTCTACAAGCGCAACGGCTATTACTACATCTTCCATCCCGCCGGCGGGGTGCCCACCGGCTGGCAGGTAGTGCTCCGATCGAAAAACGTGTACGGACCCTACGAATGGCGCACGGTGATGGCACAGGGCAACAGCCCCGTGAACGGCCCTCACCAAGGCGGATGGGTAGATACGCCTACCGGCGAAGACTGGTTCCTGCACTTCCAGGACGTGGGAGCGGCGGGTCGTCTGGTGCACCTGCAGCCGATGCGGTGGGTGGACGACTGGCCGGTCATCGGCGTGGACAAGGACGGCGATGGCTGCGGCGAACCCGTACTGACCTACCGCAAGCCCAACGTGGGCAAGACCTGGCCCGTCTGCACGCCCCAGGAGAGCGACGAGTTCGACAGCAACCAGCTGGGCCTGCAGTGGCAATGGAACGCCAACAGCAACCCCAAATGGTATTTCTGCGACGCGGAACGCGGCGTGCTCCGGCTCTACTCCTACCCCGTCAGCGAGGACTGCAAGAGCCTGTGGGACGTGCCCAACCTCCTGCTGCAGAAGTTCCCCGCCCCCAGCTTCAGCGCGACCCTGAAGCTGAAGTTCGCCCCCATCGCCAAGTACAAGGGCGAGCGGACCGGATTGGTGGTGTTCGGACTCGACTATGCCGCCTTGGTACTGGAGAACACCGCCGATGGCCTCGTGCTCTCGCAGGTGGAATGCCGCAAGGCAGACAAGGGCAATCCGGAGACCGTCCATGCCACCCTGCCGATAGCGGGCGGTGACATCTACCTCCGTGCCCGCATCACCGACACGAGCCAGCGGCTGAAAGCCAGCGAAGGCGGCCACGACCACTTGGTGAAATGCCGGCTCAGCTACAGCCTCGACGGCAAGAAGTTCGTACCCTTCGGCCAGGAGTTCCAGGTGAAGGAAGGAAAATGGATCGGTGCCAAGGTAGGTACCTTCTGCACCCGTCCCGCATTAGTCAGCAACGACGGCGGCTGGGCGGACATCGACTGGTTCCGCATTGAGCCGTGACAAGTACCGGGGGTACTTGGCAGCCCCCCAAGAGAAAAGGCACAAAGGGCGAGGAATCACCTCCTCCCTTTGTGCCTTTGTCTTATCGACGGGCTCTCCCGTATCAGATAGTCACCTCACGTACTTCCCAACCCAATGCGCTGGCGCCAAGAACGGCAGCATCCGCATCCTTCAGCTGAGAGAGCAACAATTTGGTCTTTCCGGCGTAGATCTTCAGGATGTTCTCGTCCAAGGCCTTCTGGATGGGCTTCATGATGTAGTCGCCCGACTTGGCCAGACCACCGAACAGCACGATAGCTTCGGGGCTCGAGAACGCGATGAAGTTGGCCAACGCCTTGCCCAACACTTCACCCGTGAACGCGAAGATGTCCAATGCCAACTGGTCGCCCTTCACGGCAGCGTCGTACACATCCTTCGACTGGATTTCCTCAGCCGGAATGTCGCGCAGCAAGCTCGGTTCAGAACGCTTTACGAGGAACTCACGAGCCGTGCGGGCCACACCGGTAGCCGAGCAGTACGTCTCCAGACAGCCCTTGCGGCCGCAGCCGCACTGACGGCCTTCGGGATCTACGACAACGTGGCCCAACTCGCCGGCGAAACCATCGTGACCATACACCAACTGGCCGTTGATGACGATACCACTGCCCACACCGGTACCCAACGTAATCATGATGAAATCCTTCAGACCACGGGCAGCACCATAGGTCATCTCACCGATAGCGGCGGCGTTGGCGTCGTTGGTGAGCGCTGTGGGAATGCCCAGCTTCTCCTCGAACAGGGCGGCCAAGGGAATGACACCCTTCCACGGCAAGTTGGGAGCAAACTCAATGGTACCGTTGTAATAGTTGCCATTGGGAGCACCCACACCCATACCTTTAATCTTGTCGGCACCGCCAACCTGCTGTACCAAGGGGAGGAGCTTCTTGCACACGGCATCCACATAATCCTCAATCTTGTCGTATTGCTGGGTCTTCACTGAGTCGGTTGCCAACACGTTACCTCTTGAATCTACTACACCGAACACGGTATTTGTACCGCCGATGTCCATGCCCACTACATAGGGCTTTTCCATGTTTATAGTCATGATATTACACTTATAGGGTTAATTGTAGCAACAAAAGTAAGCAATACGGAAATAACAGACAAATTTTTTCGGCATTATTTCACGTCCGATTGTAACTTTTCTTACCTTCGCACCATCTAACCAAGCAAAGAGAACAATAATCGGGGCAGCGGAAGGGCTGTCCGCAATAGAAACGAATATGATAGAACTGAAGAACATCCACAAAACCTACCACAACGGGGCACCGCTGCACGTGCTGAAAGGCATCGACCTGCACATCGCGAAGGGCGAGTTCGTCTCCATCATGGGAGCGTCGGGGTCGGGAAAGTCCACCTTATTAAATATATTGGGCATCCTCGACAACTACGACGAGGGAGACTACCACTTGAACGGGGTGCTCATCAAAGACCTCAGCGAAACCAAGGGGGCGGAGCTGCGCAACCGCATGATCGGGTTCATCTTCCAGTCGTTCAACCTCATCTCCTTCAAGAACGCCATGGAGAACGTGGCGCTCCCCCTCTTCTACCAGGGAGTGGGACGGAAGAAGCGCAACGAGCTGGCCTTGGAGTACCTCGACAAGCTGGGACTGAAGGAATGGGCGCACCACATGCCCAACGAGCTGTCCGGCGGACAGAAGCAACGAGTGGCCATCGCCCGCGCGCTCATCTCGAAGCCGCAGATTATCCTGGCCGATGAGCCCACCGGCGCACTGGACAGCAAGACCTCGGTGGAGGTGATGAACATCCTCAAAGAACTGCACGACAAGGAGGGACTGACCATCGTGGTGGTGACCCACGAAAGCGGGGTGGCCAACCAGACCAACAAAATCATCCACATCAAGGACGGAATCATCGAGCGCATCGAGGACAACATCGACCACAATGCCTCGCCCTTCGGCAAGAACGGATACATGAAATAAAACCACCCAAAAACCACCACCGTATGATTGACTTATTCCAAGAACTTTACGGCACCATCCTGCGCAACAAACTGCGCACCGCCCTGACGGGCTTCGCCGTGGCGTGGGGCATCTTCATGCTCATCGTGCTGCTGGGAGCGGGCAACGGACTCATCCACGCCTTCGAACAACGGTCGAGCGCCATGGTGATGAACTCCATGAAAATCTTCCCGGGGTGGACCAGCAAGGCGTACAACGGGCTGCGGGAGGGACGCTACATCGCCCTCAACGATGCCGACCGCCGCGCCACCGCTACGGCCTTCCCCGAGCACGTGCTCACCACTGGCGCCACCGTGAGCCAGAGCGGGGTCTCCCTCGCCAACGGCAAGGAACGGGTGAGCATCAGCATCAACGGCGTGTTCCCCAACTATCCGGAGCTGGACGCAGTGAAGCTGAAGCGCGGCCGCTTCATCAACGACCGTGACCTGCGGGAGCGGCGGAAAGTCCTCGTGCTCCACGAGAAGACCGCCGACATCCTCTTCCCGAACACCGACCCCATCGGCAAGCACGTGCGGACAGCGAACGTGTCCTACCTCGTGGTGGGCATCTACTCCGACCAGAACAGCTTCCAGCCGTCGGCGCTCGCCCCCTTCTCCACCATCCAGCTGGTCTATCACAAGGGAGACAGCATCGAGAACTTCATCTTCACCACCGCCGGACTGACCGACGAGGTGTCCAACGCCCGCTTCGAGCAGGACCTGCGCCGCCTGATGGGCAGCCGCAAGCAGTTCGACGCCACCGACAGCAACGCCATCTGGATATGGAACCGCTTCACGCAGTACCTACAGCAGCTCACCGCCAACCGCATCCTGCACATCGCCATCTGGGTCATCGGTATCTTCACCCTGCTCAGCGGCATCGTGGGCGTGAGCAACATCATGCTCATCACCGTGCGCGAGCGCACCCACGAGTTCGGCATCCGCAAGGCCCTCGGTGCCAAGCCGGCCTCCATCCTGCGGCTCATCGTGGCCGAGAGCGTGGCCATCACCACCTTCTTCGGCTATGTGGGCATGGTGGCGGGCATCGCCGTCACCGAGTACATGAACCAGGTGGCGGGCGAGAAGGTGGTGGACTCCGGCATGTTCCAGATGACCGTCTTCGAGAATCCCACCGTGGACCTCTCCGTCGCCATACAGGCCACCGTTACCCTGATTATCGCCGGCACGCTGGCAGGCTTGTTCCCTGCCCTCAAGGCCGTGCGCATCCGACCCATTGAAGCACTTAGAGCAGACTGACCATTATGAAATACTTCGACATCGACACTTGGGAAGAGATTCTCGTCACCATTACCCGCAACCGCACCCGGAGCCTGCTGACGGCCTTCGGCGTGTTCTGGGGCATCTTCATGCTCATCGCCCTCATGGGAGGCGCGCAGGGCGTACAGGACCTCATGTCCGCCAACTTCAAAGGTTTCGCCAGCAACTCGGGCTTCCTCGGCGCCGAAAACACCAGCAAGCCCTACAAGGGATTCCAGCAGGGACGCTCCTGGGACCTGGAGAACGCCGACGTGGACCGCATCCGCAAGGCCGTGCCCGGCGTGGACATCGTCACCCCCACCCTGGCCCACTGGGGCGTCAGCGCGGTCTTCGAGGAGAACAGCATCAGCGGCACCCTGAAGGGACTGTATCCCGAATACGTGGGGATAGAGGAGCCGAAGCTGAGCTACGGCCGCTTCATCAACAACATCGACGTGCGCGACCGCCGCAAGGTGTGCGTCATCGGCAAGCAAATCTACGAGTCGCTCTTCCCCGAGGGGGGCAACCCCTGCGGAAAGTCCATCAAGGTGGACGGCATCTACTACCAGGTCATCGGCGTGAACGTGGGCACCGCCAACATCTCCATCAACGGCAACGCCGAGACCTCGGTCACCATCCCCTTCTCCACCCTGCAGTACAGCTACAACTTCGGCAAGACGGTGCAGCTCATCTGCTACACCGCCCGTCCGGGATACAGCATCAGCTCGTTGGAGAAGGACATCGCGCGCACCGTGAAGGAGGCGCACCTCATCCATCCCGACGACAAGCAGGCACTGATACAGCTGAACGCCGAAGCGATGTTCAACCTGATGGACGACCTCTTCTCGGGCATCCGCACGCTGGGCTGGTTGGTCGGACTGGGCACGCTGCTCGCCGGCGCCATCGGGGTGAGCAACATCATGATGGTGACCGTCCGTGAGCGGACCACCGAAATCGGCATCCGCCGCGCCATCGGGGCGAAGCCGAAGGACATCCTCGGACAAATCCTCTCGGAGAGCATGGTGCTCACCATCCTCGCCGGACTGGGCGGCATCAGCTTCGGCGTGTTCCTGCTCAACATCGTGGAGCAGACGGTGGACGACGCGCAGTTCCAGATCAGCTTCTGGAACGCCATCGGCGCCTGTGTCATCCTCACCCTGCTGGGACTGCTCGCCGGACTGGCCCCTGCCTTCCGCGCCATGGCCATCAAACCCATCGACGCCATGCGCGACGAATGACGGGCCGGCCTTCTGATACATACCTATAACAACAAGAAAAAACAGCAATACATACCTGATATGAAAAAGTACGTTAGAATCGGAGTATTGGCGCTCATCGCGCTGATCTTCATCGGAACCTTTGTCTTCTTGTACCAGAAATCGCAACCCAAGGAGACCGTTTACAACCTCGAGACCGCTACCCTCACCGACCTGCGGCAGACCACCATCGCCACGGGCAAGATAGAGCCGCGCGACGAAATCCAAATCAAGCCACAGATTTCCGGCATCATCGCCGAAGTCTATAAGGAAGCCGGACAACAGGTGAAGAAGGGCGAGATCATCGCCAAGGTAAAGGTCATCCCCGAACTGGGCAGCCTCAACTCGGCCGAGAGCCGCGTGCGCCTGGCCGAACTGAACGGACGACAGAGCGAGACCGACCTCGCCCGGATGGAGCAGCTCCACAAGAGCCGCCTTGTGAGCGACGAGGAATACGAGAAGTGCCTGCTCGCCGCCCGTCAGGCCCGCGAGGAGCTGCAGGCCGCCAAGGACAACCTGGAAATCGTGAAGGAGGGCATCACCAAGAGCAGCGCCTCGTTCAGCAGCACCCTCATCCGCTCCACCATCGACGGCCTCATCCTCGACGTGCCCATCAAGGTGGGCAACTCCGTCATCATGAGCAACACCTTTAACGACGGCACCACCATCGCCACCGTGGCCGACATGGGCGACCTCATCTTCCGGGGCAACGTCGATGAGACCGAGGTGGGCCGCATCCGTGAGGGCATCCCCGTGAAGATTACGCTGGGGGCCCTGCAGGACAAGACCTTCGATGCCCAGCTGGAATACATCTCGCCCAAGAGCGTGCAGAACAACGGCGCCAACCAGTTCGAGATAAAGGCTGCCATCCAGGTGCCCGACAGTGTGACCATCCGCTCGGGCTACAGCGCGAACGCCGAGATGGTGCTGCAGCGTGCCGACGGCGTGGTGGCCGTGCCGGAGAGTGCGGTCGAGTTCAGCGGTGACTCCGCCTTCGTGCACGTGCTCACCGACAGCGTGCCCGCCCAGCGGTTCGACCGCCGCTACGTGACCACCGGCATCAGCAACGGCCTGTTAGTGGAAATCAAGAACGGAGTGAAGGCAGGCGAGCGCGTGCGCGGCCTGCAGAAAGACAACTAACCTCAACCCTACCGATAACGACATGAGAACCATCGCTTATATCCTGACCGCACTGACCGTCCTGCCCACTGCCTACGCGCAGCAGCCCTGGGACTTGCGGCAGTGCATCGAACACGCCATCGGGCACAACCTCACCATCAAGCAGCAGGAGGAGGCCCGGCGGCAGAGTGAAGTGGACCTGAACACGGCGCAGTGGAGCCGCCTGCCCAACCTGAACGGCAGCGCCTCCCACTCGTTCAACTTCGGACGCAGCCTACAGGCCGACAATACGTACCAGAGCATCAACACGCAGAACACCAACCTGTCGCTCAGCACCAACGTGCCCCTGTTCACCGGGCTGCAGATTCCCCACAACATCGCCCTTCAGAAACTGAACCTGAAGGCCGCCACCGAGGACCTGCAGAAGGCGAAGGACGACATCAGCGTGCAGGTGGCCTCGCTCTACCTGCAGGTGCTCTACAACCAGGAGCTGGCCGAGGTGGCCCGCCAGCAGGTCCGCCTGAGCCAGGAGCTCCTGGCCCAGAAGAAGGCGTTCTTCGACAACGGGAAGGCCTCGGAAGCCGAATGGCAGGAAGCCCGGTCGCGCGTGGCGCAGGACGAGCTGTCCGCCGTACAGGCCGAGAACAACTGCCGCCTCGCCCTGCTCGACCTCAGCCAGCTGCTGGAACTGCCCTCGCCCGAGGGCTTCGGCATCGTGTCGCCCGACATCGACGAGCGCCTGCTGTCCGCCTCCGTCACGGTACCGGACGCCATCTACCAGGAAGCGGTGCTCACGCGGCCCGGCATCAAGGCCGCCCAGTACCGGTTGGAGGGTGCGGCCCACAGCGTCCGCATCGCGCAGAGCGCCTACTACCCGCAGCTCAGCTTCGGGGCAGGCATCGGCACCAATTACTATAAGGTGAACGGCGTACGGAACAACGGCTTCGGCTCGCAGCTCAAGGACAACTTCAGCCAGTACTTCGGGTTCTCGCTGAGCGTGCCCCTGTTCAACCGCTTCGCCACGCGCAACCAGGTGCGCGGCGCCCGTATCCGCCAGAACACCCTGGGCTGGCAGTTGGAGGAAGCCAAGAAGTCGCTCTTCAAGGAAATCCAGCAGGCCTACTACAACGCCGTCAACGCCGAGAGCCAGCTGCGGAGCAGCGTCACCGCCGAGGAGGCCGCCGCGGCCTCGTTCCGGCTCACGCAGGAGAAGCACGCCCAGGGCAAGGCCACGGCCACGGAATACAACGAGGCCCGCACCTTCTGGATGAAGGCCGTCTCCACCCGCCTCCAGGCCAAGTACGACTTCGTGTTCCGCACCAAGATACTCGATTTCTACCGGGGCGTGCCGCTGTCCATCTGACCGGCGCCCCCCCGGGTCACGTGTCCGCCCCGTCCGGACACAGAAAAAGGAAGAAGCCAGCGAGCGGCTTACGCTCTTGGCTTCTTCCTTTTTTAGGCGCTTTCAGCGAGGCCCGCCCCTATCAGAACAGGTGTTCGGGATATTCGCCGGCATCCACCAATGCCTTGATCTTGTCCACCACGCTCTGGCGGTCTTCCGGATAAGTCACACCGAACCACTTGCTGGTTGTGTCGAGCACCTTCACAGTCGCCGTTCCGTCGTGAATCAGCTTGTCCACCATCAACGGGATGAAGAACTCGCTCTTCAGGTTCTCCATGTTCTTCGGGTCGCTCAGGAAGCTCTTGAAGAACTCTACGCTGTAGCCGAAATAGTCGGGGGTGAAGCCCCAGAAGTTCATGCTCACCGGAGTAGTGTCGGCGGTGGCAGTCCAGCTGCCATCATCGTCCACATACTTCACCTCGCCGTCGATGCGCTGGATTTTCGTGCGCTCCACCACCGAAGTCAGCATACGGTTCTCGTCCGTGCCGCAGATGCCGCGCGACACCGTACCACTCTCGCTCAACGTGTTGCCCACGCGGAAGCCCACCATGGCATAGGTGTTCTCAGCACCTTCCGGCAGGTTGGCCAGGAACTCGCCCATCACGCGGAAGGAGTCCTGTCCGTAGAAATCGTCGCAGTTGATGACAGCGAACGGCTCCTTGATGACATCGGCACCCATCATCACGGCATGGTTCGTGCCCCACGGTTTCACACGGCCTTCCGGGCAGGTGAAGCCTTCCGGCAGGTTGTCGAGGGCCTGGAACACCAGCTCACAGGGGATGTGGCCTTCGTACTTCGAGATAATCTTGTCGCGGAATTCCTGTTCGAAATCCTTGCGGATGACAAACACCAGCTTGCCGAATCCGGCGCGGATGGCGTCGTAGATAGAATAGTCCATGATGGTCTCGCCGTTCGGGCCCAGACCGTCCAACTGCTTCAAGCCTCCGTAGCGGCTGCCCATACCGGCGGCCAAGAGAAATAATGTAGGTTTCATACTATAAAATCAGGTTTAAAATTAAACTAGGGCAAATATAGCAATAATCTGCGGTTTTCCACCATTCCGGCCCTGTTTTTTTCCCTCGGCCAGCGATTATGCCGAATTATTACCGCAATTTGACGGAATTGTATAAGAAACGGCCGGAAACTATTCCGTACCTTTGCCCGAAACTAATCGCAATGTGACTATGATGAAACGACTCTACCTGCGGGCAGCCCTGCTGCTCGCCCTCGGAACCGGCACCGCCTGCGGCCTGCAGGCCGCCGCACCCGCCGCAACGGACGGCCTGCAAGCCCGTCCCGCCGGCACCCCCTCCTTCACCGCCGGCAAGGGCACCTTCCTGCTCAACGGGAAGCCCTTCGTGGTGAAGGCCGCCGAACTCCACTACCCCCGCATCCCGAAAGCGTATTGGGAGCACCGCATCCAGCTCTGCAAGGCACTGGGCATGAACACCATCTGCCTCTACGTGTTCTGGAACGCCCACGAGCCGCAGCCGGGGGTCTATGACTTCACCGGCCAGAACGACCTGGCCGAGTTCTGCCGCCTCTGCCAGCAGAACGGCCTGTACGTCATCCTCCGTCCCGGCCCCTATGTGTGCGCCGAATGGGAAATGGGCGGCCTGCCCTGGTGGCTCCTGAAGAAGAAGGACATCCGCCTGCGCGAGGACGACCCCTACTTCCTGGAGCGGGTGGCCCTCTTCGAGGAGCAGGTGGCCCGGCAGGTGGCCGGACTGACTATCCAGCACGGCGGCCCCATCATCATGGTGCAGGTGGAGAACGAGTACGGCTCCTACGGCACCAACAAGGCCTACGTGAGCCAGGTGCGCGACATCGTGCGCCGCCACTTCGGCGATGTCACCCTCTTCCAGTGCGACTGGGCCTCCAACTTCACCCAGAACGGGCTGGACGACCTCCTCTGGACCATGAACTTCGGCACCGGCGCCAACATCGACCAGCAGTTCGAGCGGCTCAGGCAGCTCCGTCCCGACAGCCCCCTCATGTGCAGTGAGTTCTGGAGCGGCTGGTTCGACAAGTGGGGCGCCAACCACGAGACCCGTCCTGCCGCCGACATGATTGCCGGCATCGACGAGATGCTCTCGAAAGGCATCTCCTTCAGCCTCTACATGACCCACGGCGGCACCAACTGGGGCCACTGGGCCGGCGCCAACTCCCCCGGCTTCGCCCCCGACGTGACCTCCTACGACTACGACGCGCCCATCAGCGAGTCGGGACAGACCACGCCCAAGTACTGGGAGCTGCGCAAGACCCTCGCGCGCTACATGTACGGCGAGCGGCAGGCCAAGGTGCCCGCCGCCCTGCCCGTCACCGCCGTGCCCGCCTTCCGCTTCACCGAGGTGGCCCCGCTCTTCGACAACCTGCCCGCCGCCCGCCAGAGCCGCGACATCCACTGCATGGAGGACTACGACCAGGGCTACGGCAGCATCCTCTACCGCACCACCCTGCCCGCGCTGGCCAAGAACGCCGTGCTCACGGTGAGCGAGGCGCACGACTACGCGCAGGTGTTCCTCGACGGCCGCTTCGTGGGCAAGCTCGACCGCCGCAACAACGAGAAGCAGCTCGTGCTGCCCGCCTGCCGCAAGGGAGCGCGGCTCGACATCCTGGTGGAGGCCATGGGCCGCGTCAATTTCGGACGCGCCATCAAGGACTACAAGGGCATCACCGACAAGGTGGAGCTGACTGTTGACACCGACGGTTATCCCTTCGTCTGCAACCTGAAGAACTGGGAGGTCTTCAACCTGCACGACACCTACGAGGCCTACCGCGACCTGCGTTTCCAGCCGCTACCCGAGACAGCCCCCGACGGCGGCCGCCACGTGCCGGGCGTTTACCGCGCCACGTTCCAGGTGAAGCGTCCCGCCGACACCTTCCTCAACTTTGAGACCTGGGGCAAGGGACTGGTGTATGTGAACGGCCATGCCCTGGGCCGCATCTGGGAAATCGGTCCGCAGCAGACCCTCTACGTGCCCGGCTGCTGGCTCAAGAAGGGTGCGAATGAACTCCTGGTGTTCGACATCATCGGCCCGAAGGACGCCCGCAGCGAGGGACTCCGCCAGCCCCTGCTCGACCAGCTGCAGGTACAGCAGCCGCCCGTCCACCGCGCGGAGGGAGAATCGATCGACCTCAGCGCCGAGCGTCCCGTGGCCGCCGGCAGCTTCGCGCCCGGCAACGGCTGGCAGGAGGTGAAGTTCGACGCGCCCGTACGTGGCCGCTACATCTGCCTCGAAGCCCTCAGCGCGCACGACGGCAAGGACCGCACGTGCATCGCCGAGCTCTACGTGCTCGACGAGTTCGGCGAGCGCCTCTCCCGCGAGCCGTGGAAGGTGACGTACGCCGACAGCGAGGAGGTGCGGCAGGGCAACCGCTCCGCCGACAAGCTGTTCGACCTGCAGGAATCCACCTACTGGAGCACGGTGAAGGGCACGCCCCATCCGCATGCCGTGGTCATCGACCTGGGCGACACCTACAACGTCACCACCCTGCAGTACCTGCCGCGCATGGAAAGCCACGTGCCCGGCGGCGTGAAGGACTACCGCATCTACGTGAAGGAGGAAGCGTTCAAAAAGTGACGCTCCGTAACAAAAAAATGTTAAATTGACCAGTTTATCGAAGAAAAAGGCCTTGCAGATTTGTTGTAAATGTATGAACTTTGCCACAGACCAAAGTTCAACCAAATAACAACTAACTAATAGGCTTATGTTCAACACACAACTCGTCAAGCAAAACAGTCTCCGCGTCTATCACCGGATGAAAGAAATGTATAGATATACATTCAGTGAGCTGGAGAAACTCAGTTCACTGACCAGTACCGAACTCTGTCTCGCCCTGCTGGAACTGCAGCGGGAGGGCATGCTGGCTTACGGGAAAGACGACAACGGTGTCTATTACAGACGGACCTGAAGACACCCGAAGGAAAATAGAAAGGAAAGGACAGGGAGGGACATTCACTCTCCTTGTCCTTTTTTGCTGAAAACGGGCCGTCTGCTTGCACAATCCACGCAGAATGATTACCTTTGTAGGGGCATCGTTGCAACTCGTGACCTACGTCGGAGATACTTCTGACCTACGTCAGAGATACTTCCGACCTACGTCGGAGATACTTTTGACCTTGGTCGGAGGTATTTGCGACCTTGGTCGAAAGTTGTACGGATGACCTTCCAAGCAGAGAAAGCCCGCCTATTGTATCACTAAAACCACTGACTATGAGCATCAACTACGACTGGTACCCCAGCCCCAAGAAATCCGCCGACGAACCGACCACCCTCCACGTGCGTCCCGTGTTCAACGGCTCCGTATCGACCGACGACCTCGCCGAGAGCCTGCAGACCGCCACCTCCCTGACCATGGCCGATGTGAAAGCCGTCCTCCAGGCCCTGAACCGCGAGGTGGGCCGCCAGTTGGCCAGCGGCTGCCGGGTCCACTTAGAAGGGCTGGGCTACCTCACTCCCCGTCTCCGGGTGGAGGGCGAGGTGACCGAGGACATCCCGCTGCGCGACCGCAACCGAAAGGTCCGCTTCAGCGGCGTGAACTTCCAGGCCGACAAGCGGCTGACCGAAGCCATCGGGGCCGTCCGCCTGAGCCATGCCCCGAAGGCGACACACTCGCGGGAGCTGGACGAGGCCCTCGTGGAGGAGCGGCTGGCCGACTACTTCATCACGCACGACATCCTGACTCGTCCGATTCTGCAACACCTGCTGCACCTCACGTCCTACAAGGCCGCCGCGCTGCTCCGCCGCCTCTGCGAGGAAGGGAAGCTGCGGAACGCAGGCACCGACTTCCGTCCGGTCTATGTCCCTGCCGAAGGACTGAACGTATCACGAAACCCAACATAAACATGAAACAAACACTTTTGCCCCTGAGACTTGCCGTTGCGACTGGGAGGACAACGCCCCTCTCGTCCTGCTCAGACAACGCCAAGACTGCCGCCGGCGGAGACCAACGTACCATCACCGACGAACAGCTGGCGCGGCTGGACTGCTACACCGACCTGCACCTTCATCTCGACGGCTCGCTCTCCCTACCGACCGTCCGACAGTTGGCGAGGCTGCAGGACATCCCCCTCGACCTGAGCGACGAGGAACTGCGGGAGCGGCTGCAGGTGAACGAGGGCTGCCAGGACCTGAACCAGTACCTGCAGAAGTTCGACTTCCCCCTTACCCTGCTCCAGACCCCCAAGGGAATTACCGAAGGCATCCAGCTGCTGGCCCAGGAGCTGAAGGACGAGGGCCACATCTACGCCGAGATCCGCTATGCGCCACAGCTGCACTGCCAGCAAGGACTGACGCAGCGCGAGGTGATTGAAGCCTCCATCGAAGGACGGCGGCAGGCAGCCCTTCCGGTATCGCTCATCCTCTGCTGCATGCGTGGCAATGACAACCACGAGCAGAACCTGGAGACGGTCCGCTTGGCCGCCGAGTATGTCGGCCAGGGGGTGGCGGCCATCGACCTGGCCGGTGCCGAGGCGCTCTATCCCACGTCCGGTTTCGCCGACCTCTTCCAGTTGGCGAAGGGCAACGGCGTGCCCTACACCCTCCATGCCGGCGAGGCGGACGGTCCCGAGAGTGTGAAGGCCGCCCTCAGCTACGGCACCCGGCGCATCGGTCACGGCGTGCGTTCGGCCGAGGACCCTGCCTTGGTGCAGCAACTGTCCGCCGAGAAAATCACGCTGGAATGTTGTCCCACCAGCAACCTCAACACCGCCATCTTCCCCTCCATCGGGCACTATCCCTTGCGCCTGTTCCTGGAGCAGGGCGTGCGGATGACCGTCAATTCCGACAACCGGATGGTGTCCGCCACGAACGTCATCCGCGAGTTCCAACTGCTCAACGGTGCCTTCCACCTCACAGTAGGCGAGGTGCGGCAGCTCCTACAGAACAGCATCGACGCGTCGTTCGCCCCGGAACCGCTGAAAGAGGAGCTGCTGGCGAAAGTAAATGAAGCCATCGCCCGCCTGCGATGAGCGGGAAAGCCGATGGTCATCCATTGCCTCCCGCCAATCAGGTCAATGGGTCAGAGGGACAGGTACATTGATTCACGCGAGTCATAGAGGGTCAGTGGTACCTGTCCCTATGACCCTCGGTAGTACCTGTCCCTATGCCCTCAACGGAAACCATAGCCTTATTGAAAGAGATTCACATTGTCCTTATGTTAAAGATTAGTTAATCGACAGGACTTTATGGAATTTTCCCACACAATTCACTACATTCGTAAAAAATATGAAAAGGAAATGAGTCATGAGACAGACAGAAGAACGCTACATCAGTTTGCTGACCGACTTCGGCTTCAAGCGCATTTTCGGGACGGCACCCAACAAGGAGCTGCTGATCAACTTCCTCAACTACCTCTTCAACGGCAGAAAGGTGGTCAAGGACCTGAGCTACGGAAACTCAGAGCATGTAGGTGACCTCTACACGGAACGGAAGGCCATCTTCGATGTCTATTGTGAGGGAGCGGACGGCGAGAAGTTCATCGTAGAGATGCAAAACGCATCGCAGAAGTACTTCAAGGACAGATCCATCTTCTACGCCACATTTCCCATACGGGAACAGGCGCCCAAGGTGAAGCACTGGGACTACCACCTCAGCCCCGTCTATACCGTAGCACTGCTGAACTACGAAATGAGGGAGACCGCGTTCGACGCCAAGAAGCTCAGACACCACGTGAAGCTCTGCGACACGGGCACACGGCGCGTCTTCTACGACAAGCTGGAGTTCATCTACGTGGAGATCGCCAAGTTCGACAAGAAGGAGGAAGAGCTGGTCACCCTCTACGACAAGTGGCTCTTCGCCCTGAAGAACCTGTCACGGCTGGAACGACGACCTGACGCACTGCGAGACCAGGTCTTCGACCGGCTGTTCCAGGTGGCGGATGTCTCGAAGTTCACCCCTGCCGAACTGCACGAGTACGAGGACAGCCTGAAGCATTACCGAGACCTGAAGAACTGCATTGACTCGGCGGAAGAAAAAGGATTGGCTAAGGGACTGGCCAAAGGAAGAGAAGAAGGACTGGCCAAAGGAAGAGAAGAAGGACTGGCCAAGGGAAGAGAAGAAGGACTGGCCAAAGGACGGGAAGAAGGACTGGCCAAAGGACGGGAAGAAGGCGGCAAAAAGAAGGCGTATGAGATTGCCCTCAACCTCCTGTCACTGGGCGTACCGATGGAAACCATCGCACAAGCCTCCGGACTGACCTTTCAAGAGATTCAAGTGTTAAAAAAGGATATGTGACCCTGAAGATACAACCAGGTACGCCTGACCCTACGCATCCGACGGAACAAGAACACCCGGTAGAACAAGAAAACATCCCCTGACACTATGACAAGATGCCCGGGCGGAAGATGCCCGGGCGGACTATCCCGACTCGTCATTGGCCGACCTTTACGACGAGGTGCTGATGCCTCCCGAACTGCGCCGTGCCCATCAGGACAACGACCGGGCCGTCAAGGCGGCCTACGGCTTCCCTTCAGGTCCCGACT
>JAQXRG010000104.1 GCA_029218405.1 Bacteroidales bacterium
TAGTGGGACTCGAACCCACGACATTCAGAACCACGATCTGACGCTCTAACCAACTGAACTATAGTCACCATGTTGGCCTCTTTTTCAAAAGCGATGCAAAGGTACGCATTATTTTTGAATCCGCAAACTTTTGCGGCAAAAAATTTGCATTTTCGATGAAATTCGGCCGAAATCGCAGTCTCACTCCCCCATCCGCCGCCCGATACAGCGAGTGCGCCTGCACGAGAGCCCTCCGGCTTCCCGCTGCAGGCGCACCCTGTTCCGTCGGCGCGGTCAGTCCGCGTAAATGGCCTTCTTGCCGGCCAACAACGTATTGCGCATCAACGATACGATGGTCATCGGGCCCACTCCACCGGGCACCGGGGTGATGAACGAGCATTTGGGCGCCACCTCATCGAATTTCACATCGCCGGTGAGCTTGAAACCCGACTTCTTCGTGGCGTCAGGCACACGGGTCGTACCCACATCAATGATGACCGCCCCTTCTTTCACCATGTCCGCCTTCACAAAATTCGGCTGACCCAAGGCGGCGATAATGATGTCCGCCTCGCGGCACTCTTTCACCAAGTCCTTGCTGCGGCTGTGGCAGACGGTCACGGTAGCGTCGCCCGGATACGCCTTCTGCATCATCAGCACCGCCATCGGTTTGCCGACGATGTTGCTGCGGCCCAGCACCACGCATTTCTTTCCCTGCGTCTCAATCTGGTAACGGCGCAGCAACTCCAGGATGCCGTTGGGCGTAGCGGAGACGTAGCAGGGCAGGCCGATGGACAACCGGCCCACATTGATGGGATGGAACCCGTCCACGTCCTTCCGGTAGTCAATGGTCTCGATGACCTTCTGCTCGGAGATGTGCTTCGGCAACGGCAGTTGCACGATGAAGCCGTCCACATCGTCATCCTCATTCAGCTCTCGCACCTTGGCCAGCAGCTCTTCCTCGGTCACGTCGCTCTCGAAACGAATCAACGTGGACTGGAAGCCACACACTTCACAGGCCTTCACTTTGGCGGCCACATAGGTCTCGCTGCCCCCGTCGTGTCCCACCAATATCGCCGCCAAGTGCGGACGCTTTCCACCGGCCGCCACGATGCCGGCCACTTCGGCGGCAATCTCTTGCTTGATCTGCTCCGATACCGCCTTTCCATCTATCAATGTCATAATCCTACTGTATTTAGCGTTATTACTCTACTTTAGCAGCTCAAAAGTACGCCTTTCCCGGCGAAACTCCTAACCTTTCCCCATTGCTTTAGGGTAAATTAACTTCTGCGTTTCTTCCACAGCTGGTAACTGTTGATGATGTTCTGCCACACGACATAGCTGCCCGGCGCGATGGCGGAAACCGGATGGAGATAGGTGCACGCCATCCAGATGGCCAGCACGGTGTTCTTCTGTCCCAACGCCTGCCCTGCACTGATGCGGTCGGCATAGCGGGTACCGATTTTCTTCCCGTAATAGAACTGCAGGCAGCACACCAACAGCGCGCCGGAGGCAATCAGCGCCTCCTCACCGGCCGAGGTCTGTCCTTCGAGGATGGAGCGGGTGGTCTGCGCCATCACGATGGTGAGGGCCACCGCCCACAGGTAGAACGCCAGGTCCTTCAGTTCCAGGAGAAACCGGTGGATGGGAGGGAGGAAACGACGCAGCAGCACCGCCAGGAAGAAGGGACACAGCAGCAGAGGAAAGACCTTGCCCAAGATGCGCAGGAAGGCTTCCACAAAACGGATATCCGACGGCTCCACCAATGGGAAGACGACCGGCACCAGCACCGCCGCCAACAGGTTGGACAACAACGTGTAGGTGGTGAGCGACGCCGCACTGCCTCCCAACTTGCCGGTGATGACCGCCGCCGCCGTGGCCGTGGGGCAAATGAGGCACACCATCATTCCTTCCACCGCTATGTGTACGTTCTCCGTCACCGGCACCCACAGCAGCACCGCCGCCAATGCCAGGAAAGACACCAACTGGATGGACAGCAGCCAGACACTCCACCGCCGGGGAGACAGGTCCTTCACCTCCACCTTGCAGAAAGTGAGCAACAGCTGGGCGAAAATCAGCGACGGCGTGAGCCACGCCACCACCGTCCGCACGCAAGGCTTCAGCGGGGAGACCCACTCACACCCCGCATAAACGAAATAAGCGAACACTCCCATCAACATGGCCAACGGGAGGGTCCAGTTCTTGATGAATCGCAACATAACTACTTACCTTAAAAAAAACGGGGCAAAAGTACTGAAAAAATGGACAAAAACGACAAATCATGAAATTTATCGGACGAAATGTATCGCATGAGTCCAAAAAAACACGTAAATTTGCCCCAATGAAACAGAATGTGATACATAGATTCCTACGCTGGTCGTTCCTGGTCTTTGCCGCACTCGCCTGTACGGGCGGATTCCTGCAAGCGGCAGAGAAGGACTTTGTGGTCGTCATCGATGCCGGCCACGGCGGCCATGACCCTGGCGCATTGGGGCGGAAGGGCAAGGAAAAGCACATCAACCTGAAAGTGGCGTTGAAACTGGGAGCACTCATCGAAAGCAACTGCCCGGACACCCGGGTGATCTATACCCGCAACCGGGATGTCTTTGTCCCCCTGCACGAACGGGCGGAAATCGCCAACAAGGCCAAAGCGGACCTGTTCATCTCCATCCATACCAACTCCATCGCCTCCCGGACCACGAAAATCAGTGGGGCGGAAACCTATACCTTGGGCTTGCACAAGACCCAAGAGAACCTGGAAGTGGCCCAGAAGGAGAACTCGGTCATCCTGATTGAGGAGGACTACCAGCAGCAGTACTCCGGCTTCAACCCGAATTCGTCGGAAAGCTACATCATGTTCGAGTTCCTGCAGGACAAGAACATGACGCAAAGTGTCCGGCTGGCCCAGTTCGTGCAACAGCAGTTCAAGCAGACGGCCCGGCGTATAGACAAGGGCGTGCACCAGGCCGGCTTCCTGGTCCTGCGTGAGACATCCATGCCCAGTGTCCTGATAGAGTTGGGCTACATCACCAACCCGAACGAGGAGGCCTACCTCCTCTCGATGGAAGGCACGAATGCGATGTCGCGCAGCATCTACCAGGCGTTCCTGAACTACAAGGAAGGGCAGACGGCCCACCCCAAAGACGGGACGGCAGCCGCCCTCCCCCCGACGGCTACGACCGAAGAGCGCAACGAGCGACCGAGACGAGACGGGCAACCGCAACGCGACGAACGTCCGAAGCGGGAAGAAAGCCCGAAGTGCGACGAACGCCCATCAGAAGCACCGGTCCGCGCTTCGGACACCGCCACGACACCTGAACGGACCCCCGAACCGGCAGACGGACCGGCAGCCGGACCGACCGCCGATACGCCCGCCGACGATGACCGGCCCGTCTTCAAGATACAGTTCATGACCGCCGGCCGCATGCTTCCTGCCGGCAGCAAGCAGTTCAAAGGACTGTCTCCCGTACACTGCTACCAGGAAAACGGCATCTACAAATACACCTTCGGCAGCGATACCGATTATAATAAGGTACTCCGCCTGAAACGGACAAAGGTGGACAGCAAATTCAAGGACGCCTTCATCATCGCTTTCAAACGGGGGCAAAAGATGAATGTCCAGGAAGCCATTAAGGAATTCAAGAAACGTAAAAACAGATAATAAAAAAAGACCCATCCATATGAAGAAAGAAGTAAAAATCGGTTTGGCCGGCATCGCCGCCTTGCTGGTGCTGTTTTTCGGCATCAACTACCTGAAAGGCATCAACCTGTTCAAGCCCGAGCGCTATTATTATGTCGATTTTACCAACATCAACGGATTGGCTCCTTCCAGCCCAGTATTCGCCAACGGGCTGCAAGTGGGCATCGTCCACGACATCGAGTACGACTATGACCATCCGGGACATGTCATCGTGGGCGTGGAGATGGAACAAAACATGCGCATCCCCAAGGGCAGCTATGCGGAAATCATCACCGAGATGCTGGGAACGGTCAAGATGAACCTGGTCCTGAACCTGGAAAGCGACACCTACTACGCCGAAAGGGACACGCTGGAAGGACGGGCCAACGCCGGCATCATGGACGCGGCGGAAAAAGAGCTGCTGCCCAAGCTGGCACAGATCCTGCCGAAGGTGGATTCGGTCATGGCCTCACTGAACCGGCTGCTGGCTGACCCGGCCCTGACCAACACCTTGCACAATGCCGAGCAGCTGACCTCATCGCTGAATGCCACCAGCCGGGAACTGAACCGGATGATGCGCACCGACCTGCCGAAACTGACCAGCAATGTGACAGCACTGACAGACAACCTGAGGACCATCAGCGAGAACCTGAAAGAGGTGGACTATGCGGCTACCTTCAGCAAGGTGGACTCCACCCTCTACAATGTCAAGCTGCTGACCGAAAAGCTGAACCGGAAAGACAACTCGCTGGGCCTGCTGTTCAACGACCCGTCGTTCTACAACAACTTGAGCACGACCGCCGCCAACGCGGCCAGCCTGCTGCAGGACCTGCAAGAGCACCCCAAACGCTACGTCCATTTCTCGCTCTTCGGAAAGAAGGAAAAGCCAAGAGAAGAAGGCGCGAAATAGAAGCAGTCTAAATAACGAAACAAGGGAAAAAAGTTTTTGGCAATACCAATAATTCATTCACAATGAGACGATTCAGAGGATAAAAAAGGGAGGAAACCGTCGCGTAAAGACTATTCAATTCGTTGAAAGACAAACAAATGAAAGTCCAAAGGGAGGAAAGCAGGCTCTACCTGACGGGGTCCCGACAATCCGCTGATAGTCAAAGGAATGAAAAGGAGCAAGAAAATCGACCGTGTTTTTGGATTTGTTTTTCTGAAAATAGATTGCGAAATTTGCACCGTAGAAGTGTTGCTTACTAAATTGGAGATTAAATATGATTGAAAACAATCAGGCTATTGCATTATGGAACCGTTGCCTTGCATTCATCAGGGACAACGTGAGTGTGACAGCCTTCAAGACATGGTTCGACCCCATCGTCCCGTTGAAATACGAGGCGAAGGCGCTGACGATAGGCGTGCCCAGTCCTTTCTTCTATGAATACCTGGAAGAAAAGTACGTGGGTATCTTGCGTGCCGCCATCTATAAGGAGATAGGTGAGGGCACGGAGCTGATGTACTCCATCCTGACCGACAAGACCAACCATATATCCGTCAACATAGAAGGTACCAAGCGTTCGGACGCGGTGACCGCCAAACCCATCGTCAATGCCAACAAGGCGCCCAATCCGCTGCAGGCAAGTGCTCCGCAGGACCTGGATCCGCACCTGAACCCGAACTATAACTTCGAGAACTTCATCAAAGGCAGCAGCAATGAGTTCTCAAGGACAGTGGCGGAGACCGTGGCACAGAACCCTGCGCGCACATTCAACCCGTTGTTTATCTACGGGCCGTCGGGCGTGGGGAAAACCCACCTCATCAACGCCATCGGAACACGCATCAAGGAACTGTATCCCGAGAAGCGCGTGCTGTACGTGTCGGCGCACCTCTTCCAGGTGCAGTACACCGACTCGGTGCGTACCAACCACTTCAACGACTTCATCAGTTTCTACCAGACCATTGATGTGCTGATTATCGATGATATCCAGGAATTTGCAGGTGTCACCAAGACGCAGAACACCTTCTTCCACATCTTCAACCACCTGCACCAGAACCGGAAGCAACTGATCCTCACTTCCGACCGGGCTCCCGTCATGCTGCAGGGCATGGAAGACCGTCTGCTGACCCGCTTCAAATGGGGATTGGTGGCCGAACTGGAAAAGCCGGACATCGAACTGCGGAAAAACATCCTGCGCAACAAGATACGGCAGGACGGACTCAACATTCCGGAATCGGTCATCTGCTACATCGCCGAGAACGTGAACGAGAGTGTGCGTGAACTGGAAGGTATCGTCAACTCCATGCTGGCCCAGTCCATCCTGCTAAAGCGGGAAATCAACCTGGAACTGGCGCACCGCATCGTCAGCAAGGCCGTGAAGTGCGCTGAAGTGAAGTCACTGACGGTGAACGACATCATCGAGAAAGTCTGCAGCCATTACAAGGTGGACACCTCGACCATCCACACCAAAACCCGCAAACGGGAGGTCGTACAGGTGCGGCAGGTGGCCATGTACTTGGCCAAGAAACACACGGAAACCTCCTCGTCGAAAATCGGCAAGCTGATTGGCAACAAGGACCATGCCACCGTGCTCCATGCCTGCAAAATCATCAAGGACCAGGTGGAAGTGGACAAGGCCTTCAAGGCGGAAATCGAAGAAATAGAGGCGAGCCTGCGCATGTAAGCCTAAGCCACAAAAGCACAAAGCGACAAAGGCAGAAGTCGGGGACGGTCCCCTTTCTACCCTTGTCGCCTTGCGCATCGGGCGAACGGGGCTCAGCCGATGTGGAACTGCTTCTTCAGCACCTCCTTCAACACTTCCGACATCGCCTCATTGTCCGCCTTCTTGTAGCGGATATCCGTAAAGATTTGGGCCAACGTTTCCGTGTGGTTCAATTCCACAAATTGCTTGTTTTCGGGCAGCGCTTCCTTCACCGCGTAAATGCGGTCAATGTCTTCCGCCGAATAATCCCGGTACGTCTCCTCGTGCAGGATGCCCTCCAACGGCAGCCGGTCGGTCTGTGCGGGACATTCGTCGGGATACCCCACCGTAATCGTAGCCACCGGCACCACCAGCTCCGGCAACTGCAGAATGTCCACGATCTGGTCCGGATTGTAGATGGTCGTTCCTAAATAACAGATGCCCAGTCCGGCCGCTTCGGCCAACGTGCAGAAATTCTGCGTCACCAACAACGCGTCAGAGGCGGCGTTCATGAACGACAGGAAGTTGTCGTAGCCCGGATCCGCCTTGCGTTGGCGGCACCACTTGCTGAAACGGTTGAAATCCGCGCAGAAGGTCAGCACAACCGGTGCCGTCGTCACCATCGGCTGGCAAAAATGCGCCGGTGCCAGTTTCCGCTTCATCTCCTCACTGCGGGTCACCACCACGCTGTACAACTGCATATTGCCCATCGTCGAAGCGCGGAACGCCTCTTCGAGCAACTGGTTCAACACCTCAGCCGGAATGTCCTGCTGCTTGTATTTCCGGATGGTCCTCCGGTTCTTGATTGTATCCATAGCTTTTACCTATTAGTGTTCGATGGATGCAAAGATACGCTTTCTCCGTCAGAAAACATCCTCTCCCACCCTCTTTTTCCACCCGCCCGAAAGGAATAACAACTTTTCGCTCCTTTTATTTTGCTATTATAAAAAACCTTTTTAGCTTTGCAGCACCAAAAAAACAGCGCCACACTTCTACCTAATTTAATGAATAGATAAAACAAAGAATTCAATAATTACAATAAAGTGGAAAAGCAAACATATAGCTACGACGAGGCTTATCAAGCGTCGCTTAGGTATTTCGACGGAGACGAACTGGCCGCCCGTGTCTGGGTGAACAAATATGCCGTGAAGGACTCCTTCGGAAATATCTATGAGAAATCCCCTGAAGACATGCATTGGCGTATCGCCAATGAGGTGGCTCGCATCGAAGCCAACTACCCCAACGGACTCACCGCCGAGAAGTTGTTCCAGCTGTTCGACCATTTCAAGTACATCGTCCCCCAAGGCAGTCCGATGACCGGTATCGGCAACGACTTCCAGGTGGCTTCGCTGTCGAACTGTTTCGTCATCGGATTGGACGGCGAGGCCGACTCCTACGGCGCCATCATCCGCATTGACGAGGAGCAGGTGCAGCTGATGAAACGACGCGGAGGTGTGGGACACGACTTGTCGCACATCCGTCCGAAGGGCTCGCCCGTGAAGAACTCGGCACTGACCTCCACCGGACTGGTTCCGTTCATGGAACGGTATTCCAACTCCACCCGTGAGGTGGCGCAGGACGGCCGCCGCGGTGCCCTGATGCTGTCCGTATCCATCAAGCACCCCGACTCGGAGTCCTTCATCGACGCGAAGATGACGGAAGGCAAGGTGACAGGCGCCAACGTGTCTGTCAAACTGGATGACGAATTCATGCGCTGCGCTTCGGAAAAACGACCCTATACGCAGCAGTTCCCCATCCACTCCGACCATCCCTTGGTGAGCAAGGAAGTGGACGCTGCCGCCTTGTGGAAGAAGATTGTCCACAACGCCTGGAAGTCGGCGGAACCTGGAGTGCTGTTCTGGGACACCATTCTGCGCGAATCCGTACCCGACTGCTATGCCGACCTGGGATTCCGTACGGTATCGACCAATCCTTGCGGAGAGATTCCACTTTGTCCATACGACTCCTGCCGCCTGCTGGCCATCAACCTCTACTCCTACGTGGTGAACCCGTTCACCCCAGAGGCCCGGTTCGACTTCGACCTGTTCAAGAAGCACGTGGCACTGGCCCAGCGCATCATGGACGACATCATCGACCTGGAGCTGGAGAAAATCCAGAAAATCATGGAAAAGGTGGCCTCGGACCCGGAAAGCGATGAGGTGAAAGGAGCGGAACGCCACCTGTGGGAGAAAATCTACCACAAGTCGGGACTGGGCCGCCGCACCGGCGTGGGCATCACGGCCGAAGGAGACATGATCGCTGCCATGGGACTCCGTTACGGCACGGAAGAGGCCACGGTCTTCTCCGAACAGGTGCACCGCACCATCGCCCTCGAAGCCTACCGTTCTTCCGTCAACATGGCCAAGGAGCGCGGGGCGTTCGCCATCTACGACGCGGAACGGGAGAAGAACAACCCCTTCGTGCTCCGTATCAAGGAGGCCGACCCGGAACTCTACGAGGAAATGCGCCGGTATGGACGGCGCAACATCGCCTGCCTCACCATCGCACCGACCGGCACCACCAGCCTGATGACCCAGACCACCTCGGGTATCGAACCCGTCTTCATGCCGGTGTACAAGCGCCGCCGCAAGGTCAATCCCAACGACGCCAACGTGCACATCGACTATGTGGACGACACGGGCGACGCGTTCGAGGAATACATCGTTTACCATCCCAAGTTCCTGACCTGGATGAAGGTCCAGGGCTACGACACCGAGAAACGGTATTCGCAGGAAGAAATCGACGCCTTGGTCAGCAAGTCTCCCTACCACAAGGCCACCTCAAACGATGTGGACTGGCTGATGAAGGTAAAGATGCAGGGACGCATCCAGAAATGGGTGGACCACTCCATCAGTGTCACCATCAACCTGCCGAACAATGTGGATGAGAACTTGGTGAACCAGCTCTACCTCGAAGCCTGGCGATCGGGCTGCAAGGGCTGCACGGTCTATCGCGACGGCTCCCGCTCCGGCGTATTGCTGTCCACCAAAAAGGAAAAGAAGGAAGAGCCCCTGCGCGGCAAGCTGCCTCCCATTGTGGAAGTGCGGCCCAAGGTACTCGAAGCCGATGTGGTCCGCTTCCAGAACAACAAGGAGAAGTGGGTGGCCTTCGTGGGACTGCTCGACGGACTGCCCTACGAAATCTTCACCGGCATCATGGACGAAGAGGAAGGCATCCTGCTGCCGAAGTCGGTCACGACGGGACGCATCATCAAGAACATGGACGAGAACGGCGTGAAGCGCTACGACTTCCAGTTCGAGACCAAGCGCGGCTACAAGATGACCATCGAAGGACTGTCCGAGAAGTTCAACAAAGAATACTGGAACTACGCCAAGCTGATTTCCGGCGTGCTGCGCTACCGCATGCCCATCGAGCAGGTCATCAAGCTGGTGAGCTCCCTGCAGTTGGACAGCGAGAACATCAATACGTGGAAAGTGGGCGTGGAACGCGCACTGAAGAAATACGTGCAGGACGGCACAGAGGCCCGTGGAGTGAAATGTCCCAATTGTGGCAACGAGACACTGGTCTATCAGGAGGGCTGCCTCATCTGCAAGACCTGCGGTTCCTCCCGTTGCGGATAACATACAGCCATGATTTCCACCGCTAATTATATCCACCTGAAAGGCATACGACTGTATGCCTTTCATGGTGTATTGCCCCAGGAGAGCCAGGTGGGAGCGGAATACACCCTCGACCTGCGGCTGAAGACCGATTTCCGCCTCGCCGCCGAGCAGGACGTGCTGGAAGGCACGCTCAACTATGCGGAAGTGTTCCAGACCGTACGGGAGGAGATGGCCATCCCCTCCCGTCTGCTGGAGCATGTCATCCACCGTATCGCCCGGCAGCTGTTCCACCGCTTCCCGGCCCTGACCGAAGTGCGCATCGCCCTCTACAAGCAGAACCCGCCGATGGGAGCGGACTGCGGCCAGGTGGGAGTGGAAGCGGAATATACCCGCGCCGCTACCGTCGGCTGATGGGCGTGTAGGCCACCTCCTCCAGCACATTCTTGTAAGCCGGACGGATGATGCGGCGTCCCTCGAAATTCAGTTCCTCGATACGGTGCGCCGTCCATCCCACGATACGGGCCATGGCGAACAGCGGCGTATAGATTTCTTCGGGCAGCCCCATCAGCTCGTAGATGAAGCCGGAATAGAAATCCACGTTCGGACAGACCTGCTTTTTCGTGCCCTTCACCTTCTTGAAGCATGCGATGGCCCGCTGTTCCAGCAGCTCCAGGAATGCGAACTCCTTCTCGCAGCCTTTCTCGGCCACCAGCTCGCCGGCCAGCTCCTTGAGGAGCACGGCGCGCGGGTCGGAAATGGTATAGACCGCATGGCCGATGCCATAAATCAGTCCGCTCCGATCGTACGCCTCCTTGTTCAGCATCCGGGTGAGGTACGTGTCGATCTCGTCCACGTTCGTCCAGTCGGTGATGGCTTCCTTCAGATGATGGAACATCTTCACCACCTGGATGTTCGCGCCTCCGTGCAAGGGGCCTTTCAGCGAGCCGATGCCGGCGGCGATGCTGGAATAGGTGTCGGTACGGGTGGAGCTGGTGACACGCACCGTGAAGGTGGAGTTGTTACCACCCCCGTGCTCGGCCTGCAGCACCAACAAGAGGTCGAGCATCCGGGCCTCCAACGGCGTATAGTCCTTCTTCATCATATAGAGGAAGTTCTCGGCCAGCGAGATTCCCTCGTGCGGATGGCGGATGTGCAGCGAACGCCCGTGCATGCTGTGCCGGTAGATGTTGTAGGCATAGGCGATGATGGTGGGGAACTTCGAGATGAGTTCGATGGACTGCCGCATCAGGTTGTCGCGCGAGATGTCATCGGGGTTCGGGTCGAAGGTGTACATCTCCAGCACACTGCGCGCCAGGATGTTCATGATGTTCTGTCCCTCCAGGTCGATGATGTTCATCGTGGTCTTCTTGTCCAAGGGCATGTTGTCGTTGATGAGTTCCTGAAACGCCGTGAGCTGCTCGCTGTCGGGCAGCTCGCCCGACAGCAGCAGGTACGCCACTTCCTCGAACCCGAAGCGTTTCTCCTTCAGCAAGGCATGGGCGATGTCGTCCAGGTCGTACCCCCGGTAGAACAGCTTGCCAGGGATGGGCCTCAGCCCCTCCTCGGTCCGTTCGTACCCCACCACATTTCCTATCTTGGTCAGTCCGACCAGCACCCCCGTGCCGTCCTCGTTGCGGAGTCCCCGCTTCACGTTGTATTTCGTAAACAGCTCGTTGTCGATACGGCACGCCTGCTTGGCGCACTCCGACAGCTTATAGACTACATATTCTTTCTTCATGTTATCCTTCCATTATCTTTAATCCACTTCATGTTCTCTCACGCTTCCACCAGCAGGCTGACGATCTTCTCGCCGAACTCGGTGGTGCCCATCGGCTGGCCATTGGGCATGAAACGGGCCAGGTCCGGCGTAGCTTCTCCACGGCCGAACGCTTTCTCCAAGGCGGCGGTAATGCGTACAGCCGCTTCCTGCCAACCGATGTATTCCAGCAGCATCACCGACGAGAGCAGCAGCGAGCAGGGGTTCACCACGTTCTTGCCCGCGATATTGGGCGCCGTGCCGTGTGTCGCCTCAAAGATGGCGTGTCCGGTCTGGTAGTTGATGTTCGCCCCCGGAGCGATGCCGATACCGCCCACCATCGCCGCGAGCTGGTCGGACACATAGTCGCCGTTCAGGTTCAGGGTAGCGATGACCGAATAATCCTCCGGAGTCAGCAGGGTGTTCTGCAGGAAAGCGTCGCAGATGCAGTCCTTCACCACAATCTTCCCCTTGTTCACAGCATCGGCCATGCACGCGCGCGCCGACTCCTCGCCCAGCTCCTTCTTCAGCCGGTCGAACTGGCTCATGGTAAAGGTGTATTCACCGAACTCCTGCTCGGCCACCTCGTAGCCCCAGCGCTTGAAGCCCCCTTCGGTGAACTTCATGATATTGCCCTTGTGCACCAGCGTCACCGACGGAAGATGATGCTGCAGCGCGTACTGGATGGCCGAACGTACCAACCGTTTCGACCCCTCCACCGATACCGGCTTCACGCCGAAGGAAGAGGTCTCGGGGAAACGCACCTTCGTCACCCCCATCTCGTCGCGCAGGAAGGCAAAGAACTTCTCGGCCTCTGGCGTGCCCTGCTCCCATTCGATACCGGCATAGATATCCTCGGTGTTCTCGCGGAAAATGTGCATGTTGACCTTCTGCGGCTCCTTGACGGGCGAGACCACGCCCTTGAACCAACGTACGGGACGCAGGCAGACATACAGGTCGAGCGACTGGCGCAGCGCCACGTTCAGCGAGCGGATGCCACCGCCCACCGGTGTCGTCAACGGTCCCTTGATGCCAATCAGGTACTCGCGGAACGCCTCCATCGTGGCTTCGGGCAGCCACTCACCGGTCTGTTCGAACGCCTTTCCGCCCGCCAGCACCTCTTTCCATTCGATGGAGCGACGGCCTTGGTAAGCCAGTTCCACCGCCTCGTTCACAATTTTCTGACATACCGGAGTGATTTCCGCTCCTACCCCATCGCCTTCAATGAAAGGCACGGTCACTTGGTCAGGGACTACCAACTGTCCCTCTTGCATATATACTTTACTCATGTTCGCTTGTTGGATTGATAGATGAAAAAAATGTCATTTTATCGTGTTCAGCGCCGAACCGGCACGGAACCACTGAATCTGCATCTCGTTATAGGTATGCGCCGCGTCAAACTCCTCCACCGTTCCGTCCTCGTGCGACAGCCGCACCCGCAAGGTACGTCCGGGCGCCATATCCTTCAGACCGAGGATGGAGATGCGGTCGTGCTCCTGCACCTTGTCGTAATCGTCCTTGTTGACGAAGGTCAGCGCCAGCATTCCCTGCTTCTTCAGGTTGGTCTCATGGATGCGGGCGAAGCTCTTCACCAAGAGGGCACGCACGTTGAGGAAGCGCGGTTCCATGGCCGCATGCTCACGGCTGGAGCCTTCCCCGTAGTTCTCTTCCGCCACGACGACAGACGCCATTCCCCGGGCCTTGTATTGCTTGGCTACCGCCGACACGCCCTCGTAAGTGCCCGTCAAGCAGTTCCATACCTGGTTGGTCTGGCCATTGAACGCATTGACGGCCCCCATCAGCATATTGTCCGAGATGTTCTCCAGATGACCCCGGAAACGGAGCCACGGTCCGGCCATCGAGATATGGTCGGTGGTACACTTGCCCTGGGTCTTGATGAGCAGCGGCAGGTCCATCAGGTCCTCCCCGTCCCAAGGAGCGAACGGTTCGAGCTTCTGCAGCCGCTGGGAATCGGGAGCAATCTGGATGTCTAACGCCTGTCCGTCAGCCGCCGGTGCCACATACCCGTTGTCATCCACGGTGAAGCCCTTCCGGGGCAGTGTGTCACCGGTCGGCTCGTCCAGCCGGACCGCCTCTCCCCGCTCGTTGAGCAACGTATCCGTCAGCGGATTGAAACACAGATCCCCTGCGATGGCCATCGCCATTGCCATTTCCGGTGAAGCCACAAAGGCATGCGTGTTCGGATTGCCGTCGGCCCGCTTCGCGAAGTTACGGTTGAAAGAGGTGACGATGGAATTGGGGCGGGTATTGTCATCCGTCAGCCGCTTCCACTGCCCGATACAAGGGCCGCAGGCATTGGTCATGATGACACCGCCCACCGCCTTGAAGTCGGCCATCATGCCATCGCGTTCGGCCGTGCAATACACCTGCTCCGAGCCTGGATTGATGATGAGCTGCGCCGCCATCTTCAGGCCTTTCTCCTTGACCTGCCGGGCCAAGGAAGCCGCACGGCTCAGGTCCTGGTACGACGAGTTGGTGCACGAGCCGATGAGCCCCACCTCCATCCGTTGCGGATAGCCGTTGGCCTTCACCTTGGCGGCAAACTCGGAGATGGTGCAGGCGGCATCGGGCGTGAACGGCCCGTTCAAGTACGGCTCCAGCGTGTCCAGGTCTATCTCAATGATACGGTCATAATAGTTCTCCGGATGTGCGGCCACTTCCGCATCGGCACAGAGTGCCGCCGCGTTCCCGTCGGCCATCCGGGCCACCTCCTCACGTCCGGTGGCGCACAAGTACTTCCTGATTTCCTCATCGTAAGGAAACAGCGAAGTGGTGGCCCCCACTTCCGCCCCCATGTTGCAGATGGTCGCCTTGCCCGTTGCGGAGAGCGAGCGCGTGCCCTCGCCGAAGTATTCGATGATGGCGTTCGTGCCTCCCTTCACGGTCAGCAGGCCTGCCAGTTTCAGAATCACATCCTTCGGCGAGGCCCAGCCACTCAGGCGTCCCGTCAGCCGCACACCGATGAGCTTCGGCATCTTCAGTTCCCATTCCATGCCGGTCATCACATCCACGGCGTCGGCACCACCCACTCCGATGGCCACCATCCCCAGTCCGCCGGCGTTCGGCGTGTGCGAGTCCGTGCCCACCATCATGCCACCGGGGAACGCATAGTTCTCCAGTACCACCTGATGGATGATGCCCGCCCCCGGTTTCCAGAACCCGATGCCATACTTGGCCGCCACGCTCTTCAGGAAGTCATACACTTCCCAGTTCGTGTCGTTGGCCACCGGAAGGTCGGTCTCCACCCCTTTGTAGGCTTGAATCAAGTGGTCGCAGTGCACCGTCGAGGGGACTGCCACCGCCTCCTTCCCGGCAATCATGAACTGCAGCAGCGCCATCTGCGCCGTGGCATCCTGCATCGCCACCCTGTCGGGACGGAAATTCACATACTCCTCTCCTCTGCGGAAAGGCTTCCTGTCTGCCTCGTTATACAAATGCGCGTACAGAATCTTCTCGGCCAGCGTCAACGGCCGGCCCACTTTCTCCCGCGCGGCTTCTACCTTCGCCGAATACGACGAGTAGAAGTCCCTAAGCATTTCTGCATCGTAAACCATACCTATTACCTTTTAGTAAAACAACTTTATTATCAGCAAAGGTAGGTATTGTTTATTATTTTATCAACCAATCCTCAAAAAACATAGCTTTTTGACAGGATATTTAGCAGAACTTAGTATAAATATTACTAATGTATGAATTACCGGACCTCGAAGGCCACGGCAAACGGCTCATTACGCAGTCCCTTGGGAACCGTGAGGGTCACCTTTCCATCCTTCACCTTGCAGCCCACGTTGCGTCCGTCCTTCAGCAGCGTCACCTTGCCGACGGGCAGGTTGCCTTCCCATTCCACGGTCTTGGGCAAGTTCTCCCCTTCCGGCAGCGCATAGATGGCGTAGAGCGTCTTTCCGTTCTTGTCGGCCGTGAACCATACATTGCCGGCATGGTAGTCGGGCGTGGTGCGGGTATTGTAGATGGCCTTGCCATATGCACGCAGCCACTCGCCCGTTCCGTGCAGGCTCTCCACCACTTCCGGCTGTATCAGCCCTTCGGGAGTGGGACCTACGCCCAGCAGCAGGCATCCTCCCTTAGCGGTGATTTCGGCCAGCAGTCCGACCACCTCGGTAGGTGTCTTGTAGCGGGCCACAGGTGTCCATCCCCAGCTGTGCGACAAGGTGATGCAGCTTTCCCACGGATGGTTCATCTGCTTCTCCGGGATGCTCCGTTCCGGTGTCTGATAGTTCTCGTTCTTTCCCTTGATGGTGCGGTCCACGGCAATCATCCCCTTCTGCTGTCCGGCACGTGCCTTCGCCAGCACATCATCCAGGTGAATCTCATCGCCGGTCACCCATCCGCCGTCCAGCCACAGGATGTCGAACTTTCCGTAGTTCTCCATCAGCTCGTCCAGCTGGTTCTTCGTGAAGTCCTGGTACTTCTTCCACCAGTCGGGATGCTGGTCGCGCTTGTAGTTCTGCATACGGTTGGGAGTGGCGTAATAATCGTTCCAGAACCACTGGCAGTGCCAGTCAGGTTTCGAGAAGTAACACCCAATCATGAAGTTCTTCTGGCGGAACGCATCGAACACGTAACGGGCCACGTCCTTGCGGGGATTCTCGGCAAAGGGACCGTTGGCGATGGAGAAATCGGTGTATTTCGAGTCGAACATGCAGAAGCCGTCATGGTGCTTGGTGGTGAAGATCATGTACTTTATGCCTGCGTCCTCCATCACGTCCGCCCACTGTTCCGGGTTGAACTTCGTGGGGTTGAAGGCCCGGGAGAATCCCCAGTACCAGTCCTTGTAACTCCCATACGTGAACTCATCGGGGCGCGTGATCCAATCCTCCGAGCAGAGCGGCCACGACTCGCAGATACCGGGAACGGAATACAGTCCCCAGTGGAAGAGCACGCCGAACTTCTGGTCCTGCCATTGGTCGAGTTTCTCCAACACGGCCTTGTCGGTTGGCCATTCGTATCCGTCCGACTGTTCGTGAACAAAACTGTTTTCATCTTGCGCATAGGCGCCAAGGGCAAGTGTCATGCCCAAAGCCACAGTGGCTATTCTTCTTATGCTTTTCATAAAAGTGGGTTTTGAATGTTGATGTCGCAACAAAGTTAAGAAAAATACTTTGGAAAAGCGAAAGGATACTCCTTCAATTCTCGGGAGGGAGACATTCTTGCAGCAGTTCCAACACAGCCTGAGGCTGGTCAAACCGGACTGCATGCGCCTTGACGTATTCCCGAATCACGTCTTCCTTCTCGGGAAACAACTTGACGAGGCTCTTCTCATTATGGAATTTCTTCATCTTCGACTTGACAACATAGAGATACGTATTCTCGTCCCTGAACTGCCATACCTCGTTTCCTTTCTTCCATTCTTCCGTATGCCGTCCGCCATACGCACTGAAGTCAACGTTTTCCACGGTACCCTGTGTGGTCAGCCCCATACCTCCTTTCTTCCCTTTGTTTATCTTTATCCGTTTGTAATCCACCAGCAAGGAGAACCGTGAGGAAGCATACACCACATCCAAAAACCGGACACCGTAAGGAATCATCTTATGGCAGTCGAGATAGAGTGTGTCGATGTGGCTGATGGGATCCAGCCTCAACACCTCCTCACCTTCCTTGAACTCCATGGACCGGGTCACGCAATTGTAATTGAAACAGGCCTGGATAGGCTGCCCGCCCCGTTTGACGGTAGCTACAGACACTTTGAACTCAGGCAACAGATACGCCTGCGCCGCCGCACTCAGGCTGCCGGCCAGCAGGAACGAAAAAAAACATAAGGTCTTGTGCATACTGTTATACATTATATATATTAGAGTTTATGTAGATTAGATTTTATAAATCCACGGTTCTGTTGTAATTCTCAGATTATGCAAGGCAGCACAGATAGCAAAGATACGTTCCACAAATTGGTTTGCCCTGAGTCGGCATTCGTCTTTGACAATCCTCATAAACTTGACACTACCAATGGCATGTTCCACACGCACCCGTATCTTGGAAATCTCCCTGTTGTTCTTCTTTTCTTCTTTGGAAAGTTCACATCCCTTTTTCTTCTTGATGGGTTGTATGATCGTCACTCCTTCCGGGGCATATCCCTGATACCCGGTATCCTGATAGAGGGTGCATGGTACAGGAAAGGAGTACATCGTGTCCGCCATCCTCTTGTCATGTGTCTTCCCGGGAACAGTCAGGCTGACAAAGAGAATGAGGCAGGAAAGGGATATAATGACCGCATTCTTTACTGTGTGACGTTTCTTTTTCCCGCTATACCACTCCTTCTGTTCCTCGTAATCGGAAGGACGGGGAATCTCCCTCTCGGTTCCGTCATGCAAAAGTACGGGTTGGACACTTTCCTTGGAAAGTTCGGACAAACGTTCGGAAAGTTCCTTGTCGGTTTGGGCAGGTACAAGCCCCATCGCTTCAAGTCCGAGACTAAGGATGTGTATCAGACAATGAACGAACTGGTTACAATGTTTCTGGTCCATATTGAAACAGGCTGCGTGATACTCCTGCAAAGGGTTGTTCTTCAAATACACGAGAATGAAGAAAAGACGGTCTGCCACCGTAGGAAGAGGGCTGTTCCTGTAAATACAGAAACGGCGACTACCATTGCGACGTTTGCCATTCATCTCGTACTCGGACAAATAATCATCATGGGCTGCCTCAAAATAGGGAAGCAGACGGGAAAACTGGAGATGGTTCAAGCCTGTCAAGGCACGAAAACTTTTTGGATTATCTTTATGCTCGCTATAATTCATGGTACAAAGATACGCGTATGCGCGATATATAACAAATCTAATCTACATTAACTCTATTAT
>JAQXRG010000105.1 GCA_029218405.1 Bacteroidales bacterium
CAATAGTATATAAAAAACGTTATTGTATCAGCATAAAGTTTATGCACATAAATAGCAAAGTATGTGCAGATAGCAATATTATTGTGTACTGCCAAAAACAAGAAAAGCGTGTAACTCATTGAGCTACACGCTTTCCATTTGATATTGTATTCTTATTTCTCTATGTGCTTATTTCACTTCCTCAAAGTCGGCGTCCTGAACGTTGTCCTTGTTGGAAGAGCCCTGGCCGGCATTGTTGGCCTGGCCGGCGTTCGGACCTGCCTGCTGGCCCTGGGCACCGCTTTGGGCATACATCTCGGCACTGGCGGCCTGGAAAGCGGACTGCAGTTCAGCGCTTGCAGCGTCAATACCGGCCAAATCCTGTGCTTTGTGAGCATCCTTCAGCTTCTGCAAGGCAGCTTCGATGGGAGCCTTCTTGTCGGCGGGCAACTTATCACCCAAATCCTTCAGCTGGTTCTCCGTCGTGAAAATCAGGCTGTCGGCATGGTTCAGCTTGTCGATGCGCTCCTTCTCCTTCTTGTCGGCATCCGCATTGGCCTCAGCCTCGGCCTTCATACGGTCAATCTCTTCCTTGCTCAAGCCAGACGATGCTTCGATGCGGATGGCCTGCTCCTTACCGGTAGCCTTGTCCTTGGCAGACACTTTCAAGATACCATTGGCATCGATGTCGAAGGTCACCTCAATCTGAGGAACACCACGACGGGCCGGAGCGATGCCTGTCAGGTTGAACTGGCCGATGGACTTGTTCTGAGCTGCCATCGGACGCTCACCCTGCAACACGTGGATGGTCACTTCTGTCTGGTTGTCTGCGGCAGTGGAGAACACTTCACTCTTCTTGCACGGGATGGTCGTGTTGGCGTCAATCAGCTTGGTCATCACACCACCCATTGTCTCAATACCCATGGACAGCGGAGTGACATCCAGCAACACGATGTTACCTGCACCAGCTTCCTGGTTCAGCACGGCACCCTGGATACAAGCACCTACTGCCACCACCTCATCGGGGTTCACGCCCTTCGACGGAGCCTTGCCGAAGAAGTCCTGAACCAGCTGCTGCACAGCGGGGATACGAGAGGAACCACCCACGAGGATGACTTCATCGATGTCGCTGTTGCCCAGACCGGCTGCCTGCATGGCCTTCTTACAGGGCTCCAGACAAGCCTGGATAAGGTTGTGAGCCAATTGCTCGAACTTGGCACGGGTAAGGGTCTTCACCAAGTGCTTGGGCACACCGGCTACCGGCATGATGTACGGCAGGTTGATTTCGGTGGAAGTGGAAGAAGACAGCTCAATCTTTGCCTTCTCGGCAGCTTCCTTCAGACGCTGCATGGCCATCGGGTCGGTCGTCAGGTCAGCACCCTCGTCGTTCTTGAACTCCTGTACCAGCCAGTCGATAATGACCTGGTCGAAGTCATCACCACCCAGGTGCGTGTCACCGTTCGTAGCCAACACTTCGAACACACCGCCACCGAATTCGAGGATGGAGATATCGAAGGTACCACCACCGAGGTCGAACACAGCCACCTTCATGTCCTTGTTGGCTTTGTCCACACCGTAAGCCAGTGCGGCCGCCGTCGGCTCGTTCACGATACGCTTCACTTCGAGACCGGCAATCTGGCCGGCTTCCTTCGTAGCCTGACGCTGGGAGTCAGAGAAATAAGCCGGAACTGTGATGACGGCTTCGGTCACTTCCTGACCCAGGTAGTCCTCAGCGGTCTTCTTCATCTTCTGCAGCACCATGGCCGAGATTTCCTGCGGGGTGTACAGACGACCATCGATGTCCACACGCGGAGTGTTGTTGTCGCCCCGTACTACAGAATAAGGGACGCGGGAGATTTCCTTCTGAACCTGGTCGTACGTCTCACCCATGAAACGCTTGATGGAGTACACCGTGCGCTTGGGGTTCGTGATGGCCTGACGCTTGGCGGGATCGCCCACCTTACGTTCGCCTCCGTCCACAAAACCGACCACTGAAGGAGTGGTGCGCTTGCCTTCGCTGTTGGCGATTACCACCGGTTCGTTACCTTCGAATACTGCAACACATGAGTTAGTTGTTCCTAAGTCAATACCAATAATCTTTCCCATAATTGTATCTATTTTTATTATTATCTATTTTGTTTACTCTGTACCGTCCATCGGTACGCCTATTCAGAAACAAATGCTGTGCCAAAAGGAAAAATGTGCTTCCCGAAATAAAGGAGAACAGCGCGACTGCCATTCTGGCAGGGAATTCTGACATATCCCCCGGATGCCGGAAGCGGAACTGACGATGTTACGGGAGAAGAAGGGACCGTAACCGGGAGAACGCACAGAATTATGCTAAATATCCTATACGGATGCACCACTTTGCCGGTTTATGACTATTTTTGCACCCACCTATTATTATATATAGCATTCATGAAAGGAAGAAGACGATTGCTCATCCTGTCAGGACTGCTGGCGGGACTGACCACTGCCAACGGCCAAGACAACGAGTCCTTCGTGGCGGGCCATGTCCGCTTAGACGAGGTGCTCGTGAAGGGCTATCGTCCGCCGGTAGAACAACGAGGTGACACGGTGGTCTTCAACGCCAACGCCTTCCGCCTCCCTCAAGGGGCTTACTTGGAAGCGTTGGTTCGCCGCATCCCCGGCTTGCAATACGACAGCAAGACCCAGTCCATCCTCTACAACGGCTATACCATTTCCGAAATCGTCCTCAACGGCAAAGAGTTTTTCAGGGGGAACCGGCAGATGGCCTTGGAAAACCTGCCAGCCTCGTTCATCAGCCAGGTGAAGGTGTACGACAAGGCGACGGAAGAAGAGAAGGCCACGGGCGTGAAGACCGGCGAAAAGCACTATGTGCTCGACCTGACCACCCGCCGGCAAATGAACGGAACGGTCATCGCCTCCGCGGAAGCCGGGTATGGCAACCAGGGAAAAAAGGACCTGAACGCACAGCTCTTCCGCTTCAACGACCAGGGGGACAACCTGTCTGTCCTGGCCAGTTCCACCAACCGGAACGCCACCAGCTCGTACAAGGACAACCTGAGCAACAGCATCGGCGTGAACCTGAACCGGAGCCTTCGGGAAGGACTGACACTGGCCGCCAGCACGGACTACCGCTATAGCCGGGAAGGCAATTACCACTCCGCCAATTCGGAACAATACCTGAACTACGGCAGCCAATACTCGTCGGCAACCGGGTTCTCGCTGGGAAAGACCCGCGAGCTGAACGCCGCACTGGAAGTGAAGTGGGAACTGGACCCGATGACCCGGTTGGACGTGTCGGGTACCTGGAACTGCCGCAACGGGCGCCATTCCACCGACCAGCGCAGCGCCTCCTTCAGCCGAAATCCCGAAAACGACCTGAAAGACCCGTTCAGGGACTTCGACAGCATTCCCCGCGACTGGCTCATCAACGACAACCGCGAACAGTCGCTCCTGCACGCACGGCAGCACACCTACCAGCTGAGGAGCAGCATCACCCGGAAGACCGGACGCAAGGGCAGCAACATCAGCCTGACCCTGCAGGCGAACGGGGACCATCGCCAGGAACGGACCTTCACGGGTGCCGCCACCCTGTATTTCCGGCTCAAAGCCCCCCGAAGCGACGACTCCCTCTTGTACCAGCGCCAATACATCGCCTCGCCGACCACCACAAACAATTACCAGCTGAGCGTGGCCTATACCCATGCCTTCACCCGGCAGCACCGGCTGCAACTGATGTACGGCCTCCTCCTGAAGGACGAGCGGAAATCCACCGACACCTACGACCTTCCGCCGGTAGGAGCCGCCGGGTATCTGCTCGGCCAGCTTCCTCCCGACTACGCCGACTGCCGCACCGACAGCCTGAGCAGCCACCACGAGAGCCGCACGACCGGCCACCGCTTCAGCCTCCGCTATAACTACAGCAACCGACGGGTCTTCGTCACCGCCGGACTGAGCGTGCAGCCGCAAGGGCGTTCCATCGAACGCATCAAGGGACACTACTCCGTGGACACCACCCTGCACGCCATCGAGTGGCGGCCTGCCGTCAGCTTCAGCTACCGCCATCCCCGGCTCTTGGTCAGCCTGGGCTATGCCGGCAGCACGCGGCAACCGTCGCTCACCCACCTCATCGCGCCTGCCGACTACAGTTCGCCCCTCCGCATTGTCCGCAGCAACCCCTCGCTGAAGCCGTCGTACTACCACCAGGTGCAGTTCATGCTCAACCGTCCCCGCCAGGGACTGCTGCTGAACGCTGTCTGGACCCAGGAACTGAACAGCATCACCCGGGCCACCCGCTACCACCGCGAGACAGGAGGCGTGGAGATACAACCGGTCAACGTCAACGGAAACTGGAGCCTGAAGTCGTCCGTAGGATACGACCGGCGCCTGCAGGCCTTCCGCCTGTACCTGAACGGAGGAAGCGGCTATTTCCGCACGGTGACCCTGCTGAACGAAGGGCTGAAGGAAGAGGCCGACCGGAGTTGTACGGGCAACTGGACGGCCAACAGCACGCTGCGTCTCTCCTACCTGCCCACGTGGGGGAACATCGACCTGTGCGGCGAATGGCAGTTCAGCCAGTCGCACAACTCCTTGCGCGACCGGAACACCTTTGCCCGCAACTACACCGTGAGCATCGAGAGCACAGTCAACCTGCCCGGCCACCTGGAGCTGGGTACAGACGCCTGCTACTATTCCCGTCAGGGAACAGGTATCAAAGGCAGTGAAAATGATGAATGGCTATGGAACTTGAAACTGACCTACAAGTGCCTGAAGAAACAGCGGATGGAAGTGTCGTTCTACTGGGCGGACATCCTGAACGACAAGAAGAGTTATTCGCAGACGGTCACGTCCTCAGGATTTACTGAACGCTACCAGCCTCAGCTCCGCAGCTACTGGCTGGTAGCGCTGAAATACAGAATCAGTTAGAGAATTGTATCAATGTATCCATGTATCAATGTCCGAGTTTCTCCCCGGTATTCTTCTGCAGGCGCAGCAGTGCCTTGCCCTCCGCATCACACAGCGTCAGCACATCCTTCTGATCGTTGAGCGCGAACGAAGCCACCTGTTCGGTCGCCTTCAGCACTTCCTGCTCCAGTTCCAGATGAGGACCGGCCATCATCGTGCTGACCATCTGCGGCATCCGCAGCGAAGCCGGCTGTCCTTCCTCCTGCTGGATGGCCCCATTCACCAAGTTGCACGAGGCAAAGCCGTACACCCGCATCTCCTCCACATCGAACGCCAGGAACGGCGTACGTTCCATCCCGTCCGGCATGTCCTTGCCGTTCACGGCCTTGATGATCCACTCACCGGCGATGTCAGCCAGCACTGCCTGCTCCACGGTCCGCTCAGCCGCCGTCTCATCGGCCCGGCCAGCGGCGTTCTTGTTACCACCACAACTCATCATACCCAGTAGCGCGCACATCAACGCGCAGCTCATTGTCACTTTTTTCATGTCATTTTTCAATTAGTTTCGTAAATATAACAACGAAACCTGCCCAATACTGCACGTCTTATCAAAAAAAAATTCTACCTTTGCACTGGGTCGGTAACGTTTACCGGGCTATTAACATCCAATCATCGACAAAAATGAGTAAAGTATTGATTATCGGTGCAGGCGGTGTAGGTACCGTTGTTGCACACAAAGTGGCTCAGCATCCTGAAGTGTTTACCGAGGTAATGATTGCCAGCCGCACCCAATCAAAATGTGACGCCATTGTGAAGGCGATCGGCAACCCTGCCATCCAGACCGCCAAGGTGGATGCGGACAACGTGGACGAACTGGTGGCGTTATTCAACCGCTTCAAACCCGAAATCGTTATTAACGTGGCGCTCCCCTACCAGGACCTGACCATCATGGAGGCCTGCCTACAGGCGGGAGTGAACTACCTGGACACCGCCAACTACGAGCCGAAGGACGAAGCCCACTTCGAGTACAGCTGGCAGTGGGCCTACAAGCAGCGTTTCGAGGAGGCCGGACTGACCGCCATCCTGGGATGCGGCTTCGACCCGGGCGTGAGCGGGGTCTATACCGCCTATGCCGCCAAGCACCACTTCGACGAGATGCACTACCTGGACATCGTCGATTGCAATGCGGGCAACCACCACAAGGCGTTCGCCACGAACTTCAACCCTGAAATCAACATCCGCGAAATCACGCAAAACGGACGGTACTACGAGGACGGGAAGTGGATCACCACCGGACCGCTGGAAATTCACAAGGACCTCACCTACCCCAACATCGGTCCGCGCGACTCCTACCTGCTCTACCACGAGGAGCTGGAATCGTTGGTGAAGAACTACCCCACCCTCAAACGCGCCCGCTTCTGGATGACCTTCGGCCAGGCCTACCTCACCCACCTGCGTGTCATTCAGGACATCGGCATGGCCAGCATCGAGCCCATCAACTACAACGGCATGGAAATCGTACCCCTGCAGTTCCTGAAGGCGGTGCTGCCCAACCCGCAAGACCTGGGCAAGAACTACGAGGGCGAAACTTCCATCGGCTGCCGCATCCGGGGCATCAAGGACGGCAAGGAGCGCACTTACTACGTCTATAACAACTGCTCGCACCAGGCGGCCTACGAGGAGACTGGCATGCAGGGTGTCAGCTACACCACCGGCGTACCGGCCATGATCGGCGCCATGATGTTCCTGAAGGGACTGTGGAAGCGTCCGGGCGTGTGGAACGTGGAAGAGTTCGATCCGGACCCCTTCATGGAAGAGTTGAACAAGTGCGGACTGCCCTGGCACGAAGTGTTCGACGGCGACCTGGAACTGTAAGCTGATGCACTCACCAACCTTTCATTCATTATGAATATCGGAGAAAAAGCTCCCGACTATCTGGGACTGAACGAGGCCGGACGGGAAATCCGGCTGAGCGACTTCCGGGGCAAGAAGGTCGTACTCTACTTCTACCCCAAGGACATGACTTCGGGCTGTACCGCCCAAGCGTGCAGCCTGCGCGACCACTATGGGGAACTGCGCGAGGCGGGGTACGAGGTCATCGGCGTGAGCATCAACGACGCGAAGTCGCACCAAAAGTTCATTGAGAAGAACCAGCTGCCGTTCACCCTGATTGCCGACACCGAGCACCAGCTGACGGAAGCCTTTGGCGCGTGGGGCGAGAAGAGCATGTACGGACGCAAGTACATGGGCACCTTCCGCACCACCTTCATCATCAACGAGGAAGGCGTCATCGAGCGCATCCTGCTGCCCAAGCAAATCAAGACGAAGGAGCACGCTGCACAGATATTAGAAGCAAAACCCTAAAAAACAACCGTATCATGGCAAAGAAAGACGAACTTGAATTCGACGGCGGCATCGACTCGACCGCCGCTCCGAGACCCAACAACAGCGAGAAGCTGAAAGCCCTTCAAGCCGCTATGGACAAGATTGAGAAGAACTTTGGAAAAGGTTCCATCATGAAAATGGGCGACGACAACATACAGGAAGTGGAGGTCATCCCGACAGGCTCCATCGCCCTGAACGCCGCACTGGGCGTGGGCGGCTACCCCAAGGGACGTATCATCGAAATCTATGGCCCCGAATCGTCCGGTAAGACTACCCTGGCCATCCATGCCATCGCCGAGGCGCAGAAGAACGGCGGCATCGCGGCCTTCATCGACGCGGAGCATGCCTTCGACCGCTTCTACGCCACCAAGCTGGGCGTGGACGTGAACAACTTGTGGATTTCGCAGCCCGACAACGGCGAGCAAGCCCTGGAAATCGCCGAGCAGCTCATCCGCTCGTCGGCCATCGACATCATTGTCATCGACTCCGTGGCGGCACTGACCCCGAAGGCGGAAATCGAAGGCGACATGGGCGACAACAAGGAAGGACTGCAGGCCCGCCTGATGTCGCAGGCTCTGCGCACGCTGACCTCGGCCATCAGCAAGACCAACACGACGTGCATCTTCATCAACCAGCTGCGCGAGAAGATCGGCGTGATGTTCGGCAACCCCGAAACCACCACCGGCGGCAACGCCCTGAAGTTCTATGCCTCTGTCCGGCTGGACATCCGCAAGAGCAGTCCCATCAAGGACGGCGACGAGGTCATCGGCAACCAGGTACGCGTGAAGGTCGTGAAGAACAAGGTGGCGCCTCCCTTCCGCAAGGCAGAGTTCGACATCATGTTCGGCGAAGGCATTTCACGCAGCGGGGAAATCATCGACCTGGGCGCCGAGCTGGGCATCATCAAGAAAAGCGGCTCGTGGTACAGCTACAACGATGTGAAGCTGGGACAGGGACGTGACGCCTCCAAACAGACCATCAAGGACAATCCCGAACTGGCGGAGGAACTGGAAGCCCTGATTTTCGAAAAGCTGAAAGACAAGGAGTGATTCCTTCTTCCCCTACCATTACACACAGGGGGCGGCACGAATATCGTGCCGCCCCCTGTAACATTTTTATTCCTCGTAGCAGGAGGAAGGGATTCCTTACATCATACCGCCCATGCCTCCCATGCCCGGAGCAGCCGGCATTTCAGGCTTGTCTTCCTTCTTCTCCACGATGACACATTCCGTTGTCAAGAACATGCCCGCGATGGAAGCGGCGTTCTCCAAAGCTACACGAGTCACCTTGGCGGGATCCACCACACCGGCAGCGTGCAAGTTCTCATACACGTCGGTACGGGCGTTGTAACCGAAGTCACCCTTGCCCTCGCGTACCTTCTGTACGACAACGGCACCTTCCTTACCGGCGTTGGCCACAATCTGGCGCAACGGCTCCTCAATGGCCCGCTTGATGATTTCGATACCCGTCGTCTCGTCAGCGTTCTCACCCTTCATGCCTTCCAAAGCCTCAGCGGCACGGATGTAAGTCACACCACCGCCCGGCACGATGCCTTCCTCAATGGCGGCACGGGTAGCACACAGCGCGTCGTCCACACGGTCCTTCTTTTCCTTCATTTCCACCTCGCTGGCAGCACCTACATAGAGCACGGCCACACCGCCGGACAACTTGGCCAGACGTTCCTGCAGCTTCTCCTTGTCGTAGTCGGAAGTGGAGTTCTTGATTTCTGCCTTGATCTGGTTGACACGCTCCTGAATCAGCTCCTTGCTGCCGGCGCCGTTCACGATGGTGGTGTTGTCCTTCGAAACGGTCACCTTGTCACAGGTACCCAGCATTTCGATGGTCGCCTGTTCCAGTTTCAAGCCCTTCTCCTCACTGATGACGATACCCCCCGTCAACACGGCGATATCCTCCAGCATGGCCTTGCGGCGGTCGCCGAAGCCCGGCGCCTTCACGGCACAAATCTTCAGCTGGCTGCGCAGACGGTTCACTACCAAGGTCGTCAACGCCTCACTGTCCACATCCTCTGCAATCACCAACAAGGGACGTCCGCTCTGCACGGCCGGTTCCAGGATGGGGAGGAAGTCCTTCAGGTTCGAAATCTTCTTGTCATAGATGAGGATGTACGGATGCTCCATCACACATTCCATCTTCTCCGTGTCGGTCACGAAGTAAGCCGACAGGTAGCCGCGGTCAAACTGCATACCTTCAACTACATCACTGTATGTTTCGCTTGTCTTTGATTCTTCAATTGTGATAACACCGTCGGCAGTAACCTTTGCCATTGCATCTGCAATAAGATTGCCGACAAATTCATCGGCAGCCGAAACTGTTGCAACACGGGCAATATCTTCTGAAGATTCAACGGGCTTTGCATTTTTGAGAACTTCTTCAACTACTGCATCAACTGCTGCCTGCATACCTTTTTTAACTACCATCGGGTTAGCGCCGGCTGCAACATTCTTCATGCCTTCACGAAC
>JAQXRG010000106.1 GCA_029218405.1 Bacteroidales bacterium
TCGCGTTCGGCACGCACGGCAATCTCTTCTATCAGGTCGTCTATCTGGTTCAGGCTGGGCCGCACCTCGATGACGGGGTCCAGCAGTCCCGTGGGGCGGATGACCTGCTCCACCACCACGCCCTCGCTCTGCCGCAGCTCGTAGTCGGCGGGCGTGGCGCTGACGTAGATGACCTGGCGGGCCATGGCCTCGAACTCCTCGAACTTCAGCGGGCGGTTGTCCATCGCGGCGGGCAGGCGGAACCCGTACTCCACGAGGTTCTTCTTGCGCGCGTAGTCGCCCCCGTACATCGCACGGATCTGGGGCACGCTGACGTGGCTCTCGTCGATGACAATCAGGAAGTCGTCGGGGAAGAAGTCGAGCAGGCAGTAGGGGCGGGTGCCGGCGGCCCGTCCGTCGAAGTAGCGCGAGTAGTTCTCGATGCCCGAGCAGTGGCCCAACTCGCGGATCATCTCCATGTCGTACGTCACCCGCTCGTAGAGGCGTTTCGCCTCGTAGGGCTTGCCGTTCTCCTCGAAGAAGCGGACCTGGCGGGTGAGGTCGTCCTCGATCTGGTGGATGGCCCGCTGGACGCTGTCCTGGGTCGTCATGAAGAGGTTGGCGGGGAAGATGCGGTACTCGTCGAACGAGGCGGTGCGGTGGAAGGTGACGGGGTCCACCTCCTCGATGCTGTCGATCTCGTCGTCCCAGAAGACGACGCGCAGCACGTGGTCGGCGTAGGCGAGGGCGATGTCGATGGTGTCGCCCTTCACGCGGAAGTTCCCCCGGCCCAGCTCCAGGTCGTTGCGCGTGTAGAGGCTGTCCACCAGCTTGCGCAGGAAGACGTTGCGGTCGGTGCGCTTGCCCCGGCGGATGTCGATGACGTTGTTGTAGAAGTCGGCGGGGTTGCCCATGCCGTAGATGCACGACACGGAGGAGACCACCACCACGTCCTTCCTGCCGGAGAGGAGGGCCGAGGTGGCCGCCAGGCGGAGCTTGTCGATCTCCTCGTTGATGGCCAGGTCCTTCTCGATGTAGGTGTCGGTGGAGGGGATGTAGGCTTCGGGCTGGTAGTAGTCGTAGTAGGACACGTAGTATTCTACCGCGTTGTGGGGGAAGAAGTTCTTGAACTCGCCGTAGAGCTGGGCGGCCAGGGTCTTGTTGTGGCTCAGGATGAGGGTAGGCTTGTTGATGTTGCGGATGACGTTGGCGATGGTGAAGGTCTTGCCGGAGCCTGTCACTCCCAGCAGGGTCTGCGCCGCCGCTCCCGCCCGCACGCCTTCGGTGAGCTGGGCGATGGCCTCGGGCTGGTCGCCGGTGGGCTGATAGTCGGATACTAATTCGAAATTCATGGTTCAGTCTGTATTGAAAGCGGGGGTAAAGATAGGCAAAATATGGTTCGGAGCTGCCTGAAAAAGGAAAAAAACTATTAAAAGACTGGTTTTCTGTTGTGGGTTTCGCCGGAAAAGCGTAATTTTGCGCGACTATATAGATGAATATGAAAAGATACATAGCAATGGGTCTCCTTTTCGCGGGGTTGCTGACCTCCTGCGGAGAGTATAATAAGGTGCTGAAGAGCACGGATATCGAGTATAAGTACGAAGCTGCCAAGAGTTACTTCGCCAAGGGGCAGAATACCAAGGCCGCCGTCATACTGGAGGATTTGGTGCGTACCCTCAAGGGTACGGTGAACGGCCAGGAGTCCGCCTACATGCTGGCGATGACGTATTTCAACCAGGGTGACTATGTGACGGCCTCGCACTATTTCACTACCTATTATACGACGTACCCGCGCGGCACGTACACCGAGCAGGCACGCTTCTACTCGGGCCGGGCGCTGTATCTGGACACGCCGGAGGCAAGGCTCGACCAGTCGAGCACGTACAAGGCCATCCAGGAGCTGCAGATGTTCGTGGAGTATTTCCCTGCCAGCGCCCGCCGCGACCAGGCGCAGAACATGATTTTCGAGCTGCAGGACAAGCTGGTGGAGAAGGAACTGCTGTCGGCCCGCCTGTATTATGACCTGGGTTCCTACACGGGCAACACGGTGTACAGCAGCACGGGCAACAACTACCTGTCGGCGGTGATTACGGCGCAGAACGCCTTGCGCGAGTATCCCTACACCCGTTATCGCGAGGAGCTCTCCATCCTGATTCTCCGGGCCAAGTATGACATGGCGAAGGCGAGCGTGGAGGACAAGAAGGCGGACCGCATGCGCGAGACGGTGGACGAGTATTACGCGTTCAAGAACGAGTTCCCGGAGAGCAAGTACCTGAAGGAGGTGGAGGGCATCTTCCAGGAGGCTCACCAGTATGTGGAGGAGGAAGACTGACCGCCTGGCGGGGAAAGCGCGCCGGACCGGACGCATCGGGCCGGACGCGCCGAAGCCGGATGTATTGTAACACGCACGTATCAAACAACGTATCAAATCAACGTATCACTAAACAATAACCTATGGATTACAAAAAGACGAATGCTCCCACTACGACTGTCACCCGCAACATGAGGGACTTGTGGGAGGAAACGGGCAACGTGTACGAAACCGTGTCCATCATCGGCAAGCGGGCGAACCAGATTGCCGTGGAGATGAAGAACGACCTGTCCAAGAAGCTGCAGGAGTTCGCCTCGTACAACGATAACCTGGAAGAAGTGTTCGAGAACCGCGAGCAGATTGAGATCTCGCGCTACTACGAGAAGCTGCCGAAGCCGACGCTGATCGCTACGCAGGAATACATCGAGGGGAAGGTCTATTACCGCAACCCGGCGAAGGAAAAGGACAAACTGCAGGAGTCATGATACAGCGTATCCAGACTGTCTATCTGTTGGTGGTGGCCGTGCTGATGGTCGTGGCCATGTCGTTGCCGGTGGGCAGCTTCATCGCCGCTGACTACTCGCTGACGGAACTGTCCAACCTGTCGCTCGTGGCTCCCGACGGCTCGGCCAGCTACCAGCCTTGGGCGTTGTTCGCCCTGCTCCTGCTGGTGGGCGCGCTCTCGGTGGGCACGGTTTTCCTGTACCGGAAGCGGATGCTGCAGATTCGCATTACGCTGTTCAGCTCCATCCTTCTGGTCGGCTATTACGCCACGCTGGCGGTGTTCGTGTGGATGCACAAGGGCGATGACAGTTTCGCTCCTTCCTGGAGCCTGTGCCTGCCGCTCGTCTGCATCATTCTGAACTGGCTGGCTATCCGTGCCATCGGCAAGGATGAGATGCTGGTGAAGGCGTACGAACGCTTGCGCTGATCGGATTCGGTTCGGATGTGAGTGGATCCGGTTCGGATGTCTTTGTGATGAACATCCTTACGGGAAGGCCCGAAGGGGATGGCTGTCCGCCGTTCCTCTCCGGGCCTTCTTGTGTCTTTTGTCTCCGTGTTCCGCCGGTTGCTGCCATCGGTCCCTGCAGCTGCTGCCATCAGTTCCGCCGGCTCTTTCCGTCGTGTCCCTGCGGCTGCTGCCATCGGTCCCGCCGGTGCTCTTCTTCCTCCGTGTGTTCCGTCATTTCCTGGTCTCGATGGAGAACTCGTGCCAGTCGTATTCCTGTCCGTTGTTGTCGGCCACGGCGACGTGCAGCGTGATGCTGCCGTTCTTGAGGCGTTTCCCCGCTCCCACAGTGGCCGTGTATTTCACGCCGCCTCCCGGAAGGATGCGTTCCACCATGACGGAGGGGGAGATGAAGATGTTCTTCATGCCGGTGGTCTCCACCACCACGGGCACGATGCCGTAGGCCGCACGCTCTCCGTCGTTGATGATGTCGAAAATCACCTTGCTCTGTTCGCTCGGGCCGAGGGCGTGGTCGCGGCTGTCATCGATGAAGCGGATGTTCCGGATGCGCAGCTGCGCGATTTCGGACGAGTGGTAGCTGTCTGCCGCCGGTGTGTCGGCGTAGGGCGGGTACGCCTCGGTGGGATAGTCCTCCTTGGGCGGTTTGGGAGCCGTGAGCGCGCTGCCGATGGCCGCTCCGGCCACGGTGCCTACGATGCTGCCGATGGCAGAGCCCCGGTAGCCGCCGCGCCATCCGTGCCCGTTGTCGCCGATCAGTCCGCCGATGGCTCCGCCCAGGCTGTTCCCGATGGCGGCCCCGCCGAGGATGGCGTTCGGGTCGCCGGCCATGTTGCTGGTGCCACAGCCGCTGCCCAGGCAGGCGGCGATGACCATTGTTCCAACCAAAAAGTGTCTCATACGCGATGTGTGTTAGTTTGTTTCGGCAAATGTAGTGAAAAAACACGGATTGTCTGCTGCCGGCGGGCGGAAAATGTGCGCGGCGGCGGCGGGCGTTCGGGTGAGCGGGCCGGGCGTTGCAAGGCTGGAACGAGCCTGGGAACCGGTCGCACCGCGGGCTGCTGCAAAAAAACGGTACTGAAATTTGGTGGATGCCGATTTTGTTCGTATCTTTGCGAACAAAACAGAAAGAATATGGCATCCAAAGACTATAGTATCAGGCAGGAGCAGCTGGCCCGGTTCGCCAAGGCGATGGGACATCCTGCCCGTATCGCCATCCTGCAGTTCCTGTCCCAACAGGAGACTTGCTATTTTGGCGATATCCATGATGAGCTTCCCATAGCCAAGGCAACGGTTTCCCAGCACTTGAAAGAGCTGAAAGACGCGGGGCTCATCCAGGGGGAGGTGGAGGCTCCCAAGGTGAGGTACTGCATCAACCGTGACAACTGGCAGTTGGCCAAGGAACTGTTTGACGGATTCCTGGGGCAGTGCCTCTGCAAGAAGGAAGGCTGTTGCTGATTGTTTTTTTGCCGTATTTGTTCGTTGTTTTACGAATTACAAACTGTAGTGTATAGATAAGATGGTTCTCAGGGTTTAGTGTGAATTAACATAAAGTGCTTTAACATTCATCTCCATAAGAGATATCAATATAGAGCCGTGTACGGCTTTTTGAGGTGTTTCTCTTTTAGGGAAGCTTGCAAATGTTAACGGTTTAACTATTCGAGATTG
>JAQXRG010000107.1 GCA_029218405.1 Bacteroidales bacterium
TCGATTGTCGGGCACTCGAATAATCGTATAAGCCCAACGGCTGATCCATAAAGAGAACATATATATAATCTGCATCCATTTCCGCATCCAACATCGGTCCCATCGCTTTCTCCCGCGAAAAAAGCAGGTCACCGTTCCTTACCCCATAGTCCGTAGGCGCATAAAAAAGACTCCATTGCTTGACCATCTTGCCCGAGCACAGGCGATAATAGGCCAAATACGGCAGTTTCGTAGTAGCATACACCATAGCACCGTTCTCGGCCATCAATTTACCGTTCAAACGGTTACGGGCTGAAACGGCCGGTAATTCTTCTTCTATCGGAGAATCGCCAAAATGCTCAATCGGCACCAGCATACTGTCCGACAAGGTAAAGAAGCTGCCATCCTTCACGCCTGTCAGGGAGACAAAATGTGCACCGTCCAATCGCACATAATAATAATCAGACGGTATCCATTCATCAGTACTCCTTGGTCGGCCAACAGCTTTCAGGCGTTGCCGTTCACGTATATTGACCACTCCCTGCTGCTGGCAGACCTCCATCTCCACCAGTTCCTGTCTGCCCACCTCATTCAAGCCGAACGTGTTGCCACAGCCATACGTCAACAAAGGCTGCACAAACTCCCCCGGGCCGTTGCCTATCGTTCCATAAGCAGCCGCCTCAGAGAGGCTTTCATCTGTCCGGAAAAGGGTACAGATGCCAGGTGCAGAATGTGAGACAACGAGCAACAGCGAATCGCCCACAGCAACCATCCTGCCATTTGCCATATACATTTCTTTTCGTATATGGCAGGTCACGTCAAATTCATTGATACAGTTTGTTTCATTATCGCCTTTATCGGCTGTTCCACAACCAGCCATCCATGAACAGGCTGACAATAGCCCTACCGCAACTCCTCTATACATAGTTCCTTTTATATCAGACTTCCTTACCGTTCCACAGAAAAGCGTGAAACGATAAAGAAGTCTATTATACAGTTTTTTTTATTGTTACTGTTTCCTTTTGTTCATCCCGTTTCCCGGCAGGAATGCCGCCGCAAGAACCATCCTACAAGTTTTCCAGCCGGAACAGACGGAACTTCAGCACATCCTCATCGAAGGAAGGATTCTTGTAATGGTTCTCGCTGAAATAGAGGCCCCTCTCGCCCACCAGTACCAGGTCGGAACGGTAGGTGTCCTTCGGAAGCATCGTCTCACCGATGACCCGCAGCTCCTTGTCGAGCACCAGCACCGAGAAACGGCTGCGGCCCGACTGCCACAAATCCTTGAAATTCTCCTCCTCCGCATATTCCTCCTTGGGGTAGGCGATGCGGTAATAGACCTCCCGGTAGGGGTCATAATAGACGGCCCCGTAGAAGGGAAGCTCACACATCTGGCGGGTACCGGAAACCAGGTCTGCCTCCACGGGCTCGGGCACTTCCGGAACGGGCAGGTAACGACTCGGGGCCGCCACGGCCTGCACCTCGTCGTGCGAGGGCGGAAGCACATACAACCGCTCGTCGAAAGCGAAAGAATAGACAAACCGCCGACCGTCGAAGCAGCGGCTCACCTTCGACTCTATCCCCAGCGCAGGTGCCTTCGGCGAACGACACAGGGAGGAAGGGTAATGGAAGGCCAGCGGCTCCACGGCTCCCGTCCGCAGGTCGCACTTCAGACCCACCGGACTCTTACGCACACATTCCTCCCCCAGACGGGGATTCACCCCCTGATAGGCATAGAGGGTGCTGTCTGTCCAGCAGAGGGGACAGGAAGTGATGGAGCGGGTCGGGATGAACGGGAAAGCGTCGTCAGGAAAACGGTAGGTGGCCCGCTTGTGGCCGGCACTGTCGATGACGGCGATTTCCATCGCGAACAGATTGGGCAGGCAGAAGGTGTTCCAGTCCTGCATATAGACACCGCCCGACTTCGGGCCTACCCCGTCGGGCCCTTCCTTGTGGTAGCGGACGGTCTTGCGCAACTGCCCGCCGTAGAGGTCGTACACATAGATTTCCGGGAAATTGTTGTTCGCCAGCACCAGGTGGTCCACTCCCTCCCCGTCCTTCCAGCACTGCATCGACTTGATGTAGGTTGATGCATTGTCGGGCAGACGGAAGGAGAGGCACTCCTCCTCCGGCACCAGTTCCACACGGTTCTTTTCGGAAGGCTGGCGGCTGCAGGCCACCCCTCCCAACACCAGGGCTGCTAACAGTATGCGATTAATGTTTTTTTTCATATTTACAAGAATACTTTCAAGTTATTATTACCGTTTGCATATCACACTGAAAGCCGCTGAAGAAATAAATTCAGACCACTAAATCCTATAAATCAGCAGCTTTGGATCAGGGCTATACGCTATCGCATAGATGTACGAGCCGGCGGTATCGATGACAAAATTATACAAGTCTGCATCCAGCCGCAACCTCTTCTTCAGCACCCCTTTCCGGTCGAACAAGTGAAGTTCTTTCCCATAATTGGAACCATCCTTCTTGACCTCACCGCAGTAAAGCGCAACGACCCCGTCGTCCGAAAAGCCGGCGGCCAGATAGCCTACGGGACTTTCAAAGTGCAACGACGAACCGTCCTTGCTGTACGCGAACGGGGAACAGGTGTAAGTCCACTCTGTCCGCAACGAATCATCCGCTACCGCATAGACCGACAGCGTCCCGCCCATGAACACCACACCGGCCATCCGGTCGCGGCGGGAAGAAACATACTGGCGGCCGACGTTCGCCTTCGACAGGGTCATCGAATCCGTGTCCTCGAGGCCGCCAGACAGGTAGTCGCAGCAGCTGCGCAGGCGGTGCATGTCCTGCAGGTCCAGCAGGGAGAACTTCTTCGCCGTCCTGCCCGTAGCCACGTACATCCCGTCCAGCTCATACACTTCCAGGTAGCGGGAGGAAGGAGGAAGGGACTTGCGTGAGACGGGACGACAACGGCCTTTCGTGGCGTCGAGGCTGTCTACGGAATAGGTGACATACTCCCGTTTCAGGTTGTCGAACACCGTGAAATAGGAATGTCCCCCACGGTCCACCACATCCATACTGGCTATCTGGAGGAATTCGTCGGGGCCTTGCCCGTGGAGGGCGAACGAATAAGCGACGGAATCCCCGTCGATGTCTATCACGTCTATCATTCCCTCGTCCGACATGGAATGGTTCACGAACAGCCGACTGCCTGCCTGCTTGATGAGCGTAGGGAAACCCATCTCCACCGACAGGCTGTCCACCGCAGCCAACGAA
>JAQXRG010000108.1 GCA_029218405.1 Bacteroidales bacterium
TGACAGCATTGCCCACTTCACCTGTCTGGACCCCGTGTACGCCAAGGACCGGAAAGGCTGGCTGAAGTTGTATGTCCCTGCCCGTTCAGCGGTAGTCCTGAAACGTGTGAAAGCCAGACAGGATGACTGATAACTCAATGAAACTCTATCGGAAAGCCGCCCGCATACAGACCGTTGTGTGCGGCTTTCTTTTTTCCGCCTTCAGCATTGTCTATCTGTATGTCTTCCAGCCCTACGTGATGGAAGCCCTGCATTTCTCGCTGGCGCACGGAAAGACCCGGTACGCTCCCTTGGCCAGTGCCATCACGCTGACGCTGGTACTGGTGCTGCTGCAGATCGTCGTATGCCGGCTGTTCCGCCTGAAGAAGATAGGGGAGGCGGTGGCCTATTTCCCCTCGTTCCTGATACTGGGCGCGCTGACCGATGTGGGACGGAGCGTCTATACTTCCCACTGTTCCTCTTCCTGGCCGTGGCTGTTGCCGCTGGTGCTGTCGGTGTTCGCGGGCCTGCTGTTCCTGTTCCGGCGATGGCAGGAGCCCGAGCCGGAAGACAGCGGGATGACGGTCCAGTGGAACGGCAGTCTCGGGGTGATGTTGTCCTTCGCCTGTATGACCGTCGCTATAGGAAATACGGACACGGGGTTCCATCACGAGTTGGAAATGGAGTACTGCCTGCGCCAAGGAGACTACGCCCGTGCGTTGCGGGTGGGCGAACGGGTGGGCGCCCCCACGCGCACACAGACCGCCCTGCGTGCGTTTGCCTTGTCGCACACCGGGCGCCTGGGAGACCGGCTGTTTGAGTTCCCTCAGCCATACGGGTCGGCAGGCTTGTTCTTTCCCGCCGATTCAGCCGTGTCCCTGCGTTTCACCAACGACTCCTTATACGCCTTGCTGAGCGCGCGTCCGGCAGCCGGGAAGAACCCGGTGGAATTTCTGCGCGCCTTGTGCTACGAGGAACAGGGAAAACACACGGCGCTGGACTACTACCTGTCTGCCTTGCTGCTCGACAAGCGGCTGGAGGACTTTGTCCAGGCGGTGGAGGATTTCTGTGAGGCCCCCGATTCGTTGCCCCGCCACTACCAGGAAGCCTTGGCCCAGTACCAAGCCACCCATGCCCGTACACCCGCTCTCTTGTCAGACAGCACCTGGCTGCACCGTTACGCTGCCTATCAGTCCGCGACGGAAAACGGTGGGTCGCTGGAAGAACGGCGGAAGGCGGCCCGGGAAAGTTTCGGCACGACCTATTGGTGGTATGCCGATTTTCAATGACGCAGAAAAAATCAGGAAAAGATGCGCCTTCCTGTCCCTTTTTTGCTAATTTTGCACCCAAAAGAAGAATAACGTAAATAACAGATAAAAAAGCTATGGCTAAAGAATTAAAAGATCTTACCAAAAGAAGCGAGAACTACTCGCAATGGTACAATGACTTGGTGGTAAAAGCCGATTTGGCGGAACAGTCGCCTGTGCGTGGCTGCATGGTCATCAAGCCCTACGGCTACGCCATCTGGGAGAAGATGCAACGCCAGTTGGACGATATGTTCAAGGCGACCGGACACGTCAACGCCTATTTCCCGCTGCTCATCCCGAAGTCGTACCTGAGCCGTGAGGCAGAACACGTGGAAGGCTTCGCCAAGGAATGCGCGGTGGTCACCCACTACCGCCTGAAGAACGCCGAAGACGGCACCGGTGTCGTAGTGGACCCCGCTGCCAGACTGGAAGAGGAACTGATCATCCGTCCCACCTCCGAGACCATTATCTGGAGCACCTACAAGAACTGGATCAACTCCTACCGCGACCTGCCCATCCTTTGCAACCAGTGGGCCAACGTGATGCGGTGGGAAATGCGTACCCGCCTGTTCCTGCGCACTGCGGAATTCCTGTGGCAGGAAGGCCATACTGCCCACGCCACCCGTGAAGAGGCGGAAGCGGAAGCGCAGAAGATGCTGCATGTCTATGGTGACTTCGCCGAGAAATACATGGCCGTCCCGGTCATCAAGGGCGTGAAGTCCGCCAACGAACGCTTCGCCGGCGCCTTGGACACCTACACCATCGAAGGACTGATGCAGGACGGCAAGGCCTTGCAGTGCGGCACTTCCCACTTCTTGGGGCAGAACTTCGCCAAGGCCTTCAACGTACAGTTCGTGGACAAGAACAACCAGCTCGACTATGTGTGGGCCACTTCCTGGGGAGTGTCCACCCGTCTGATGGGCGCGCTCATCATGACCCATTCCGACGATAACGGACTGGTTCTCCCGCCACACCTGGCCCCCATCCAGGTAGTCATTGTCCCCATCTACAAGAACGACGAGCAGCTGAAGAAGATTGACGCCAAGGTGGAAGGCATCGTGAACAAGCTGCGTGAGATGGGCATTTCCGTGAAGTATGACAACGCCGACAACAAGCGCCCGGGCTTCAAGTTCGCCGACTACGAGCTGCGCGGTGTCCCCGTACGTTTGGTGATGGGTGGCCGTGACCTGGAGAACAACACCATGGAGGTGATGCGCCGCGATACCCTGGAGAAGGAAACCCGCTCGTGCGACGGCATTGAGGAATATGTCAAGAACCTGTTGGAGGAGATTCAGGAAAACATCTACCAGAAGGCCCTGAAGTACCGCAACGACCACATCGTGAAGGTAGATACCTACGACGAGTTCAAGGAACAGATCGAGAAGGGTGGCTTCATCCTGGCTCACTGGGACGGTACGCCCGAGACAGAGGAGCGCATCAAGGAAGAGACCAAGGCCACCATCCGCTGTCTGCCGTTTGAGGCCGATGAGGAAAGCCTCACTCCGGGTGTGGACATGGTGACCGGCAAGCCTTCCGCCCGCCGCGTACTCTTCGCCCGCGCTTATTGATGCGTCCGGCACGAAGACAGACACAGCGCGTATGAACAAAGGGGGACCCCATGAAAGGGTCCCCTTTGTTCTGTACGCTCGGCATGCGCATTGTCTAACGGAACGGGCAGCCGCCTGCCCCAGCCGTGCCGCGAGGTGTCTTAATGACAAATGACAAATGACAAATGACCACGCAGGAGGGGGAGATGTCCCATTTTCCGTCCGCAACCCTTGGCGGTTCGCAGGGAAATCCGTAACTTTGCCGAAGGAGGGCTGTTCCCTTCTTATATAATAATGATGAAGCAGCGATATGGAAAAGAAAACATTACGGCGGTGCCCCATCGGCATCCAGACCTTCCAGGAAATCCGGGAAGGTGACTACCTGTACGTGGACAAGACAGACTTGATCCATCGGATGGTGCACGACTATAAATACGTGTTCCTGAGCCGTCCCCGGCGGTTCGGCAAGTCCCTGCTGGTCTCCACCCTCCACAGCTATTTCGAGGGCCGCAAGTCCCTGTTCCAAGGACTGGCCATCGAGGCGTTGGAGAAGGAATGGACGGCCTATCCCGTGCTGCACTTCGACATGAGCACGGCCAAGCACCTGGACAAGGAGAACCTGGAACTGGAGCTGAGCAACAAGCTGACCGAATATGAGCGGATGTACGGGAAAGGTCCCGGCGATGAGGTGAACCTCAACCAGCGGTTGAAAGGGCTTATCCAACGGGCTTATGAGCAGACCGGCCGGAAGGTGGTGGTTCTCATCGACGAGTACGACG
>JAQXRG010000109.1 GCA_029218405.1 Bacteroidales bacterium
ACACCGACGCGCTCTTCAGCAACCTGAAAGACCTGAACGAACTGACCGACAGCTACGATTTCCTGGAAGAAGGACAGCGAGAGGCATTGGGACAATTCTTCCACCATTTCCAGCTCCACCAACCCACGGAACTGAAGCAGCGCTTCGTCTCGCTGTGGAACGTGCTGGGCGACATCTATACCGACTTCAAGGCCCGGTTGGACAGCCGGCAGACGGCCTACGAGGGAATGCTCTACCGACGTGTCATCGAAGAGCTCGACCCCTCCCAGTTGCCCTACAGCACGTATGTGTTTGTGGGCTTCAACGTATTGAACCGGGTGGAGCACCGGCTTTTCTCCCGCCTCCACGAAGCGGGGAAGGCCCTTTTCTACTGGGACTATGACACCTACTACGTGGACAGACACCCCCACGAGGCGGGCGAGTTCATCCGCCGCAACCTGCGCGACTTCCCTTCGGAACTGCCGCCGTCGGCCTTCAGCCACTTGGAACGCCCGAAGGAGGTGACCTTCATCGAGTCGCCCACGGAGAACGGACAGGTGCACTACCTCCCACAATGGCTGCGCACGCACCTAACCGACCCGGAGAAGGAAACCGCCGTCGTACTCTGCAACGAAGCCCTGCTGCAACCCATCCTCCATGCCTTGCCCGAAGAGGTGAAGCACCTCAACGTCACCATGGGCTTCCCTCTCTCGCAGACACCTGCCTGCAGCTTCGTGAACGCCTTGCTGGACCTGCACACCGACGGCTATGACCCGCAGAGCGGACGCTTCCAGTTCGACGAGGTGCTCACAGTGCTGAAGCATCCTTACACGCACCTGCTATCGGCCGCCACGGCGGACCTGCAGGAGGCCCTGACGCGCGACAACCGCTTCTATCCTCACCCCTCGGAGCTCCAGAAGGACGAGGCACTGACCCGACTGTTCACCCCGCCGGCCAACAACCTGCAGCTGTGCCGCCTGCTGGCAGGTGTCCTGGAGGACGTGGGCCGCAGCTGGCGCCGACAGGCAGGGACCTCGGACGAAGCTTACGACCAGCTGTACCGCGAGGCGCTCTTCCAGGCTTACACGCGCGTCAACCGCTTCGCCTCACTGACCGAAAGCGGCGACCTGCAGGTTCGGCAGGACACCCTGCGGCGGCTCATCACCCGCGTGATGAGCACGGTTTCCATCCCCTTCCACGGCGAACCGGCCATCGGACTGCAGGTGATGGGAGTGCTGGAGACCCGTAACCTGGACTTCCGCCACCTGCTGCTGCTGTCGGTCAACGAGGGGCAGCTGCCCAAGACGGGGGGCGACGCTTCTTTCGTGCCTTACAACCTACGCAAGGCGTTCGGGATGACCACCATCGACCATAAGATAGCGGTCTATGCCTACTATTTCTACCGGCTACTGCAACGGGCAGAGAAGGTGACGCTGATGTACAACACCGCTTCGGACGGCATCAACCGGGGCGAGATCTCGCGCTTCCTCCTGCAGTTCTTGGTGGAAGGGCCGCATAACGTCCGCCGCCTGCAGCTCCAGGCCCGACAGTCGGTCTTCACCACCCCTCCTGCGGCGGTGACCAAGACCCGGGAGGTGACAGACCTTTTGCGGAGAAAGTACGACCTGCGCTACCGGCCCGAGGCCCTGCTGTCTCCCTCCGCCCTGAACCTGTTCCTGGACTGCCGACTGAAGTTTTACTTCCGTTACGTGGCGGAGCTGGCCATGCCCGACGAGGTGACAGCCGAGGTGGATGCCGCGAAGTTTGGCAGCCTGTTCCACGCCACGGCAGAACGGGTCTATAAGGACCTGACCGCCCACGGGAAGGTGATTAACGCCGAGGCCATCGACCAGCTGCTGAAGGACGAGACGCGCCTGCACCGCCATGTGGACGACAGCTTCAAGGAACTGTTCTTCCACCTGCCTGCCGAGCAACAGCCGGAGTACAACGGCACACAGCTAATCAACGCCGAGGTCATCCTGCGGTACGTGCGACAGCTCCTCCGCCACGACCGACAGTACGCGCCTTTCACGTACACCTGCTCGGAGCGGTTTGTCAAGGAGCGCGTCCACGTGAGACTGCACGACGGTACCCTGTTCCAGACCCACATCGGAGGCATCATTGACCGGATGGACAGCAAGGACGGAATCTTCCGCATCGTCGATTACAAGACGGGCGGCAAGCCGGACATCCCTGCCAACGTGGCATCGCTGTTCACCCCCGACAACAAGCGGTCGGGCTACGTGTTCCAGACGTTCCTCTACGCCGCCATCGTCTGCCGACATTTCCACGAGGCGAACATCCCGCTGCAGGTGGCCCCTTCGCTGCTCTACATCCACCAGGCGGCGGGCGAGAGCTATTCGCCGGTCATCCAGATGGGCGATCCCCGAAAGCCCAAGGAACCCGTGCTGGACTTCCGCCACTACGAACCGGAGTTCCGCGAACGACTGGACGCGCTGCTGGCCGACATCTTCGATCCCGACCAGCCCTTCACGCCAACAGACATCGAGGAGAAATGCGAGTACTGCGAGTTCAAGAGGCTGTGCGGAAAATAAAATCGAAAAAAAATCGCAGAACCCGTGAACAATTCCATCGGCCGGTACGTTGTTAGTATGTTTTTCATAGTAATAGATTGATAGTTCGTGCCGGCTTGTGAAAGTGGTCACGAGCGTTTGGGCGAAAGAGTTCGCGCAAAAAAGAAGAGACAGTATCCCCAACTGTCTCTTTCTTTTTTCTGTCAACGATGTCATCCGTGGCCGAACGTCCTTTCCGATGTCTGCGGGTCTTTCTGCCATCGGCAGGCACCGCCTTTTTCTATCCTTTCGAAGGGTCTTCTCCGTCAGTACCGCAGGCCTTTTCGCTTGCGGTCGTAGAACTCGGCGGTGGCAGTGAAGAACACGTCGCCACTGGAGTTGAGGGCCGTCTCTACCGAGTCCTGAATGACACCGATGATGAAACCCACGCCCACCGCCTGCATGGCGATGTCGTTGCCGATGCCGAAGAACGAGCAGGCCATGGGGATGAGCAGCAACGATCCGCCCGCCACACCCGAAGCGCCACAGGCACCCAAGGTGGCGATGATGCCGAGGAACAGGGCCGAGACGAAGTTCACCTCCACCCCCATCGTATGGGTGACGGCCAGGGTCATCACCGTAATGGTGACGGCCGCCCCACTCATGTTGATGGTGGCACCCAGGGGAATGCTGACCGAATAGAACTCTTCGTCCAGTCCCAGCTTCTTGCAGAGGCCCATGTTGATGGGAATGTTGGCCGCCGACGAACGGGTGAAGAAGGCGTTCAGGCCGCTCTCCTTCAGACACTGGAACAGCAACGGATAGGGGTTCCGGCGAAGAATGAGGAAGGAGATGAGCGGATTGGACACCAAGGCGTTGACCAGCATACAACCCACCAACAGCAGCACCAGCTGGCCGTAGGTGGTGAACACCTCCAGTCCACCTTCGGACACGGCCGAGAACACCAGTCCCAGAATACCGAAGGGCGCAAACTGGATAACCCACTTTACAGCTTGTGAGATGACAGCGGCGAAATCGCTGACCATCTGGATGGTGGTGGCACTGGCCTGCAGCTTCAAGGCAAACCCGGCAATGACCGCCCAGAACAGGATGCCCACGTAATTGGCCCCCGAAACAGACAACAGCGGATTGCTGACCATGTTGGTAAGCAGGTTGGAGAACACGTCGGTCAGCGCACTGGGCGCCGCCCCTTGGGCCGCCTCTTGCAGCTGTAGCGTGACGGGGAACAGGAAGCTGCCCACCACGGCACAGACGGCGGCCACGAACGTGCTGCACATATAATATAAGATGACAACGCGGAACCGAGCGCCCAGGCCTTCACCGGCTTTGGCAATGGAGGCTGCAATCAGCACCGCCACCAGTACGGGGGCGATGGCTTTCAGGGCACTGACAAACACCTGTCCCAGCATGGCGAAGAAACTCCACTCGGGAAAAGTGAGTCCCAACACGGCGCCCACCAACAGTCCGATGACGATACGGGTCACCAGGCTAACGGATGTCCACTTTCTCAATACATTCGTCATAGGCTTGTCAGCTGAGGAATTGAACCATGAGCAACCCGACCACTAACGAGACACCCGTGGCTACGAGACCCGGCATCATGAACGAATGGTTGAGCACGTATCGGCCGATGCCCGTCGTTCCGGTGCGGTCGAAGTTGATGGCCGCCACCACTGTGGGATAGTTCGGGATGAAGAAATAGCCGTTCACCGCCGGGAAAAGGGCGATGAGCATCCAGGGGGAGATACCGAGGGCAATACCGAGAGGAACCACCGCCCGCACCGTGGCCGCCTGACTGTAGAGCAGGATGGACATCACGAAGAGCGCCAGGCCGAAAAGCCAAGGCATCTGCTGGATAATCTGCTCGATGGAACCGGTGAGTTCGGCCAGGTTGCCCTTGATGAAGGTGTCACCCATCCAGGCGATGCCGAAGATGGCAATGACCGCCTGCATGCCTGCCGAGAAGATGCTGCCCTGCACTGCCTTCGCCCCCTTGACCCGTGTGACGAGCAGGATGACAGCAGCCGCCGTGAGCATGATCATCTCGATGAGCGAGGGCATGTCGAGCAGGACGGTCTTGCCGTCCAACGTAAACGAGGGACGCAGCGAGTCAACGGAGCCGAACAGCACGATGAGGAAGGTGGACAGCAGGAAGATGATGACCGACCAGCGGGCCTTCCACAGGCAGGGAATCTCCGTCCCGGCCTGTGCGGCAGACTCAATCTCGCCTTCCTTCAGGCGCCGGAGGTACTCAGGGTCTTCCATCAGCTCCTTCCCTACCCGCATGGAACAGAACGCCCCCGCCAGCACACCGATGAGCGTGGCCGGCACCGACACCATCAGGATGTCGAGCAGCGAAATCTGAAACCCGCCCAGCAGCCCCAGCAGGGCTACGGTGGCTGCCGAAATGGGACTGGCCGTGATGGCCTGCTGTGAGGCGATGACGGCAATGCCCAGCGGACGCTCGGGGCGAATCTTTGTGTCGCGGGCCACCTCGGCAATCACCGGCAGCACGGAATAGGCGATATGCCCCGTCCCTGCCAGGAAGGTGAAGGTATAGGTGACCAACGGACTCAGGAGGGTGACATGCGACGGATTGCGGCGCAGGATGCGCTCGGCCAGCCGGACCATGTAGTCCAGGCCTCCGGCCGCCTGCATGCACGAGGCGGCGGAGATGACGGCAGCAATCATCAGCATCACATCAATGGGAGGCGCGGTAGGCTGCAGGTCGAACACGAACGTGAGCAGCAGAAGCCCGATGCCTCCCATCACTCCCAGCCCGATGCCCCCCAAACGGGCACCTACTATGATGGCACCCAACACGATAAGGAATTGTAGTATCAGCACAAGTCTAAGATTTTTAAAGTTTTAATACTGTTTTGGGCACAAATATACGATATTTTTCGTTTCTTTGCCAATAATTACTGTAAATAAGCTGACAAAAAAACATTCATTCGTATGGCAGACAACTATCTGGAAAAGCAGCGGGAACAGTACGAGGCCCGCAAGGCGGCGTGGGAACGCGCCAAGAAACTGGGCAAGGTGAAGAAAACAACCTCCAAGACGCGACAGCCGGAACCCCGGCCGGAGGAAAAGCAAGATTCCTGCGGAACCGCTTCCGTATGTCGGATAATATGAGTACTTTTGCGCCATCATTTAACCAACAAACATCCATCACACATGAAATCAGACATTGAGATAGCACGCAGCATCGAGCTGACGAAAATCAAGCAAGTGGCCCGCAACTACGACATCCCCGTTGAGGAAATCGAGAACTACGGACGCTATATCGCCAAGGTGCCTCACCGGCTCATCGACGAGGAGAAGGTGAAGAACAGCCACCTGATTCTGGTGACCGCCATCACCCCCACCAAGGCGGGCATCGGCAAGACCACCGTGTCGGTAGGACTGGCACTCGGACTGAACCGCATCGGCAAGAAGGCCATCTGCGCCCTGCGCGAGCCTTCACTGGGTCCCTGCTTCGGCATGAAGGGGGGAGCGGCGGGAGGCGGCTACGCACAGGTGCTCCCCATGGACAAAATCAACCTGCACTTCACAGGCGACTTCCATGCCATCACCTCGGCCCATAACATGATCACCGCCCTGCTGGACAACTACATGTACCAGAACCGCGACAATGGCTTCGCCCTCAAGGAAGTACTCTGGAACCGGGTGCTCGACGTGAACGACCGCGGACTGCGTTACATCGTGACGGGACTTGGCGGCAAGACCAACGGACTGACCCGCGAGTCGGGCTTCGACATCACGCCTGCCTCCGAAATCATGGCCATCCTCTGCCTTGCCACCGACGAGAACGACCTGCGCCGCCGCATCGAGAACATCCTGTTAGGATTCACCATCGATGACAAGCCTTTCACCGTCAAGGACCTGGGTGTGGCGGGATCCATCTGTGTGCTGCTGAAGGACGCGCTCTCGCCCAACCTGGTGCAGACCACCGAACACACGGCAGCCTTCGTGCACGGCGGACCGTTCGCCAACATCGCCCACGGCTGTAACTCCGTGCTGGCCACTAAGCTGGCCATGACCTTTGGCGACTATGTGGTGACAGAAGCCGGCTTCGGAGCCGACCTCGGCGCGGAGAAATTCTACGACATCAAGTGCCGCAAGGCAGGACTCCAACCCCAGCTGACCGTCATCGTGGCCACCGCACAGGGGCTGAAGATGCACGGCGGAGTGCCGGTGGACGCCATCAAGCAGCCCAACCGCGAAGGACTGTGGAAGGGACTGGCCAACCTCGACAAGCACATCTGCAACCTGCAGTCGTTCGGACAGACAGTCGTCGTAGCCTTCAACCGCTACGCCAACGACACCGAGGAGGAAATCCAACTGGTGGGCGACCACTGCAAGGACCTCGGCGTAGGCTTCGCCGTCAACAACGCCTTCACAGAGGGCGGCAGCGGTGCGGTGGACCTGGCGAACCTCGTCGTGGAGACCATCGAGAACCAACCGTCGGCTCCCCTCCGGCTGGCCTACGACGATACGGACAGCGTAGAGGCCAAGGTCGCCAAGGTGGCGCAGAACCTCTACGGAGCGGCCTTCACGACCTATAGTCCCGCCGCCAAAAAGAAGCTGCAGATGATTCACAGGCTGGGCTTCGACCACTTCCCCATCTGCATCGCCAAGACCCAATACTCCTTCTCCACCGACCCCAAGCAGTACGGCGTGGCGAGCGGTTTCGAGCTCCACGTGCGCGACATCGTGCTCAATGCGGGCGCGGAAATGCTGGTCATCGTGGCGGGCGACATCATGCGTATGCCGGGACTGCCCAAAGAACCGCAGGCCCTGCACATCGACATCGTGAACGGTGAGATTGAGGGGCTTTCCTGACCTTACACAAACGGAAGATGAAAAAAGCACTTTACTTACCGCTGCTGCTGGCCGGACTGGCCGGCAGCCTACACGCGCAGACCCTCCCTACCTTAGAGAACGCGGTCTATGGAGGACTGGTGTCCACCCGTGGCGGCGGTTCTGTCAACTGGCTGGAAGACGGTGTGCACTACTCGCAGACGGAGAAAAACCCGGAAGGGGGCAGTGACATCGTGTCATATTCAGCCAAAGACCTCCGCCGTGAGGCCTCACCCTAGATGCCTGGATAATCAAGCCTGTGGACTTTGACCCGGCAAAGAAATACCCGGTCATCATTGATGTCTATGGCGAGCCCGCCAGTGCGACCGTACAGGACGTGTGGAGCGGCGGAAGCCTGTGGCATCAGTACTTAGCCAACCTGGGCTACATCGTGGTAAGCATCGAGAACCGGGGAGCGAACGCCCCCGCGGACGCGAGTGGCGCAAATGCATCTACGGCGAGGTGGGCACCTTCGCCAGCCAGGACCAGGCCCGTGGCATTCTTGACCTGGCCCGCCAGTATCCGTTTATCGACACCTCCCGCATCGGCATCACGGGCTGGAGTGGTGGCGGCAGCCAGACCCTGAACTGCATGTTCCGCTATCCCGACGTGTTCCATACGGGCATCGCCATCGCCTTCGTGGCCGACCAGCGGCTCTACGATACCATCTATCAGGAACGTTACATGAATACGCCGCAGAACAACCCCGAGGGGTACCGAAAAGGCTCGCCCATCAGCTATGCGGAAGGCCTCCAGGGCAACCTGCTGCTGATTCACGGCACCGGCGATGACAACGTGCATTACCAGAACTGTGAACGCTTGGTGAACGAACTCGTCCGCCACGGCAAGGTGTTCTCGCAAATCTCGTACCCCATGCGCACCCACGGTATCTACGAAGGAGAAGGTACGTCCTACCATCTGCGCAAGTCTATGGCCGACTATTTCCTGAAGAATCTGCCGGCAGGTGGAAGATAAAACGTGACACAAGACCGCTGAAACGGTCCAACTGCCGAAGTCACCGAGTGCCTCTAAAACTGTATGCCGCCGTCGGAAAGCTGACAAGACATGCTCGCTTGTCCTTCCCGACGGCGGCGAATAGTATCTCTCCTTTCATAAGCCCGTCCTGCTGCGTGCAACACAACGTGCCGCCGAGCGGAAGGTCCTGACTCACTTCATCCCTCTCGCCTTGTACACCCGCTCCTTGGCAGCGTTGATTTGCTGGAACTTCACCTCCGCAGCCTTACGGATGTCCTCACCGAGCGCGGCCACCTTGTCCGGGTGATGCTTCAGTGCGAGACGGCGGTACGCGGCCCTCACTTCCTCGTCCGTGGCCGTAGGCGCTACTTCCAGCACCTTGTACGCCTCGTCTAAGCTGTCCCCGCTCAGGTTGAGCATTGAGTCAATCTCCTTGGCCGACAGTCCCATAGCGGCCGACACCTCCTTCAATGCATCGATTTCGGCCGCACAGACCGTTCCGTCGCTTTTGGCAATCATTACCAGAAAGTTCAGCAACTGCAGCCGTTCCTCATAGCTCAGGTTCGCGGCCATCTGCGCCCCACAGTCACGGATGGTATTGCGGAACGCCATCGGGTCGCGCTGCTCCATGCGCTTCCGCTCCTCAAAGAGGTTGAGCAGGATCTGTTGCCCTTCCGCCACTGCCTGCTCTCCGAAGTTCCGTCGCAGGAAATTACGGACAAACTCCATCTCGCTGTGCATCACTTTGCCGTCGGCGCGAATGATGTACGAAGCCATTACCAGAAGCGAGAACAGAAAGCTGCTGCGTTGTCCTGCCGCAGACCGCTGTACCTCGTCATTCGCATATTCCCCGGCACCAGACATCCGTTCCGCGTCCGAAGCCGAATCAAACAAGGAGCCGATGGCATAGCCCGCCAACGCTCCCAAGGGGCCCAAGGCCATGAAGCCCATCACCCCGCCAATCCATTTTCCAAGTCCCATATTTTTCGATAACTGTTCAATCTATTTATGATTATTCCATCAATTTATCTATCTTTCTAAAACAAAAACACTGCCCCTCTTGTTTCCTCCTCCCTACGAAAACTCCCTGCCTCGACGCAGGCGCACCAAGAACAAGGTGCCCCGCAGGCAGAGCTCCGAGCACATGGCGATCCACGCACCCCGCAAGCCCAGCAAGGGAGCCAGACAGGCCGCCACAGGCAGACGAAACAACCAGATGCTGCAGAAGTTCATCACCGTTGGTGCCACCGTGCTGCCCGCTCCTACAAAGACCCCATAGGTGACGATGGCCGCCGCAAACATCGGTTCGGCGAAAGCTTCGATGCGCAGCACCTCCACTGCCATCGTACGTACCTGCTCATCGGGAGTCATGATACCAATCATCACCGGGGCCGCCACGTACATCACGATGCCCATCACCGTCATCACGAGCATGCCCAGCCCTACCGTAAGGCGGGCGAAACGACGCATCAGCTCTTTCCGTCCCGCGCCGTAGCTTTGGCCCACCAAAGTGACCGCCGCGTCGGACACTCCGTACCCCGGCATGTAACAGACACTCTCGGCAATAATGGCAAACGAATTGGCGGCAATGGCTATCGTGCCCAGCGGGGCCACGATGACCGTATAGACAATCTGAGCGCCACACATCACCACCCGCTCACACATCATCGGGAACCCAATGCGAAGGGCCTTCCGGAAGCACGGGAGTGTGACCCGGAACATTCCCCTACCTGGCGCAGGACAAGGTGCCGGCAGGCAGCGCGATGCACGGTAAAGCATCAGTCCAGCCGTAACATACAAGGCCAGGCCCGTCCCCAACGCCGCTCCCTCCACGCCCCATCCGGCACCCGGAAGGGTCCATCCTGCCACCGGACGAGCAGGAAAAATCAGCAAGGCATTGAACACGATGTCGAGCACGCACATCAGCAGGCTGAGCAACGTCGGCGTATAGACATTGCCGCTGCAACGCAACATTCCCCCAGCCAGAAAATGCAAGGCCAGGGCAGGCATCGAGCACGCATAAATCAAGAAATAGGAAGAAGCGGAAGATGTAATGTCAGGCCCGCCGCCCAGCCACTGCGGCAGGAAAGGGCTGACCGATACTCCTACGGCCGTCAACAACAGACCCAACAAGGCCACCGTAGGCAACGACTGCCGGAACACGTCGCGTGCGCCTGCAGCGTCCTTCGCGCCCAGCAGATGGGCCACTTGCACATAAAAGCCCGCCGAAAACGTGGAGCATAGGCCTGAGAAAAGCCATGCCGTGGTGGACATCAGGCCGATGGAAGCCGATGCTTCCGCCCCCAGACTGCCCACCATCGACGCGTCAATGTACTGCATCACGATGGACGAGAACTGAGCGATGACAGAAGGCAGGCTGAGCTGGACGGTCAACGCCAGTTGCTGCCGCAGTGTCAGCGGCACTCCGTTACGTAGCCGCGCCAGTCGGTCATCCACCCCAAGCATCTTTCCCACCGGCCTCCCGTGTCAATAGGCCTGTTGGTCGCCCCCGACAGCGTTGGCCACAGTCTTGTAGATGATGTAAAGGTCGAGCATGAACGTCCAGTGCTCGATGTACCAGATGTCACCCTTCACGCGTCCCTCCATGTCCTTCAGTTCCTTCGTCTCGCCCCGGAAGCCCGTCACCTGGCTCCAGCCTGTAATGCCCGGTTTCACGAAGTGGCGGACCATATACTTGTCGATGAGCTTCGAGTATTCTTCCGTATGCTTCAGCATGTGCGGCCGCGGCCCCACCACGCTCATGTCACCCATCAGTACGTTGATGAACTGCGGCAACTCGTCGATGCTGGTCTTGCGCAGGATTTCCCCCCAGCGCGTCTTGCGCGGATCGTTCTTGGTAGCCTGCAGCCGGTCAGCGTCCTTGTTCACCTTCATGCTCCTGAACTTCAGGCAGTAGAATTCCTCATCATTCAACCCGCTCCGTTTCTGACGGAAGAAGACAGGTCCCGGCATCGTCAGCTTGGTAACGATGCTCACAATCAAAAAGACAAAAGGAAACAGCGTACAGAGGAAAGCCAGCGAGAACACGATATCGAACAAACGTTTCAGCAGTTTGTTTTCCGTCTTGTCGAGTGCCGAGTTATGCAGGGACAGCACAGGCACTTCGCCAAACATATTCAGATACACACGGTTGTGCAGATAATTATGCAGGTTGGGCACACTGTAGAAATGCACTAAGTGGTTTTCGCAGTAGTCGAGAATACGGATGATGCGCTCGCTCTCGTGCGAATGGAGACTACAGAATACAAAACGCACCAACGGATGCGCCGACAAAAAGCCGTCCACTTCCTCGGGAGTGCCCAGATAGGGAACCAATCCATCAAACTGTTCGTTGGGCTGGTCATCAAAGTAACCCTCCACCTTGTAGCCGTTCGTTCCGTCATCCATCATTTCGTGCCAAAGCTCCACGTTACTGCGTGAGGCCCCCACCAGCACCACGTGGTGGATATTCTTGCCATGACTGCGCAATCGCTTCACCAACGAACGAAGCGTCAGCCGCACCACCGATGAGACAGTAAGGAATGAAAGCAGGTAGCATACGAAGAACCATGTGCGAGGTTCTAAGATGTTGCCGAAAATCACTACTCCGACCAACACCAAAGCAAACAGCGACACTGTCTTCAGCACCTGTGCCAGCACCTGATACATCATCACTTTCCGTTCCTGAAGCACTGTCCCCACCCGCAATGCAGACAGCAGATAACAGAGAGTCAGCAGAACCATCATCTTCGGCTCGCTCAGCCACACCTTGCAGTCAGATCCTTTGGCTTCAAAGAAAGTCCATAGGAGAACGAACAAGCAGTTACACATCACCACCTCACAGGCAATGGTCATCGTCTTAATCAGGCAGTTACCTCTCAGGAGAGGAGTCGCAATTCCATTCATAATCTTAGGTTTATACAAGTTGTCCATACAATCACGAAACAAAAATAGGCATAAAAAGTAAATCTTGCAAACAATCTGTACACAAAAATAAAAAAAGGAGGAATAAATCCTCCTTTACTGTCCATTCTGCGGAAGCTGGGGGATTCGAACCCCCGGTACGATAATCTCGTACGTCAGTTTAGCAAACTGGTGGTTTCAGCCACTCACCCAAACTTCCTTCCATTCTTGTAGCGCCTACGGGAATCGAACCCGTGTTTCAGCCGTGAGAGGGCCGCGTCCTAGGCCACTAGACGAAGGCGCCATTTCTCTCCGAGCTCCTGCGGAAGCTGGGGGATTCGAACCCCCGGTACGATAATCTCGTACGTCAGTTTAGCAAACTGGTGGTTTCAGCCACTCACCCAAACTTCCTTCCTTACGGAACTCTTACCGTTTTCTCTCAAACGCGATGCAAAGATAGAGCCTTTTTTCAAAACCCGCAAACTTTTTAGCCACTTTTTCCCATTATTTTTCAAATTAATTCATAATCAGCTGTATTACAATAATATAATAAACAAGTAACCATTCCTAATTCTGTTCATCCATATACCTTATTTAAATGACATGCACAACCGACTAAAAAAAATCCTCCCACTTCCTGCTCTATTCTTCCGTCAAATTACTATCTTTGCATCCACTCATAGAATGTAATAAAACATAAAGATATGAAGAAACAACTGCTCTGTGCGACCGCCACCCTCCTCCTGGCCGGTTGCGGCTCGGTACCCGTTACCGGAAGAAAACAAGTATTGCTGGTGTCCGACCAAGAAGTACTGACTTCCAGCCTCACCCAGTACAACAGCTACATGAAGTCGGCCACCAAGTCCACCAACAGTACCCAGTCCGCCATGGTGACCCGCGTGGGCAAGCGCATCGCTGCCGCCACCGAGCAGTACCTGCGCGAAAACGGACTGAGCGCCCAACTCAGCGAGTTCGCTTGGGAGTTCAATCTCGTGAAAGACCCGCAGGTCAACGCCTTCTGCATGCCTGGCGGCAAGATTGTGGTCTATGAAGGACTGATGAAGCTCGTCTCGTCCGATGACGAGCTGGCCGTTGTCGTGGGGCACGAAGTCGCTCATGCCGTAGCCAAGCACAGCAACGAGCGCATGAGCCAGGAGATTCTGGCCCAGTACGGAGCGCAGATTCTCAGCCAGACCCTCTCACAGAAAAGCGCTGCCACCCAGCAGGTGGCCCAGAAAATCTACGGCCTCGGCGCGCAGTATGGCGCCATTCTGCCTTTCTCGCGCAAACACGAGTCCGAAGCCGATTTCATGGGCCTCATCTTCATGGCCATGGCCGGCTACAACCCCGACGTGGCCGTCAACTTTTGGCAGAAAATGTCCGCCAATGGCAGTGCGGGAGTGCCCGAGTTCATGAGCACCCACCCCAGCGACGCACGACGCATCAGCGACATCCAACGGGAATTGCCTGCCATCAAGGCCAAGTACAAAAAATAGAATCCATTGACTCTTCACGAACAGATACGCTGATAGGCAGATTAACAAAATATCGGTTCTCTTGATCGCATCGAGACGCTCTACGGAGATAGTTCGATAAAACCAGCCAAATCAGCCCAAATAGCAAAGGCCCGAAGTTTCGTCCTATTGACAGAACTTCGGGCCTTTACCATCTACTCAACCAGCAGGTCAATCCAGCTTGTGCACCACGAGTCCGGAACGCAGTTTCGGCTCGAACCAAGTGGTCTTGGGCGGCATGATATTGCCAGAGTCGGCAATATCCATGAGTTGCTTCATCGAGACAGGATAAAGCGCAAGGGCCACCCGCATCTCGCCACTGTCCACCCGCTTCTTCAACTCACCCAGGCCACGGATGCCTCCCACGAAGTCGATGCGCTTGTCGGAACGGAGGTCCTTAATACCCAACAACTCGTCAAGAATGAGCCGGGAGGAGATGGTGACATCCAGCACACCGATAGGATCGCTGTCGTCATACGTACCGGGCCGGGCCGTCAAGCTATACCAACGGCCACCGAGATAGAGCGAAAAATTATGCAAGGCCGACGGACGGTAGATGTCCGTTCCCTTTTCCTCAACAAGGAAGTGACAACTGAGTGCGGTGAGGAACTCTTCGTCAGAGAGCCCATTGAGGTCTGTCACCACCCGGTTATAGTCGATGATGGTCAACTGGGAAGCAGGGAAGCAGACCGCCATGAAGTAGTTATACTCCTCGTCTCCCCGATGCAGGGGATTCTGTGCGGCTTTCTCGGCACCCACCAACGCAGCAGCAGCACTGCGATGATGGCCGTCAGCAATGTAAAGCGCGGGCATTTGCGCAAAGCGAGCCGTTATGGCGGCGATGTCCGCCTCATTGTCAATCACCCAAAAAGTATGACCAAAGCCATCGCCAGGAGCGATGAAGTCATAGACAGGCGGCTGTGCGGCATACCTGGCTACAATGGCATCCAACTCGGCATCATCGGGATAAGCGAAAAAAACCGGCTCAATATTGGCATTGTTCACCCGCACGTGCTTCATGCGGTCCTCTTCCTTGTCGCGACGGGTCAGCTCATGCTTCTTGATGGCGCCATTCAGATAGTCGGGCACATACGCGCCCACGACCAGTCCGAACTGGGTCTTGCCGTTCATGGTCTGGGCATAGACGTAGTAGGATTCCTTCTCGTCCTGCACCAGCCAGCCCTGGTCCTGGAACCGGCGGAAGTTCTCAGCCGCCTTGGCATAGACGCGGGTATCGTGTTCATCCGTACCCACTGGAAAGTCTATTTCCGGCTTGATGATGTGGTAAAGCGACTTTTCGTTGCCCTGGGCTTCCTGCCGGGCCTCATCAGAGTTCAGGACATCATAGGGACGGGAAGCGACCTGCTCCACCAGTGCCTGAGGAGGCCGTAAGCCTCGGAAAGGTTTTATGGTAGCCACGTTCCTTCAGTTTTAGCGGTTATGTAATCAATGAGTACAATCAGCAGCCATCATTTGTTAACACGGAAACGCTCGCAACCTTCCTTAAAGAAAGCGACAATCTGACGGGCGGCTGCAATGCCAGCGTTGATGTTCGCCTCGGCAGTCTGTGCGCCCATCTTCTTCGGCGTAGAGAAATAACGGCCAGGAAAAGTGTCCACAAACTCAGCGTGGTGTTCCGGCATGATGTCGGTAACATACTTCAAATCGGGACGGTCCTCCATCAATCGGATAAGGTCAGCCTCGTTCACTACTTCCTTGCGCGCGGTGTTCACCAGCATACCGTTCTTCGGCATCCGTTCCACCAGCTCGTAGTTGATGGAGTTCTTTGTCTCAGGCGTAGAAGGGATGTGCAGCGACACGATGTTACAGGTCGCGTAAAGTTCTTCGGGCGAATCCACCGGACGAATGCCATCGGCCTCCATCGCTTCTTTGGGACAGAACGCGTCGTAGGCATAAATCTCCATACCAATACCCTTGGCGATACGTGCCACATTTCGGCCCACATTTCCATAAGCATGAATACCCAACTTCTTACCCATCAGTTCGGTACCTGCCTTCCCGTCGTAGAAGCTGCGACAAGCCATAATCATCAGCCCGATGGCCAGCTCAGCCACGGCATTGGCGTTCTGTCCAGGTGTGTTCATGACACAGACTCCATGAGCAGTGGCAGCAGCCAAGTCCACATTGTCATATCCGGCACCCGCACGCACCACAATCTTCAGTTCGGGAGCGGCATCAAAGACCTCCGCATCCACTTTGTCACTACGGATAATGAGAGCGTTTGCATCCTTTACCGCTTCAAGCAACTGCGCCTTCTGGGTATATTTCTCCAACAGGGCCAGTTCGAACCCCGCGTTCTCTATCTCTTTACGAATGCCGTCCACAGCTACTTTGGCGAACGGCTTTTCTGTTACAATCAGTATTTTCATGGTGTCCACAATATTGATTAGTGCATTTTCTCAAATTCCTGCATGCAGTCCACCAGTGCCTGCACGCCTTCCAACGGCATAGCGTTGTAGCAAGAAGCGCGGAAACCACCCACAGAGCGATGACCCTTGATGCCCACCATGCCCTTCTCAGTAGCAAATTTCAGGAAGTCAGCCTCCAGGTCCTTGTACTCATCGGCCATGACAAAGCAGATGTTCATGTACGAACGGTCTTCCTTGTCGGTGACAGTACCCCGGAACAACTTATTACGGTCAATCTCAGCATACAGCAACGCAGCACGTTCCTGAGCACGACGTTGCATTTCGGCAACCCCTCCCTGTTCCTTAATCCAGCGCAAAGTCTGCAAGGCAGCGTAAATGGGCACAACAGGCGGTGTGTTGAACATGGAGCCCTTGTCCACATGAGTCTGATAGTTCAACATGGTGGGAATATGGCGTGACACCTTACCCAACGCATCATTCTTGACAATGACGAACGTAACACCGGCAGGAGCAAGATTCTTCTGAGCGCCGCCATAGATACAAATGTACTTGGACACATCTACAGGACGAGAGAAAATATCGGATGACATGTCTGCAATGACCGGGACATCCACATCCAAGTCGTGATGAAGCTCAGTACCATAGATGGTATTGTTGGTCGTGATGTGGAAATAGTCCACGTCTGCAGGAACTGTATAGTCCTTCGGAATGTAGGTGAAACCATCCTTCTCCGAAGAAGCTACCTCAACCGCCTCGCCGAACGCCTTGGCTTCCTTCAGGGCCTTCTTGGCCCATGTGCCGGTATTCAGATACGCCGCTTTCTTTTCGAGGAAGTTATAGGGAACCATGCAGAACTCCAGGCTGGCTCCACCTCCGAGAAAGAGGACGGAATAGCCTTCGGGGATATTCAGAATCTCCTTGAAGAGAGCGACAGCCTCGTCAACCACAGGCTGGAAATTCTTGGCACGATGGCTGATTTCCATCAAGGAAAGACCGGAATTGTCGAAATCGAGAATCGCTTGTGCTGTCTTTTCAATTACCTCGCGCGGAAGGATAGAGGGTCCCGCATTAAAGTTATATTTTTTCATGTTGGAAGTTTGTTGTTAGTTAAACATTCTATTTTCATTTCTTACTGCTGCGAAATTAGGGATTATTTTTCTACTTCCAAAACGTTTTGTAATAAATTTATAGCAGAGACGTAAAATAACTATCAGCAGACAGGATTTTCCGGTAATTTGCTTTCAATATGACACACACATTTACTTCCATACTCAGCAGTAGCATGGGAATGATAGCAATCTGGCAGGAAGAGGAAGACGCTTCTTCCTTTTCCTGTCACAAAGTTATCATTTTGCCGGTTCAATCAGTGTTTTCAGGCCCTTAATCTTTTCACCCTGCATCATTTTTAACGCCTGTTTACATTTTAAGCGAGAAACTGCCGCATAAGCATGATGGTCCATCACATCGACCCGGCCCACTTCTTCGCGTTTCAGCCCTCCCTTCTTCGAGAGAAACCCCACAATGTCCACCTTGTTCACCTTGTCTTTCTTACCCTTTCCGATATAGAGAGTGATGAAGGCAGGTTGAGGGGGAGCGGGTGTATCATCGGGAAGCGGAAGCGTATCCATCTCGGGTAGCCAGTCGGGACGGCGGTCAGCCTCGTTGAGCAGAACGTAAGCATTTCCTTCGGCTTCCCAGCGAGCGGTACGCCCGTTACGATGAACAAAGCCATCCTCGGCCACCGGCAAGTGATAGTGGACCACGTTCCGAATGTCAGCGATGTCAAGTCCACGGGCTGCAAGGTCGGTAGAGATAAAAACCGGGCAACTGCCGTTACGGAACTTATAGAGGGCACGCTCACGGTCCTCCTGTTCCATGCCACCATGGAACACCTCACAGGGGAAACGTTGCTCACGGAGGTACTTCCCTACCCGCTCCACGCTCTCGCGGTAGTTACAGAAGACGAGGGTCTGCTCATTCCCTAAAGTACAGAGCAACCGCCGGAGGGTATCGAGCTTGTCCTTTTCAGGAGATTCCACCTTATATATATGAATGCGACAGGCCGGCAGATTTCCACCTTCGAGGAAGTCGAGACGACAGGTACGGCCCAAGCCCGTGAAGCGAGGAATCTCTTCGGCATCGGTAGCTGAAAGAAGGAAACGACGACGCAGAGAGGGCAGCTGTCCGAGAACGGCCGCCATCTCTTCCTGAAAGCCGAACTCCAGGCTCTTGTCGAATTCGTCGATGACCAAGGTAGTGACCATAGAGGCATCGAAGTTCTTTTTCCCGAGATGATCGTTCATACGGCCCGGCGTACCGATGATAACCGACGGACAAAGGGCCTTCATCACACGGTGCTCGTCCATGGCAGGACGGCCGCCATAGCAACTCATCACCGAATAAGAGGTGCCCATAGACTTGAACACTTGTTCAGTCTGAAGGGCCAGCTCACGCGAGGGGACCAGCACCACTGCCTGTACCCCTTCCACACCGGGACGCAACGACTGAACCAATGGCAACAGATAGGCCAAGGTCTTTCCAGAGCCTGTAGGGGACAAAAGAACGAGGTCCGTCCCTTTCGCCCAAGCTGCGAGTGCGGCCTCCTGCATCAGATTGAGCCGCTCAATCTTCAGATTCTTCAGTATTTCTTGCATACTCTGTATAAGATTATTCAACGTACAGCACCAAGCCTTTCAGGTATTCGCCTTCAGGATGGTAAATATTTACTGGATGGTCGCCTGGCTGCGTCAATTGATGCAAGATACGCACACTGCGTCCGCTTTGGGCAGCAGCCGTAAAGACCGCATTGCGAAAATCCACCTTGCTGACCACCTGTGAGCAAGAGAAAGTGAACAGGATACCCCCTGAACGAATTTTCTCGAGCGCCTTGGCATTGAGCTTGGTGTATCCGCGAAGGGCATTGCGTAAGGCTCCCCTATGTTTGGCAAAGGCAGGTGGGTCGAGGATAATCAGGTCATACTGGTCTCCCATACGGTCGAGAAACTTGAAAGCATCCTCCGCGAACGCCGCGTGACGACTGTCGTCCGGGAAGTTTAGTGCTACGTTCTGGTTGGTCAGGTCGATAGCCTTCGCAGAACTATCCACTGAATGGACCAACCGGGCTCCCCCCCGCATGGCATAGAACGAGAAGCCACCCGTGTAGCAGAACATGTTCAATACGCTGCGACCCTCGGCATAGCGTTCGAGCAGGTGCCGGTTCTCGCGCTGGTCCACAAAGAAGCCCGTCTTCTGCCCTTTGAGCCAATCCACATGGAACTTCAGGCCGTTCTCCATGGCCACGTCCTCAGGGCTTCCCCCGTAGAGGAACCCGTTCTCCCGCTCCAGCAAATCCGCCTTGAAGGGAAGAGTGGTCTCGCTCTTATAATAAATGTTTTCGATAACATCCCCCATCACTTCCTTAAGTGCTTCAGCAATTGCTTTCCGGTCGAGATGCATACCCGCTGAATGTGCCTGCATCACCGCTGTACGATCGTACACATCAATAATGAGCCCCGGCAGGTTGTCTCCTTCGCCATGAACCAGTCGGTAGGTATTGTTCTGCGGGTTATCGATAAGGTGCAGGCTGCGGCGCAGCTCCCTGGCTACCGTCAGGCGGCGCACCCAATAGGCGTGGTCGATAGGCTCGTCGGTGAAAGTCAGTACCCGTACGGTAATGCTACCAACCTGGAAGTGCCCACGCGCAATAAATTCTTTCTTTGAGGTGTACACATCCACCACCTCGCCTTCTGCCGGCTCGCCTTCTACACGGGCGATGGCACCGGAGAACACCCACGGATGGAAGCGCAGCAACGACTCTTCCTTCCCTGATTTGAGATATACTTTCTTATTCAATTCGCTATCTGTCATTAAATGGTTATTCATATTGATACCGGACACTCACTCCCCGACTTTCTCAATCCGAAAGTCGCCGGAAGCACGGAGTTGCTCCAAGTAATTGTACATTTTCACACAGGACCACGCATCGGTAGCCGCATAGAGACATTGGGCCTCGGTCAGCGCATCCGCCTCCCAGTTGGTCAGCCGCTGTGACTTCGAGATTTTCCGTCCAAAAAGCAAGGCATAGATCTTCTGCAGACTCATCTCCTGAATTCCCATCTTCGCCACATAGTCCTGCAGTTCCACCCAATTGCCGGTACGGGGATCACCGTTGTTGCGGCGACGCATAGCGGCAAAATCATCCTTGAGCGAAAGCCCCACCTTCAAAACATCGTTCTGCAGAAACTCCTCCAAGAAATCGGGTAGCCCCAAACGATTGAGCCGGAAAAGAAAACAAGTGTCCGTCGTGGATACCTGCAAAAGAGCAACCTTATGGACAGTGCCTTTCTTAAAGGAAGGACGGGTCTCGGTATCCACTCCTACCACCGCATGGGTGTTCAGATAATCAATGGCCTTACGCGCCTCTTCCTCAGTAAAAACCACAAAGATTCGGCCCCCGAACACCTCCTTAGGCATCTCGGCGACCTCTTGCTTAGAGATTCTATTTTGTAATATCACCATGACTGATTCACTTTAGAATTCCCATCGGTCGCCATTGCCGTCATCCTCGCCCACTTTCTGGCCATCATCCTCACCCATATCCAGTCCGTCGTACAGGACCGAATCATCAGGTACATCATAATCCATGTCTTCCTCTTCCTCCTCCATAGCTGCCACTCCGTACCTCACGTCGTGCAACGCCCGCATGGCATTGAGCAGGCGCTGGCCCCAACACTCGCGAAACTGCTCCTCACAGAGCAACAGCGCATCGTTCATCGTGCGGTCCAACCCCAATTCGTACACACAGACAAAGTCCTTCAGCGACTGGTAAATATCCGCCATATTCTCTGAGATAGTCTGCCGAATGGGAGTGTCACTATAGGCCATATCCTCCACAAACACATCCAGGTAATCATCGTGCTCACGCAACACAGATGCCACGCCTGCACGCACCCGCTCATAATCTCCCTCTGTAACAAAGGTCTCGGGCTCGCTCTCGTCCATCCGCTCCACAGGGGACAGTAATGAAGCCTTGAGATACAACAAAGGCAGGAGTTTGAGCGATGTGTCAAGGAACTTGCGGCGCGAGGAGTGAGGAGATTTCTCTAAAAACCCACAGCACTCAGCCGCCACCGTCACAAACTCCACGGTATTCTTATCATAGATAATCGGTGCTTTCTTTTCCATATTTCATGTTTTATGATGCAAAGGTAGAAAAAAAATTTCTCAGTTCGAGTTTAATTCGTACATTTGCGTGAAGAAAACCTATAAAACGATTGGAAGTGCATGAACATGTTCAATAAGAAAACAGAAACTAAAGCAAAAAAGGCACAACCCGAAAAGGGGAAAGCCAACAAAGTACAAAAGGAAACGGATTTCAAGACGGGTGGCAGCCCCTTCCGCCACCGGGCCGAAGCATTCCTCAAGGGAGAGACGTGCCACTTCACGTTCGGACTCCTGGCCGTCATCATGGGAGTATACCTGCTACTGGCGTTCAGCTCGTTCTTCTTTACAGGTGGTAACGACCAGGACCTCCTGTCTCATCCCCAACCGGGTGAACTGATGGAAACCGGTAACCGTATCCAGAACTACGCGGGAGCACGGGGAGCGCAGTTAGCGCAGTTCTTTATCAACGAATGTTTCGGCATACCGGCCTTTTTCATCATCATCTTTTTAATCGTGCTGGGCATGAAACTGATGAACGCCTACCAGTTCAGGGTATGGAAATGGTTCCTCAGTTGTTCGCTGCTGATGGCATGGTCTTCCATCGCCTTAGCCTTCTTATTTGGCGGATTAGCGGGTAAAACTTTCCTTTATCCAGGCGGGCTGCACGGTTATAATGTAACGCAATGGATGGCCTCTCAAATCGGCCAGCTGGGGGTAGGACTGGTCCTGCTGACATCTGCCATTCTGTTAGGCACATACTTTACCCGCGAAACCATGGGGTTCGTGCGGACAGTGCTGCATCCCAACTTACGCAAATCTGCCCCTGCAGCACCATCTCCTGAAGAAACGACTGTTTCCACAGACACACCTCAACCGGCACCGACAGCAGAGAAAGATGCGAGCAATTCGCTGACGGATGATTCCATTCTTACGTCTGCTGTCACAGAGACAGTAAATATAGATGCCGTTACTCCCAATGAACGCGATGCGCACCAGGAAGACAAAGAGAGTGAGGAGAGCCACACGTTCGAACTTCCCTTGGATGACGAACCGGACTCCATCAAAAAACAGACGGACTGTGAGGTGCCAACGGAAACGGCAGACCTCGAAAAAAAAAAGGTAGCCACCTCCGCTGAACGGACCAGCAAAGAAGAGCCTGCCTTTGAAATCAGTGCATCAGCACCGGAAGAAACGGAAGACCGCCGAGGAGAACTGGACCAGCCTTACAACCCGCGGCTGGACCTGGAGAACTACCATTTCCCCACCCTTGACCTGCTGAAGACCTATGAGGACAACTCACCGGACATCGACATGCAGGAACAGACGGCCAACAAGAACCGTATCATCCAAGTGCTCCGTAGTTTTGGCATCGAAATCAGTTCCATCAAGGCCAGTGTGGGTCCCACCATCACACTCTATGAAATTACGCCAGCTGAAGGCGTGCGCATCTCGAAAATCCGGAACCTGGAAGACGACATCGCCCTGAGCCTGTCCGCACTCGGTATTCGCATTATCGCTCCTATACCGGGTAAGGGAACCATCGGTATTGAAGTTCCCAACGCCAACCCTCGTATCGTACCCATGAGCTCGGTACTGGCCAGCAAAAAATTCCAAGAGACTTCATTCGAGCTCCCCGTCGTACTGGGAAAGACCATCACGAACGAAGTGTTCATGGTGGACCTGGCGAAAGCCCCCCACATGCTGGTAGCCGGTGCCACCGGCCAGGGTAAGTCGGTTGGCCTGAATGCCATTGTTACCTCTTTATTATATAAGAAGCATCCCAGCGAATTAAAATTCGTCATCATTGATCCGAAAAAAGTAGAATTTGCCATCTATGCTCCCATCGAACGGCACTTCCTGGCCAAACTGCCTGACGGGGAAGATGCCATCATCACTGATGTGACAAAAGTGGTGCAGACCCTCAATTCATTGTGTGTAGAAATGGACACGCGCTACGACCTGCTGCGTAAAGCAGGGTGCCGGAACATCAAGGAGTACAATGCCAAGTTCATCGCCCGCCAACTGAATCCGGAGCACGGACACCGTTTCCTGCCTTACATCGTCATCATCATCGATGAGTTTGGAGACCTTATCATGACAGCCGGCAAGGAAGTGGAACTGCCCATCTGCCGTATCGCCCAGCTGGCACGCGCGGTAGGTATCCACGCCATCATCGCCACACAGCGACCCACCACTAACATCATTACAGGTACCATCAAGGCCAACTTCCCTGCACGAGTGGCCTTCCGAGTTGCCTCAATGATGGACTCGCGCACTATCCTGGACCGTCCTGGTGCCCAGCAACTGATTGGTAAAGGCGACCTGCTCTACTTGCAAGGCAGCGACCCCGTACGCGTGCAGTGCGCCTTCGTGGATACACCCGAAGTAGAAAGAATCGCCAACTTCATCAGTCACCAGCAAGGCTATCCCACAGCCTTCATGCTACCGGAGTATGTGGACCCGAACGCCGATCCGGACGGTGGTGCGGCAGACGTGGACATGAACCGACTCGACCCGCTTTTCGAAGAAGCGGCACGGCTGCTCATCTACCACCAACAAGGTTCCACCTCGCTCATTCAGCGAAAATTCTCCATCGGCTACAACCGGGCGGGACGCATCATGGACCAGCTGGAAAAGGCGGGCATTGTTGGCCCCACCAACGGCAGCAAGGCACGCGACGTACTTTGTATGGACGAAAATGACCTGGAGAACCGGTTGAGTAACCTGATGAAATGAGGTATGACCGCTAAACAGACTTTATCATGAACAGCTATCTGAAACAAATCTTTCTGACGGGAGCCGCTCTGCTGGCCCTCGCTACATCCGGCCCTGCCCAAAGTGACCGTAGGGCCGAACAGTTAATTAGACAAACACTCAGCGACTACCGAAAAGCTGACTGTGTCCGTATCCGCTTCAGCGGTGACCAAACAGGATCCCTCCTTCTGCAAGGGAAATGCTTTGTACTCGACTATGCCGGCATCACAAGCTGGTACGACGGAGAGACACAATGGAGCTACGTGCGGCAAAATGACGAAGTGAACGTGTCCACTCCAACAGAAGAGGAACTGAACACTGTCCACCCTTATGCATGGATCAGTCACTCCGAGAACGCTTTCCACTGCCGGTACGCAGGACAACGGCAGGCAGGAGGAAAGACCGTTGAGGAGGTGGTGCTGACCCCGAAACAAGGGAACAGCCTTACCTCCATCACCCTCCGGATAGGAACGGACCACCGTCCGGTATCCATCTGCCTGCAAGCCGACGGACAACGGCAGGAATTCACAGTCACCACATACGAGACCCTGCAACGCCAACCGCTCTCAGCCTTCCGTTTCCCTATAAAGGAATATCCGAATGCTGAAATAGTGGACCTGCGCTGATCTCCATCAATAGTGAATCATTCAACAAGACAAGCAATATGGAAAAAGAACATGTAAAATGCCTGATTATCGGTTCAGGCCCTGCCGGCTATACTGCCGCCATCTATACCAGTCGTGCTAACATCGCCCCCGTCCTTTATGAAGGACTGCAGACGGGCGGACAGCTCACCACCACTACGGAAGTAGAAAACTTTCCTGGGTATCCGCAAGGAGTGACCGGGCCAGTGCTGATGGATGACCTCCGCCAGCAGGCACTCCGTTTCGGTGCCGACATCCGTCCGGGACTCATCACCCAAGCCGATCTCAGCCAGGCCCCCTACTCCTTCACCATCGACGAAAACAAGAAAATCACCGCCGATACGGTCATCATCGCTACCGGCGCCACCGCCAAGTACCTGGGACTCGAGGATGAGAAGAAATACGCTGGCATGGGAGTCAGTGCCTGCGCCACCTGCGACGGCTTCTTCTACCGCAAGAAAGTGGTAGCCGTCGTGGGAGGTGGTGACACCGCTTGTGAAGAAGCCGTTTATCTGGCAGGACTGGCCCGCCAGGTCTATCTTGTAGTCCGCAAGCCCTATCTACGGGCATCGAAAATCATGCAGGAACGTGTATTGAACCATCCCAAAATCACCGTCCTGTTCGAACACAATGCCATCGGCCTCTTCGGCGATAACGGCGTAGAGGGCATGCACGTAGTGAAGCGGAAAGGCGAACCGGACGAAGAACGGTATGACGTAGCCATTGATGGTTTCTTTTTAGCCATCGGGCATCAACCCAACTCTGCCATCTTCCAACCGTGGGTGAAGACGGACGAAACAGGCTATATCCTGACAGAAGGCAGTTCTCCTCGTACTGGAGTGCCAGGTGTCTTTGCTGCCGGCGATGTAGCCGACCCCCACTACCGGCAGGCCATCACCGCCGCCGGCAGTGGTTGCAAGGCCGCCATTGAAGCCGAACGCTATCTTTCGGAACAAGGAATGCTTTAATCCACCCCGCTGCCGATAGTCCAGAAAGCATCTTCTGCGACCATCGGCAGCCCCAACTCATTCATCACATGAAAAAATTTATCCAACAAACCGTCTTGCTGCTGACTGTCCTTCTCGGCACCACCGCCACCACACAGGCCCAGCAG
>JAQXRG010000110.1 GCA_029218405.1 Bacteroidales bacterium
CGACACGACTTTTACCCATAATTTTGACATGGCCCGCAAGCATGGCTTTATCCGTGGCGCCTATCATTTCTTCAATCCCAAGACCGACCCTATCCGTCAGGCTGACTTCTTCATCGAATCGGTGAGGCTGGAGTCGGGCGACCTGCCGCCCGTGCTCGATATCGAGAAGCGAGGGAAGGACGACCGCCGGTTGCGCGCCCAGCTGAAGATGTGGCTGGACAGGGTGGAGAGCCACTACAAGGTGAAGCCGATTCTCTACACTTCCTACAAGTTCAAGACCCGCTATCTGAACGACTCTGTGTTCAATACGTATCCGTACTGGATCGCGCATTATTATGTGGATTCGGTGGAATACGACGGTCCGTGGACGTTCTGGCAGCATACGGACGCCGGACGCCTGCCGGGCATCGGCGAGCGGGTGGACCTGAATGTGTTCAACGGCAGCTTGGAGCAGCTCCAGCAGCTGCTGATTCCTTGAGGAAGGGGTGTATCGCTACGATGTGACTTTATTAATCATTAAATCCAATCATTCTATGACACGTAACCTTATTTTTTCTTTGGTGATGTTGCTGGCATTGGTGGCCGGCAGTGTGTCGGCGCAGACGACGTTCGCCAAAGACAAGCTGTATCAAGTTTGTTCCGTGAAGTATCCCGGCAAGGTGCTGGGGTATAAGTCGGGGAGCGCGACGGCCGCATTGGTGGGCCAGGACGCCGCCGACAAGTTCCAACAGTGGGGCGTGGGCGGCCTGTCGGGCAGCTACCGTTTCATCAATCCTTTCGAGAACCGCTCGTTGCACGCGCGCGCTGACAAGGCGTTGGGGGTGACCGAGAACAATGGCTCGGACGAGTCGCAGCTGTGGATGCTGGTGCCCGCCGGTGAGGCGGTGATGCTGGTGCCCACCAACAGTCCGGAGGTGGCGCTGGCCATCTCGGCGGCCGGCAAGCCGGTGCTGGTGGCCCGTGCGAAGGCGGCCGACGACCCTGCCGCCCAGTTCCGGATGGTGGTCAGCGCGATGGAGCTGCCTGCCGAGGCGAAGGAAGGAACGGCCATGCGTCCTAAGGTCATCTGGGAGGACGAGACCCGCTTTGAGGAGAACAAGGAAGCGGGACACGCCACTTATACGCCGTACGCTACGGAAGCGGAGATGACGGCGGACAAGGAGTTCTACCGTACGCCGTGGGCCGATACGCGCAGCGCGTCCGTGCGCTCGCTCAACGGGCAGTGGAAGTTCCATTTCGTGCCCGAGCCCGACCAGCGTCCGATGGATTTCTATAAGGAGGACTACGATGTGACGGGCTGGGACGAGATCCCGGTGCCTTCGAACTGGGAGATGCAGGGCTACGACCGCCCCATCTACTGCAACGTGGAGTATCCGCACGCCAACACGCCTCCGTACATCAACGCCCGCAAGGGATTCAATGACGGGGGCAAGAAGTACGGAGTGAATCCGGTGGGCTCCTACGTACGGTTCTTCGACCTGCCGCAGGGGTGGGAGAAGCAGCGTACGTTCATTCATTTCGGGGGTATCTACAGCGCGGCCTTCGTTTACCTGAACGGCCACTACGTGGGCTACACGCAGGGGGCCAACAATGTGGCGGAATTTGACCTGAGCAAGCTGGTGCGTCCGGGACGCAACCGCCTGGCGGTGCAGGTGTTCCGCTGGAGCGATGGCTCGTACCTGGAATGTCAGGACATGTTCCGCATGAGCGGCATTTTCCGCGATGTCTGCCTGTACGTGACTCCGAAGGTGAGTGTGCGCGACCATTACATCACGGCCGACCTGACGCCTGCATCGGGCTATAAGGACGGACAGCTGAACGTGGAACTGACCCTTGACAACCGTGACCGTCTGGCCGGACGCAAGCAGCTGGTGGTCCGCCTGCTCGACCCGCAGGGCCGTGTGGTGGGAGAGACGGAACGGAACCTGGCGTTCGCCCGCACGAAGACCACTTCCCGCCTCAATGTCGCCATTCCCGTCAAGGGCGTGGAGCCTTGGACGGCGGAGACGCCGAACCTCTACACGGTGCACGTGGTGCAGCGGGAAGGCGGCAAGGATGAGCTGGCTTTCTCTACGAAGTACGGGTTCCGGCACATTGAGATAAAGGGCTCCATCGTCTATATCAACGGACAGCGTGTCTTCTTCAAGGGAGTGAACCGTCATGACACGGACCCGGTGCTGGGCCGTGCGGTGGACGTGCCGTCCATGCTGAAGGATGTGCTGCTGATGAAGCGGAACAATGTCAACACCATCCGTACCTCTCACTATCCGAATCCGGCGAAGATGTACGCCATGTTCGATTATTATGGCTTGTATGTCTGTGACGAGGCGGACCTGGAGGACCATGCCAACCAGTCCATCAGCGACATGAAATCGTGGATTCCCGCTTTCGTGGACCGCATCGACCGTCTGGTGCTCCGTGACCGCAACCATCCCAGTGTGGCTTTCTGGAGCTTGGGTAACGAGTGCGGTGGCGGTGAGAACTTCCAAGCGTGCTATGACGCCGCTCACGCCCTCGACAGCCGTCCGGTGCACTACGAGGGCACGCGCGACGGAAAGGCATGGGGCGGTAACCGCTTCAGTGACTTCTACTCGAAGATGTATCCCGGCATGAACTGGATGGACAAGTATGTCAACTCCTTTGACAAGCCGATGTTTATCTGTGAGTTCGCGCACGCCATGGGGAACGCCATCGGCAACCTGCGCGAGTACTGGAACAGTATCGAGAGCAGCACCACTACCGTGGGCGGCGCTATCTGGGACTGGGTGGATCAGGCCATCTATGAGCCGGCGGAGCTCAAGCAGGGCATCTACCGGTTGCGCACAGGCTATGACTTCCCTGGCCCGCATCAGGGGAACTTCTGCTCCAATGGCGTCATTCCCGCCACCCGCGAGGAGTCGCCCAAGCTGAAGGAGGTGAAGGCGGTGTACGCTTACCTGAAGTTCAAGAACCTCGGCGTGGACAAGTCGGCCGGCAAGCTGAAGGTGCAGATTGACAATACGTATGACTTCCTCTCGTTGGATGCCTTCGATTACAGCTACCAGTTGCTGGTGGACGGCAAGGTGGCTTATACTTCCGGCAAGACCCTCTTCCCGGCTGTGGTGCCTGACGGACAGACGGAGATCGCGCTCGACCTGAATGTGCCTGCCCTTCGGCAGGCGGAGACCGCCGGACAAGAAGTGATGGTCAATCTCTCCGTCACGTTGCACGAGGCGGCCACTTGGGCGGATGCCGGCCATGAGGTGGCCCTGCAGCAGTATGAGGTGGCGGCCCGCCGGGCTTTGCCTGCACTTGCTGCGGAAGCCGGAGCAGGTGACGCGCTGAAGGTGGACGAGCGGGAAGGTGTGGTGTTTGTAGCGAACAGCCGGGTGCAGGCTTCGTTCAGCCGTGCGACCGGACAGTTGCTGTCGCTCGTAATGGACGGCACTTCCGTCATTGCCGACGGACAGGGCTTCCTCTACGACAACCATCGCTGGATTGAGAACGACCGTTTCGCGGACACGTCCAACGGCCTGGCGGAAACCGGTACCTGCGAGGTGGCCCAGGAGGGCGGCCAGGTGGTGGTGAAGACCACGCGTGACGGCAAGCTCTGCGGTACGGAGATTGTTTATACGTTCGTGTCTGACGGAACCATGGATATGGCGGTGACCCTGCAGCCCAAGACGGAGAAGCTGCGCAGAGCCGGACTGGTGTGTGGCCTGAACAGTGCCTTGGGACAGGTGGACTATTACGCGTACGGCCCGTGGGAGAACTACAACGACCGGAAGGAAGGCTGTACGGTGGGCCGCTTCACCACTACGGTGGACGCCATGAAGGTGGACTATGTGAAGCCGCAATCGACGGGCAACCGCGAAGGGCTGCGTGAAGTCACCTTCACCGGTGTGGACGGAAAGGGTGTTCGCATCCAGACGGAGGGAACGGTTTCGTTCTCCGCCCTGCGGTTCACGGACGCTGACTTGATGAAGGCCGCTCACCAGTGGGAGCTGACCCCGCGTCCGTATATCGTGCTGCATCTGGACGCTGTGGCACGTGGCGTGGGCAATGCCAGCTGTGGCGCTGACGTGGACACGCTGCCCGTGTATCAAGTGCCGAACCGGTCGCTCAGCTACCGGCTCCGCGTGAGTGCGGTGGGGAAATGAACCTCTAATAAATTGATATGAAACCCTTTAAAAGATTGATAGTATGAATAAGGTTTTCAGTGCGGTTGTCTGGGGCTTGGCGTTTCCGATGGCCGTATGGGCGCAACGCAGCGAGACGTTGTTGGAGCTGAACTGGAAGTTCACGCAAGGAGACGTGGCGCAGGCTGAGCAGCGGGTGTTTGACGACACCCGCTGGCAGACGGTCTGTGTGCCCCATGACTGGGCGATATTCGGTCCCTTCGACCGTAGCCATGACCTGCAGAACGTGGCGGTGACGCAGAACTTCGAGCAGGAGGCTTCGGTCAAGACGGGACGGACCGGCGGGCTCCCGTATGTGGGAGTCGGTTGGTACCGTACGACGTTCACGGCCCCCGCCGGACAGAAGACCACCCTGGTGTTTGACGGTGCGATGAGTGAGGCACGGGTGTATGTGAACGGGAAGGAGGCTTGCTTCTGGCCCTTTGGCTACAATTCGTTCCACTGCGACGTGACACCTTACCTGCAGTCCGATGGCCAGCCGAACGTGCTGGCCGTTCGGCTGGAGAACCGGCCTCAGTCCTCCCGCTGGTATCCGGGGGCCGGGCTGTACCGCCAGGTCCGTGTGGTCACTACCGACGAGGTCCACGTGCCCGTTTGGGGCACGCAGGTCTTTACGCCCCACGTGGCGGAGGACTACGCTTCCGTTCGCCTGCTTACGACGGTGGAGGGCCACGCCGGACGTCCCGTACGCATCGTGACCCGCATCTTCTCCCCGGAGGGGAAGGAAGTGGCGGTGAAGGACAATACGTTGAAGGTGAATCATGGAAAGCCGTTAGAGCAGAACTTCCTGGTCGATATGCCCCAGCTGTGGTCGCCGGAACGGCCGGCCCTCTACCGGGCGGAGTCCGTCCTCTATGTGGACGGCCAGCAGAAGGATACCTACGCCACCACGTTCGGCATCCGCAGCATTGAGATAGTGGCTGACAAGGGCTTCTTCCTCAACGGCCGCCACCGTAAGTTCCAAGGCGTGTGCAACCACCACGACCTCGGTCCGCTGGGGGCCGCTGTCAGCGAGGCGGCCCTCCGCCGCCAGCTTACCCTGCTCAAGGACATGGGATGTGACGCTATCCGTACCTCTCACAACATGCCCGCTCCTGAGCTGGTGCGCCTGTGCGACGAGATGGGTTTCATGATGATGATAGAGCCGTTTGACGAATGGGACATCGCCAAGTGCGAGAACGGTTACCACCGCTATTTCGCCGACTGGGCGGAGAAGGACATGGTGAACATGTTGCGTCAGTACCGTAACCATCCGTCGGTGGTGATGTGGAGCGTGGGCAATGAGGTGCCTACCCAGTGCAGCGCCGAGGGCTATAAGGTCGCTTCGTTCCTGCAGGACATCTGCCACCGCGAGGACCCCACCCGTCCTGTCACGTGTGGGATGGACCAGGTGTCCTGTGTGCTCGACAATGGGTTCGCGGCCATGATAGATGTGCCGGGTTTTAACTATCGCACGCACCGGTACGAGGAGGCGTACCGCCGTCTGCCGCAGAATATCGTGCTGGGCTCGGAAACGTCATCGACGGTCAGCTCGCGCGGTGTCTATAAGTTCCCAGTGGAGTTGAGAAAGCAGGCCCTGTATGATGACCACCAGTGCTCGGGGTATGATGTGGAAAGCTGTTCGTGGTCGAATGTTCCCGACGAGGATTTCGCCCTGGCCGATGACTTTCCGTGGACGCTGGGCCAGTTTGTCTGGACCGGTTTCGACTACCTCGGCGAGCCTTCGCCGTACGACACCGATGCCTGGCCCAGCCACAGTTCCGTGTTCGGCATCATCGACCTGGCATCGCTCCCGAAGGACCGCTACTACCTGTACCGCAGTTTGTGGAACCGCAAGTCTGCCACGCTGCACGTGTTGCCGCATTGGACCTGGCCCGGCCGAGAGGGAGAGGTGACCCCAGTGTTTGTCTATACCAGCTACCCCGAGGCCGAGCTGTTCATCAACGGCCAGAGTTACGGACGGCAACGGAAGTTGTCCGCCGCCGAGGCGAAGGCGCTCCAGGGACAGGATTCGCTGTGGCTGCAACGGCGTTACCGCCTGATGTGGACCGATGCGGTCTATCAGCCGGGCGAGCTGAAGGTGGTGGCTTACGACGCTCAGGGCCGTGTGGCCGACACTCGTGTCGTCCGTACGGCGGGCAAGCCCCACCATCTGGAGCTGGAGCCTGACCGTACCTGTCTGTCCGCCGATGGCAAGGACCTGGCTTATGTGACCGTCCGTGTGGTCGATAAGGATGGCAACCTCTGTCCGTCGGACACCCGTACTGTCCGTTTCCGGGTAAAGGGTGCGGGGCAGTATCGTGCCGCCGCCAACGGTGATCCCACCAGTCTCGACCTGTTCCATCTGCCGCAGATGCCGGCCTTCAGTGGCCAGCTGACCTGCATTGTACAGAGCGGTGGGGCGGCGGGAGCTTTGGTGCTGGAAGCCACCGCTCCCGGCGTGAAGGGAGCCCGATTGACGATGGAAGTCAAGTGATGGCTGAGAGTGATGTCATTCGCTTGTCATGAAATGAATCAATAGAAAAGAAAGAAAAAATATGGCATTTGAAGCAACTAAAAAAGAGTGGGGCGAACTCTATGCGTTTTTTCGCCTGTTGGCCGATGGGAAGGTAGCCGCCGGTAGGGCGGATGGCACGAAGGATGACGGAGTGATGTTCCCGGTGGCAATGGTCCAGCGCGAAGAACACGACGGCACTCGCCGTTACTTCGTGGAAAAGGACGATATTCACATCGTCGGTGAGCAGATGGACCGGCGGGTTCCCCGTGAAGATTTCGGGGTGGTGGCCGACCTGGTGCTGCAGGCGTTGCGGGAGAGCCGCGAGAACGATGTCACTTCACCGGACGGAGTGGAAGAGTTCCTGGATGAAGTGGCGATATTCGACCTGGAAGCAAAGACGGAGGACCGTACGGATTTTCAGGTGGCATTCTATGCGCCCGACGCTCCGTTGACAGGCTTCTGTGTGCGCTCGCGGTTGGGAACGATGAACCCCTTGCTGGACGGGGGCCGGGCCGCCAACTTCAAGTTCGAGCAGGGAGGCATCAAGTTCTCGGTCCCTACAGTGAACAAGATCAATGCCTTCGGCGAGGTGGACAGCGTGACGGACCGTCTGCTGATGATTGAGCGGTTGGGAGGCGTGCTTCGGTATAATGACGTGGCCGACAAGATATTCCGCAGTAACTTGTCTGTCATCGACCTTCATCTTGGCCGAATGCTGGGTGAGATGGTGCGGCTGATGTGGCTGGATGACATCACGAAGGTGTCCGAACTGACACAGGAACTGAAGAAACTGAATCCGCTGAAGATAAAGGATGAGCTCATCTCGAAGCATGGCTATTATGAGTGCAAGATGAAGGAATTGCTGCTGGCCTTGGCACAGGGGATGCGTCCGGCCAAGATTTATAATGGCACGGATACGGCCATTGCCGGTTTCCTGTTTGTGACGGGGGCGGGTGAGGTGCTGTGTTACCAGCGGGCGTTCCGTCAGACTTTCGCTGACTTTTTGTTCTACAATTCCCGGCTGGAACGCGGCTCTACCGAGAAAGACAAGTATGGTTTC
>JAQXRG010000111.1 GCA_029218405.1 Bacteroidales bacterium
GTATCGTAGAGCCGTCTCCTCAGCAGGTCATCGCCGCCTTGCTGCCCAAGGTGTTGCGGCTGCGTGTCTATACCGTCGCTCTCGATTCGAGCGCGTCCGAGCATGCCGCGCGTACCATGGCCATGCAGGTGGCCACCGACAATGCCAACGACCTCATCCAGGAGCTGACTCTGCTCTACAACAAGAGTCGGCAGCAGGCCATTACGAACGAGTTGCTCGATATTGTGGGCGGGACGATGGCGTGAGAAGCGCCGGTCCCTGTCCGCTGTAACGGGCCGCAGGCAGACTAAGACAAGTGTCTGCCTGCGGTTCGTCACGTTTCTGGGGTGGATAGTGAATGTAACTCATCATATCCTAAAGAAAGATAAAGCAGTTGGAGGGTCGTTTGTTTTGAGGTAGCTTTGTCTGCTGAAACAATTAACTTATTTCTAACTTATAACCAATTAACAGAAAAATGGATTTTATGAAATGGAAACCGGGTCTGTTGGCAGGTCTGGTGTTGCTGATGATGTGCATTGCCGGCACCGCTGGAGCGCAGACACCTGTATTCACGGTCAAAGGCATCCTGATGGACTCCCTGACGCACGAAAGCGAGCCTTACGCTACGGTCCGCATTGTGCGGAAAGACAATCCCTCCAAACCCGTCAAGATGGCAGTGACGGACCATCAAGGAAAATTCCAGGAGCAACTGAAGCAGGAGGGGACGTACCGGGTAGTCATCACTTCCATCGGGAAGCTGACCGTGACCCGTGACTTCACGGTCGGAACCGGCCGGAAGCTGGCCGACCTGGGTACGCTTTATACCGCCGAGGCGACCGAACAGCTGAAGGGGGTGGAAGTGGTGGCGCAGAAGCCGCTCGTGAAGGCAGAGATAGACAAAATCGCCTATAGTGTAGAGGATGACCCGGACTCGAAGACCAACACTACCCTTGAGATGCTCCGCAAGGTGCCTCTTGTCACGGTGGACGGGGAAGACAATATCCAGGTGAACGGCTCCAGCAGCTTCAAGGTGCATGTGAACGGCAAGCCGAACACGCTGATGAGCAACAATCCCAAGGAGGTGCTCCGCAGTCTGCCAGCCAATACCGTGAAGTCCATCGAGGTTATAACCGACCCAGGCGCGAAGTACGACGCGGAAGGGATTGGCGGTATCCTGAACATCATTACTACCGCCGGACGGATGCAGGGCTATAACGTGACCGTCAATGCTCGGGCCGGCAACCAGGGAGTGGGAGGGGGTGCCTACGGCACCGTGCAGGTGGGCAAGTTTACCGTCACCGGTAACTACAGCTACAGCTACAACGACCCCCCAGCCAGTTTTAGCGAGTCGGGTCGTGAGGACTATACCTCCGACACGTACCGTCACCTCACGTCTTCGGGCAAGACCGACAGCTATGGAAACTTTCAGTACGGGTACCTGGAAGGCAGTTACGAGGTGGACACGCTGAACCTCATTACCTTCTCCGCCAACTGGTACGGCGGTCTCTCAAAAAGCAATGGAAGCGGGTTCACCCGGATGCAGAACAAGGCGTTGGACGATGTCTATACTTATACCAACTATACGCATGCGCGCAACCGTTACGGCTATGTGGGCTTCAATGCGGACTACCAGCGTTCCATGCGCAAGAAGGGAGAATACCTTACCCTTTCCTATAAGCTGAACCGCTCACCCGACAGTGGCCGGTCTTGGAATGAGTACACTGACTTTACGGGCGATTACCCGACCGACCTCTTCGGACCGTTGGTGGACCGGTGGTACGACAACGACGCGCATACCACCGAGCACACCGGACAGCTGGATTATGTCAACCCTATCTCAAAGATTCATTATGTGGACGGCGGTGTCAAATACATCCACCGCGACAACCGGAGTGTTGTGGACTATCAGCGTAAGAATACCGATACTGGCGTGATGGAACCCGACACCGATCTCTCGTCTGATTACCTGCAGCGCCAGCAGATTCTTGCCCTTTACACTGACTATCAGCTCAAGCTGAAGAAGTTCGGGGCGAAGGTGGGCTTGCGCTACGAGCACACCTTTACTGACGTGAAGTATGCCGATACACCCGAGCGGAACTTCAACAAGGGATTTGATGACTTGGTGCCCTCCGCAAACCTGACGTACATGCTGGGACAGAGCAAGACGCTCCGCGCCACCTACAACCTCCGCATCAACCGTCCGGGTATCTGGTACCTGAACCCTTTCCGCGACGTAAGCAATCCTGCTTCCGTCCGCTACGGTAATCCCGACCTGGAAACTGAGAAGTCACACAACCTGGGCCTGACCTTCAGTTCCTTCTCGGCCAAATTCAGTCTGAACGCTTCTCTCAATTATGCTTTCCGAAACAACGGTATATCCAGCTACTCCTTCATGTCGCCCACACAGGAAGGCGTGATGGAAACCACGTATGGCAACATTGTCAAGAATCAGAACACCCGTCTCTCCCTGTGGGTCAATTGGAACCCGGGCAGCAAAACCCGAATCTCGGTCAATATGTCCGGCTCCTACCTGGACTATCAGAGCGACCAGCTCCGTGCCTCGAACAATGGCTTTACAGGCAACGTCTTCGCAAACATCCAGCAGACGCTGCCCGGTGATATCCGGCTCAGTGTGAACGGGGGTGGAGGAACGCCTTATATCAGCCTGCAGGGCAAGGGCTCTTCCTACGGATATTATTCCTTCGGCCTGAGCCGTTCGTTCCTGAAGGAGAAGCGCCTCACGGTGTCGGTCAACGCTTCCAATGTATTCCGCAAGTACCGGACGGGGTATAATGAAACCATCACCGACACCTTCCGCTCGTGGAGCAACTACCGCTATGTGCAGCAGTACTACGGCATGAACATCAGCTGGCGTTTTGGCGAGCTGAAGGCACAGGTGAAGAAAACGGCCCGCAGCATCACCAACGATGATGTGAAGGCGGGCGAAGGCTCCTCACAAGGAGGAGGCTCCTCTTCCGGCGGTAATTAAAATAGTTATTTTTTTTAGCCTTCCAGTGACTTGTTCACCTCGTCAATGTAGGCCAGGATTTCTTCCCGCCCTGTCTTTTTCTCGGAGGACGAGACAAAGTGGGGCGGGAGTTCCTCCCACTGCTCCTGCAGCTTGTTCAGGAAGCGGTTCACGCTTTCGCGGGTCTTCTGGATGCCCTGCTTGTCCGCTTTCGTGAAAATGATGGCGAAGGGCACTCCGTTCTCGCCCAGCCATTCGATGAATTCCAAGTCAATCTTCTGTGGCTCCAGGCGGCTGTCTATCAGCACGAAGAGGCATGTCATCTGTTCCCGCTCCAGCACATAGTGCTCAATCAGGTTCTTGATTTTGTCCATCATCTTCTTGCCCCGTTGCGCATAGCCGTATCCCGGCAGGTCCACCAAGTACCACGCCTTGTTCACGAGGAAGTGGTTGATGAGCAATGTCTTTCCCGGCGTGGCCGAGGTCATGGCCAGTTTGGGCCTTTGGGTCAACATGTTGATGAGGCTCGATTTGCCCACGTTGGAGCGTCCGATGAACGCATATTCCGGCAATTTCGTATCGGGACACTTGTCAGCCCGCGAGTTGCTTATTACAAATTCAGCACTGGTTATTTCCATATCTTTGTGGCAGTAAATTGGTTTACGGCCACAAAGATACGGTTTTTTTCGGAAACAGCGGTCATCCGATGGCATCGAATGCCTGCCGCAGGTCGTCCAGAATGTCCTCAATGTGCTCTGTGCCGATGGACAGGCGCACGGTGGAGGGAGTGATGTGCTGTTCGGCCAGTTCCTCCGGGCTCATCTGCGAGTGGGTTGTGGTGTAGGGGTGGATGACCAAGCTCTTCACGTCTGCCACGTTCGCCAGCAGCGAGAAGATTTCCAGTGCGTCGATGAACTTCCACGCGGCTTCCTGTCCGCCCTTTATCTCGAACGTGAAGATACTGCCGCCTCCATTGGGGAAGTACTTCTGGTAGAGCGCGTGTTCCGGATGTTCCGGCAGCGAAGGATGGTTCACCTTTACCACTTTGGGATGCCGCTTCAGGAAGTTCACTACCTTCAGTGCGTTTTCCACATGCCGTTCCACGCGGAGCGACAGCGTTTCGAGTCCTTGCAGCAGGATAAAGGCGTTGAACGGCGAGATAGTGGCGCCTGTGTCGCGCAGGAGGACCGCCCGGATGCGGGTCACGAAGGCGGCCGCTCCTGCCACGTCGGCAAAGACCGCACCGTGGTAGCTGGGGTCCGGTTGGGCCAGGGTCGGGAACTTGTCCACGTTGGCCTTCCAGTCGAAGGTGCCGCCATCCACAATGACACCGCCCAGGCTGCTGCCATGTCCGCCGATGAACTTTGTGGCAGAGTGGACAACGATGTCCGCGCCGTGCTCAATGGGACGGATCAGGTAGGGAGTGCCAAACGTATTGTCGATGATGAGGGGAATGTTGTGTCGGTGCGCCACTTCGGCAACTCCTTCGATGTCTGTTACTTCCGAGTTCGGATTGCCAAACGTCTCCGCATAGACCGCCTTGGTTTCCGGACGGATGGCGGCTTCCAATGCCTGCAGGTCGTTCACGTTCACAATGGTGTGTTGCACCCCCTGTGCGGCCAAGGTATGTGTGATGAGGTTGAACGAGCCACCGTAGAGATTGTCCGCGGCTACGACATGGTCGCCGACGCCGAGGATATTTTGAAGGGCGTATGTCACGGCAGCCGCCCCGGATGCTACCGCCAGTCCAGCCACACCGCCTTCCAGCGCCGCCACACGCTGCTCGAACACGCCCTGTGTGGAGTTCGTCAGTCGTCCGTAGATGTTGCCCGCGTCGCGGAGTCCGAAACGGTCGGCCGCATGTTGTGAGTTGCGGAAGACGTACGAAGTGGTCTGGTAGATGGGCACCGCACGAGCGTCAGTAGCGGGGTCGGGTTGTTCCTGTCCTACGTGGAGCTGTAAGGTCTCGAAATGATACTTCTTTGTTGCCATAGTTGTATTCTTTTTATTGTTCTTGTTTCTTGTTCTTTGGTGATGGCAAAGTTATAGATGATGGATGAATCCGCCAATATCTTGTAGAAATATGGAAGATAATTCTAAATTCTATGGGTGATATAGAATAAATGAACGACAAGAGGAGATTTCCCGCCTGCTGGCAGAATTATTTTCTGTCCGTTGGAAATCGGTGCCTTCCCGTGCGGCCTTTTCAGCGGATTTTATCTATATTTGCATCCGAATGGACAATAGAAATATCAGACAACTTATGGAAACCATCGACAAATTAGACCATGTGGACTTGCAGATACTCCGCACGCTGCAGGGCAACGCCCGCCTTACCATCAAGGAGCTGGCCTCAAAGGTCAGCCTGTCCTCCACCCCTGTTTTCGAGCGGTTGAAACGGTTGGAGGCCAATGGCTATATAAAGAAGTACATTGCCGTACTCGATGCCGAGAAGCTCAACCAGGGTTTTGTGGTGTTCTGCAACGTCAAGCTCCGCCGTATGAACCGCGACATCGCTTCCGAGTTCGCCCGCGTCATCCGGGACATTCCCGAGGTGACGGAGTGTTACAATGTGTCCGGCAGTTCCGACTACTTGCTGAAGATTCACGCGCCCAATATGAAGTACTATCAGGAATTTCTCCTCAACGTGCTCGGCACTATCGACAGCCTCGGTTCGTTGGAGAGCATGTTCGTCATGGACGAGGTGAAGTGCGACTACGGCATCAATGTCTAAAGGATCTTGAACCGCAGTCCGAACGAAAGGCGCAGGTAATCCTTGGGTTTCAGGTAACCGTTGGTGAACGCGCTGACGATGTACAGGTCGCACGAGCTCAACTCGTAGAACGCACTCACAGCCTTGGCGAAGAACCGCTTTTCGCGCGGGATGGCGAAAGTCACGCTCTGTCCGGCGAAAATATGGATGCGTACGCGCGTGGAAAACCCATAGTAGCCCTGCGGGTAGCGGTCGGGTTCGTGGGTCCAGAACTTGTCGCCGAAGATGGTGTTCAGATACAGGCCCGTCGAGAGTGGCTCCAGGCTCACCACCTCGTTCAGTGAGAAGCTCCACGGCGTGTAGTTCTGCTTCAAGGTGAAGGAGAGTCGTGTCTTGTCCGAGTTGTATTTGGGCACCACTCCGATGAGGAAATTCGTCTCCCACTGCTCGCGCTTGCCATAGTCCCAGCCGATGCCCACCGACACCAATCCCATGTCGCCGTAGAACTGCAGCACGTGTGTCTGCGGAATCAGGCTGTTGAACCGCCGCTGGTAGCGTTCGAGCCGCCGGTCATAGCGGTACATGAACGGGGTCTGCTCTTTGGCCGGCAGTGTGTCTGTCCGCACGGTCACGGTATCCCTGCCTGCCGCTTCTGCCAGCATTGGCGCTGCCAGTATCATCAGGACCAGTGTCCCTCGCTTAAAACTCCACCACCTCATAGTCGTAGCCCTCCTCGTGAATCGTGAATACCAAGTATTTCCGTTTGTCAATGTTCGGACACTGGTAGTACAGTGTTCCGTCCCCAAAGATGTCTGTCACGCTCAGCGCGTGTGTATGACCGTGCAGGCAGAACTGCACTCCGGGGAAATCGTAGAGATAATGTTGGAACACCGTCGCCACGTTGTTGTTGAACACATCGCTCTTCGGTGCCGCATGCATCAGGAAGACGCAGCGTTTCAGCGAGTCCTGCCGCATCCGTTGTTGTTCCTTCACTAAGAAGTCAAAATCAGGTATCGGTTCCGAGTAGTCGTACTCCAGTGCCACCGTGTTGAGGCAGACCAAGCGCATGTCGCCCGCCGTGAAACCGAAGTTCGTGTCGCCGTACACGGTGCGGAACACATCCTTGCCTGTGCCGAGACAGTCATGGTTGCCGATGACACAGACGTAGGGAACGTCCAGCCGGTTCAGGATGTCGCGCATCCACAAGAACTCTTTTGTGACGCCAAAATCTGACTGGTCGCCTCCGTGGAGCACGAAGTCGATGTCGTTGCGGCGGCGGATATCGTCCACCGCGTCCACGGTGGCATCATACCACCGCTGGGTATCGGTCAGGAAGGCGAAACGGAACGACGTGCGTCCCTTCAGGGCCGCTTCGATACGGGCACAGTTTTTCGCGTTGATATGGGTCTCGCCCGTCACCCGGGTGTCGTACGGGTGGCTCTCCAGCATGTCGCAGGCTGTCAGGACACAGCCCACAAGGAAAGCGGCCGTCCATTGGAAGAATCGTGGGTTTTGGGTCGTACGGTTACTCATCAGCATAATCAGTTCAACAAATAATTTGCGGCAAATTTACGGCTTTCCTACAGATGGAGGCTGTCCTATTCTTCGCAAAATGTTGTCGTTTCTAAAAAAAAGTCCTGAAAAGCGGCAGGGTATGCTATTTATGCTTACATTTGTCGAAATCACTTAAAAAGACAGAAACATGATGAAAAAAGGACATCCGAAAGGACTTTATCTACTCTTCGTGACTGAGATGTGGGAACGTTTCAGTTACTATGGAATGCGTGCGTTGTTTATGCTGTACATGGTGCAAGCCTTGCTCTTTGATAAGGAGTTCGCCTCGCAGGTGTATGGCAGCTACACGGGACTGGTGTATCTCACTCCTCTGATTGGCGGCTATATCGCCGACCGTTACTGGGGCAACCGCCGTTCCATCATTACGGGTGCCCTTGTCATGGCCGTGGGGCAGTTCCTGCTTTTCTCCAGTGCCTGCTGGTACCAGGATGTCGCATTGGCCAAGTGGCTGATGTTCGTTGGTCTGGGACTGCTGGTGCTGGGCAACGGCTTCTTCAAGCCGAACATCTCCACCATGGTAGGCCATCTGTACACCCCTGATGACTCGCGCAAGGACGCTGCCTTTACCATTTTTTATATGGGCGTGAACCTTGGTTCGATGATTGCTCCTCTGGTGTGCGGCTTGGTGGGCAACACCGGACGGCCCGAAGACTTCAAGTGGGGCTTTTTGGCTTCGAGCATCGGTATGCTGCTGGCCGCCGTCATTTTCCAGTGCTTGAAAAACCGTTATGTGGTCGATCCGGAGGGACGTCCCATCGGTATGGCGCCACGGCGTGAACCGGCACCGGTTGTGGCCGCTCCGACGAAATCTCTTTCCCCTCGAACACTGGTCATGGTGGGCAGTACCTTGCTGCTGACACTTCTTTTCTCCGTCAATTGGAGCGGTGAGGGAGGAGTCTGGGCCGGAGCCGACTGGATAGGGTCGCTGATTTACGCCACCGCTATCGTCATCCCCGTTGTCATCCTCACCGACCGTAGCCTCACCCGGCAGGAGAAGACCCATATCGGGGTCATCTACATCATTGCCTTCTTCGTTATTTTCTTTTGGGCGGCCTACGAACAGGCAGGAGCTTCGCTCACGTTCTTCGCCGACGAGCAGACGGACCGTCACGTGTTCGGCTGGGAGATGCCCGCCTCGTATTTCCAGTCGTTCAATCCGGTGATGATTGTCACCCTTGCTCCGCTCTTCGCCTCCCTGTGGTCGTTCCTGGGCCGGCACGGGTGGGAGCCCAGTTCGCCGCGCAAACAGTCGGTGGGTCTCCTTCTCCTTGCCCTGGGCTACCTCTTCATCGCCATGGGCGTGAAGGACGTGGCGCCTGGCACGAAGGTCAGCATGGTGTGGCTCACCGGCCTCTACCTGATTCACACCATGGGCGAGCTTTGCCTGGCGCCCATCGGCTTGTCGTTGGTCTATAAGCTTTCTCCGGCCCGTTTCTCATCCTTGCTCATGGGGGTGTGGTACCTCAGCACTTCGGCAGCCAACAAGTTCGCCGGTGTGCTCAGCGGCTTCTACCCCGAGGCCGGTGTGCAGAAAAGCTTCCTGGGGTATTCTGTGAACAACCTCTACGATTTCTTCCTCATTTTCGTCTTCCTCAGCGGTGCGTCGGCCGTTGTGCTTTTCCTGTTCTCCGGCAAGCTGCAGAAGATGATGGGAGATATCCGGTAAGCGGCCCCCGACTCGGGGCGTGTCCTGCTGAATCGGGAGCCGTTCCGACAAGCGTGGCGTACCGGCGGATATTCCTTCGGGCCACCTCCGGCAGGATGGCTTCGTCGGTCGGCATCCCTTCCGGTGTAATACTGTCCACCCTGGCGAAGCCGGCTGCTACCAGTAGGGCGGGCTGTTCTACACGGCCCGCCATCAACCATACCGGCGTTCCGTACCGTTGGGCACGGCGCAGCACCCGTTCCGGCAGTTTCCCCATCAGTGTCTGGCGGTCCGAGCGCCCCTCGCCGGTGATGACCACATCAGCCTTTGCCGCCCATTCATCAAACCCGTTCAGGTCCAGCAGTAAGTCCGCGCCTGAACGGGTTTCTGCGTCTAAGAACTGCAGGAATGCGTATCCTAATCCTCCGGCTGCCCCTGCGCCCGGCAGGTGAGACCGGTCATACCCCATCCGCGTTGCTGCCAGCTCAGCCCTCCGAAAGGCCCGTTCGTCAAGGAGAGGGAGCATCGCCTCGTTGGCTCCTTTTTGGCGCCCAAAGGTATAAGCGGCCCCATTGGGTCCGCAGAGTGGGTTTCGTACGTCGTAAGCCAAGGTGAACGTGCAATCTTTCAGAACGGAGTCCCCCAACTGTTGCAGCGTTCTGATGGTCATTTCCTCCGGACATCCGCCCGGGTCCGTTCCGACAGTTCCGTCCGCTGCCAGTTGTTCAGCCAGTGCCTCCAGCATGCCCCATCCGGCATCGGAAGTTCCGCTGCCTCCCAGTCCGATGATGAACCGTTGGCTACCGTTCCGCAGTGCGTGGACGATCAGCTCGCCGACTCCATAAGTGGAGGCCTTCAGCGGGTTCCGTTCCGCTGCCGTCATCAAGGTCAGACCGCATGCTTTTGCGGTCTCGATGATGGCTGTCCCGTCCGGTGCGATGCCGTAAGCGGCGGAGATGGGGCGGCCGAGAGGGTCATGGACCACGGTGGGGACGATTCGTCCGCCCATGACGGCGGTGAATGCTTCCAGCATACCCTCGCCGCCGTCCGACAGAGGGAGCTGTATCACTTCCGCGCCTTTTTCCTGCAAGGCGCTGGCAAGGGTCTCTTCCACTTCAGGGGAGGACAGGCAACCCTTGAACGAATCAATGGCTAATAAGTATTTCATGGTGCGAAGTAAGTGATAAAGGCGCAATGGTGCAAGTCCTACATGCGTCGTGAGCTCGTTTTATCGATAATTAACAAGGAGGAAATGCTTTTTGTCCATCTATTGCGGCAGAAAAAAGGGATTAGCTGTCGTCATTCGCAGAAAAATCTATGAAGAATAGTAGTTTTGTTAAATAAAAGACGTACCTTTGTGCCATAGCCAACGGATGAGTGCATTGATGGCTATACTTGTTTATGAAATGATTAGAAGCGTTATGCTTATCTTGTGAATTGGAAACCTAGGAAATTTTCGATTGAGATACAAGAGTTGGCATAGTGGTTCTCACGCTATAGCGTGGGCTGCTATTACCATATCCGTATCTCAGGTTTTCCTAGGACCTCCAATTCAGAACGTGGCATTGCAGTTCCACGCTTCACGTATATATAAACGACCTTCAGGAACTGGGAAGGTCTGGATTGGGTTAAGAAATGAAATACAGAATCGGTAGATTATTGTTGGTTGGTAGCCTTGCTGTAGCTCCTATGTTCGTGTTGCCTGCATGCGATACAAAGGACGATGACTTGTGGGCACGGGTAGATGACTTGTTCGCACGGGTGGAGAAACTCGAGGATATTTGTAAGGAGATGAATGCGAATATCAGTTCTTTACAGTCGGTGATGGATGCCGTGCAGTATAATTATTCCATCGTGTCAGTTACGGAAATGGAAGACGGAAAGGGCTATACGTTTCAGTTGAGCAGTGGGCAGTCCTTGGCGATTTATCATGGTAAGGACGGTGCTGATGGCAAGGATGGCGAAGATGGGGCCGACGGAAAGGATGGAACGAATGGTAGTGATGGAAAAGACGGGATGGATGGAGTTAGTCCAGAATTGAGTATTAGGGATATGGGCAATGGCCGGTATTGTTGGGTGCTCAATGGGCAGATTTTGGTGGATGCCAATGGACAACCATTGCCTGTGAAT
>JAQXRG010000112.1 GCA_029218405.1 Bacteroidales bacterium
GGAGCCGTCAAGGAACAAGTGTCGGGCCTCTATGCTCAGCACATGGCAGAGCGCGGTTTCCTTACCATCGCCTTCGACCCATCGTTCACGGGCGAAAGTGGTGGCGAACCTCGCAACGTAGCATCGCCTGATATAAATACGGAGGATTTCTGTGCCGCCATTGACTATCTGGCCACTCACGATGGAGTCGATGCTGAGCGCATCGGCATTATCGGCATCTGCGGATGGGGCGGCATGGCACTCAACGCTGCTGCACAGGATACTCGCATCAAAGCTACGGTAGCTTCGACCATGTACGACATGTCACGCCAGATTCGCGAGGGCTACAATGGCTCTGAAGACACACCGGAAGCCCGCAAAGCGAAAAAAATGGCGATGAATGCACAGCGGACCATCGACTACAAGAATGGCACCTACGCTTTAGCTGGAGGATTGCCAGAGGTAAGTGAACTCACGGACGATACGCCACAGTTCATCAAGGAGTATTGCGACTTCTACAAGACTCCTCGCGGATACCACAAACGTAGCGTCGGCGGCAATGGCGGCTGGAACGTCTCTTCCAATCTGCCATTCATCAACATGCCTCTGTTGCAGATGGCGGCAGAGATTGAAAGTCCTGTACTCTTGATTCATGGAGAGAAAGCTCACAGCCGATACTTCAGCGAAGGGGCTTTTGAGGCAATGACTGGCGTAAAGCCAGAGCCTGGCAAGACTACTGTCGTGGGCAACAAAGAGCTGATGATTATCCCCGGAGCCGTTCACACGGACCTCTACGACGATCGTGCCAACGTAATACCATACGACAAACTGGAGAATTTTTTTCGTCAGAATCTGAAATAACAAAAGAAAGAAGTATGCATAGTATTTTTGAAAAGGATTTAAGTGGCGCACCAGTTTCTCCCTATGATTCAGGATTCGCTTGTCACAGGTTTCTTCCTGCCACAACCTGACAGAGGAGTGGCTGAAGAAAATAAAAGCAAGCCTCAACAACCAAAAAAAAGCGGAAATAATCGAGGTCCAATGCTAGATTTGAGCTATTTTTGCGTTACATATACTATTAAGGAATACTGACGATGCAAGACATTTTTCTGAATACCATACAGGACTTCAACGATTACAACAGGGCTGAGACACTTCATCCCCTTGTAAGTGTGTTGCATGTGGAGAACACGGAGCACATCCAAAAGAGTGTGATGCACTACGGACTCTATACCATCTACCTTAAGGAAACCAAAGGGTGCAAGCTTTCCTACGGCCGCACGCCCTACGACTTTGACGAGATGACGGTGACGAGCTTCGCGCCAGGGCAGGTGGTGACGGTGGAGCCTAATCCCGATGTGCCTTTTGCCACCTACACGGCCTTGGCTTTCCATCCTGACCTGCTCAACCGTACCCCGTTGGCCAAGCAGATGAGCCGTTACGAGTTCTTCGGCTATACCAGTACAGAGGCCCTGCACCTGTCGGCACAGGAGGTGGAAGTGTTCCGGGGTGTCCTCTCGATGATAGAGCAGGAACTGCATCATGCCATCGACAAGCACACGCGCGAGCTGATTGTCTCAAACATCGAGCTGCTGCTCAACTACTGCCTGCGCTTCTACGACCGCCAGTTCATCACCCGCGAGGAAATCAACCACAGCGTGGTGAAGAAGTTCATCACCTTACTCGATGACTACATCGACACGAAAGCCCGTCACAAGGGCCTTCCGACGGTAGCCTGGTTTGCCGACAAGTGCTGCCTCTCCACAGGCTACTTCGGCTCATTGGTCAAGACAGAGACCGGCAGTGCCGCCAAGGACATCATCGCCGGTCATCTCCTTGCCCGCGCCCAGCAGCTCCTGAATGACGATACACTGACCATCGCGACGATAAGCGAGTGCCTCGGCTTCGACTATCCCCAGCATTTCGTCCGCTTCTTCAAGGCGCATACCGGGAAGACACCTTCCGAGTACAGGAAAGTATCATAAACGTTGGGGTTCCTCACATGCCACCATCTCCACTCCTCGGTAGATGACAATGACCTTGTGCAGCTTTGTCTGACCGATGTTGTCGTTCACGTTCACCGTGTCGGACAGGTTGTTGTCCCCGTAAGTGCCAAGGAGGTATGAGAAGATCTGTTCTCTCACCACTTCGTTGGGGATGACGAACTTTGTTTCGCCCATGTATGTGCCACCAATGGTCACGAGGCCGAAATAGTACAGCAGGCTGACGAAATTGTCGCTGTTAGCTATGTCCTCGGCAGGGAATCCCTCCTTCAGCTCGCTCGTCACATAGCCTTGCGAGACCAGTGTCTGGATGGTGGACGCATCGTGTGCAAACTCCTTGTCCTTGCGGATGAGCATGCGGAGCTTGTTGTAATCGACACGGATGTTCTCGTCAAGCATCTGCTTTGGGATGCGGCATTTGTTGTCAATGTACTTGTACAAGAAGGGGAGAACCATGTTGGAATTCGTAGTATGGCTTCATCTTGACAATAAGCTCATCTACGGTGTGCTGGAAGGCACAATGGAAGAGTCTGTGCCGGCCTTGAGTGGCAGATACTCATGCAGGCAAAAGGTGAAGCCTCCTTTCGAGATTGTCTTTGTGCGTATCTTGCCCGCAAAGTCGTAAAGACCGCCCAAAAGCAATGAGTGAATCTGCTGCGATACTTCCAGTAGTTTCGTGTCTTCTGGTAATCATCCTGGTTGTTAATAGCCGCCAACACATCAAGCACCGAGAAAAACCATTTGCCAGCTTCCTCGCTCCAGGCGGCTCGCACCTCGTGGTCGTTATAGGATCTTATCGAAATCTTCTCCATGTCGCTTACTTCATGATTTCATCCAACAATCCGTCCGTGTCGCGCTCAATGACACGGATATCCTCCATGATGGCATCGAGTGAGCGGAGCTGCACAGGCTTGTAGAAATACTTGGTGAAAGAGAGTTCGTAGCCGATGATGGGTTCTCCAAACACGGCCTCAGGGTCGTAAGGCTTCACTTCCTGTTCGTAAAAAGCCTCTATGCCACCGGGATAGAGCCGCGGTATCTGTTCCGACTCCTTCTTGACACAGACCATCTGAGGCTTGCCTTTCTTGAGGATGAGGTGGCCGTCGGCATCACGCTTCGGGCGCATCACAGGAACCTGCCAGTAGCCAAATTCCTCGTTCTTGAATAGCTTGCTCTCGGGTGTCTCCTTGAAATCCATCAGCAACTGCACATAGCCACGGCGACGCTCCTCCTTGCGGTTGGTGATAATCCAGATGTAGGTGGAGATGCCTGTGTTGTAGAAGTCATTCTCGGGCATGGCGACTATCGCTTCGAGCAGGTCGTTCTCAATGATGCAGCGGCGCAGGTTGCTCTCGCCTCCTCCAGCATTTCCGGTAAAGAGGGAAGAGCCATTGTGTACTTCCACGATGCGAGTGCCCAATGGCGTGTCCTTCATACGGCTGATGTTATTGGCAAGAAACATCATCTGGCAGTCGCCAATGTCGGGGACGAAACTTGTCACACCGTCAAAGAAACGAGGGTCGGTAATCTCCTTCTTGTCGCCAATGCCCCAGTTCTTCAGGTCTTCCTTCCAAGGAGTGCCGAACGGAGGGTTGCTGATGCAGAAGTCAAACTTCTCTCCTGCATGTCCATCTGGCTGATGGTGGAACCAAAGGCGATGTACTGATGGTCAACCGTACCGAGGCGGTAAGAGAACTTGTTGATGTTGCCACTAATCATGAGGTCAGCCTTGCAAGTAGCGTAGGTATCTGGCTGCAGTTCCTGCCCGAAGATACTTGTGCCAACTGTCCGAGCAGACGGACATAGTCGCGCGGCGTGAAGTGCCACCGGCTTTGGTCACGTTGTTTTGCCGAACTGCCCGACATAGTGACCTATAGCAAGGAGAAGAATCTTCTGTTCCTGATTGAAGCCGTCCACAGCTCTGGACCGATGGACGATGTGCGTGTCCGCAGACTTCAGAACAACTTGGTCGGGTGTCCAGCCGAAACCGTTTTCTTCACCGCCTTCCTTACCAAGAATGAGTTCCGTAGATGGCTGACATCCATTGCCTGGGAAACCGAGGTATGGATAGCGGACAGTCCTGAGCATCTGGTCCACTTCAACGGATACAAGTTCCTGCAATTACACCCCTGACAACACCCCTCACCCATAAAGGACGGGAATGGCTGCGGCCCGCCACCAGCACCGCATATCCTCCCACGGTAAGCGACGGAATCACCCGACGTAGCTATCCCTTATTCCGCTTCGCAGCCCTTTCGGATAGCGACCGGACGAGGCCGGTCAAGTGGCCGACCTTGGTCGTTCAATTGACCGACCTCGGGCGGTCAAGTGACTGGACTACGTCCGGTCGCTATCATATCGTACAACCAGCACGAATACAATACGTTATCAAGCATTGTCACAGCTACCGTCCAAGCACTTTCATGTCCCCTATCCACGAACGGCCAGCATCCTCCTTCGCATGCCGCCAGCACAGTCTTTCGCACGCCGCCAGCACCGAACACCGGGCTTTCCTGCATCCAGCAACAGATTTTGCAAAAAATAATAGTCAAAACGCTTGCAAATCCGAAAAAAAAGCCGTACCTTTGCACACGCTTTCGGGAAATAACCTAAAAGCAGGACAAACCGCTTCGGAAAGCCGAAGCAATAAGGGATGGCCCGTTCGTCTATCGGTTAGGACGCAAGATTTTCATTCTTGAAAGGGGAGTTCGATTCTCCCACGGGCTACGTTACTTTAGTTTATACCACTTCGGAAAACCGGAGCAACAACGATGGCCCGTTCGTCTATCGGTTAGGACGCAAGATTCTCATTCTTGAAAGGGGAGTTCGATTCTCCCACGGGCTACGTTACTTTAGTTTATACCACTTCGGGAAACCGGAGCAACAACGATGGCCC
>JAQXRG010000113.1 GCA_029218405.1 Bacteroidales bacterium
CGTAAGCGCCCAGGTAGTCATCGGCTTCGGGCGAGCCATAGCCGTTCATGGAGCCGGCTTGCATGCTGATCTGCTCTTCGAATACTGATTTCAGGACCACGGCTCCTGCACCGGCTGCTTCCAGCTCCCGGATTTTTTCCACGTTGCTGGTCAGTCCGCAGCTACTGATGATGATGGGGTTGTCCAGGGTCAACCCGGCGAATGTTGTTGTCAATTGTGCCATATTACTGTTATTTTAATAAATTCGTTCTCCAAAGATTTTACTTCCTACCCGTACCAGCGTGCTGCCTTCAGCTACCGCCAGGAGATAGTCGTGCGACATGCCCATTGAGATTTCCCGGAAGTTCGGGTCGTCCGCGAAGAAGCGTTCCTTGAGTTCGTCAAAGAACTGTTTCAGGGCGGCGAATTCTTTCTGGACTTCTGCGGAATCGTCTGTGTTGGTGGCCATGCCCATGACACCGGCGATACGGATGTGCTGCAGCGAGCGCCACGGTTCTTCCAGCAACATCTTCTGGCAGCTGTCAAAAGTGAATCCATATTTGCTGTCCTCCTGTGCGATGTGGATTTCGAGCAGGCAGGGTATCACTCTTCCCGCTTTTGCGGCCTGCTTGTCGATTTCCGCCAACAGCCGGAACGTGTCCACCGCATGAATCATGGCGATGTAGGGGGCGATGTATTTGACCTTGTTCGTCTGCAGGTGGCCGATGAAGTGCCATTCGATATCCTGAGGCAAGGCAGGTTGTTTGACAGACAGTTCCTGCTCGCGGCTCTCGCCGAAGATGCGCTGTCCGGCGTCGTACGCTTCCTGAATCGCCGATGCGGGGTGAAACTTGGAAACGGCCACCAGACGCACTCCTTCCGGCAGGTCGGCGAGCACTTCTTTCAGTTGGGTGGTAATGTTCATTGCTTGCAATCTTTCGTTCTTTTTTCTTGTTCATAGCAATCCGACAGTCATCAGGGACTGTCTTCTCAGGACGGGCTTACGGGTCAAGCCGTTTTGCCTGCGTCCGGGAACTCCGGTTTCACGTCCGGCTCCGCCGAGTAAGGATACACGTCCATGAGCGGGGTCTCTGCCACCGAGGCGATGACGTAGTCGGCCATGGTTCCCTTCATGCCCTCGTCCAGTTTCTTCACTGCGTCGCGGAGGTCTGCCGCTTGCACCAGTACGTTGGTGGCTGTCTTCTTTTCCGCTCCGCTCTTTTCATCCAGGGTGATAAAGTACAGCTTGCACTTGAACCAGCGGTCGGCGGCGTCTTCTTCCGAAGGGAACAGTTCGCTGTAGTTGGCGCGCTTGATGTCGGCTACGGTAAACTCGCCGCTGATGAAGGGCGTTATCTCTTCGATGATTCTGGATTCCGCTTCGGTAAAGCTGAGCGCGTCCACCAGGTAAGGCTCTGTCACTTTCTTGTTCATCCCGTTCTCCAATACCTTTTCATAGCGAATCTTGCACTCAAACCAAGTATGCATCATAATTTTTTCCTCTATTAATTTTATAGTTATGTTTTGAAGGCCGGAAGCTGTATCTGCCTTTTGCTGTTGTGTCAAGGCAGTCTCCGGTAGGTGCAAAGATACATCATTTCATGGAACGAGCATATTCTTTTTCTGATTTTTTTTCGACAAACTGTGGGATGCTTCCTGCTTTTCCCAGATAAAAGTTTGCGAATTATCCGGTTTCGGACTATCTTTGTGCCGAATTTTTGAACCATCCTAAAGTTTATTGTAATTATGCCAAAAATATCCATACGAGGAAACGAGATGCCAGAGTCGCCGATTCGCAAGCTGGCGCCTTTGGCCGAAGCCGCTAAGGGGAGAGGAGTACACGTGTACCATCTGAACATCGGGCAGCCCGACCTGCCCACACCGCGAGCGGCCCTCGAAGCGATTCGCCATATTGACCGCACGGTGCTGGAGTACAGTCCCAGCCAGGGGTACCGCAGCTACCGGGAGAAGCTGGTAGGCTACTATGAGAAGTATGATATCCATCTCAATGCCGATGACATCATCATTACGACGGGTGGATCGGAGGCGGTGCTTTTTGCATTCATGAGTTGTCTGAACCCAGGCGACGAGATTATCGTGCCCGAGCCGGCGTATGCCAACTACATGGCGTTCGCCATTTCCGCTGGCGCGGTCATCCGTACGGTCACCACGACCATTGACGAGGGATTCTCTTTGCCGAAGGTCGAGAAGTTTGAAGAACTCATCAACGAACGTACCAAGGGTATTCTCATTTGTAATCCGAACAATCCGACGGGGTACCTTTATACACGTCGTGAAATGAACCAGATCCGTGACTTAGTGAAGAAATACGATCTCTTCCTGTTCTCCGATGAGGTGTACCGTGAGTTCATCTATACAGGCTCTCCTTACATCTCTGCCTGCCACCTGGAGGGGATTGAGCAGAACGTGGTGCTCATCGACTCGGTGTCAAAGCGTTATTCTGAATGCGGCATCCGCATCGGGGCACTCATCACCAAGAATCCGGAGGTGCGGAAGGCGGTGATGAAGTTCTGTCAGGCCCGTCTGAGTCCTCCTTTGATTGGGCAGATTGCCGCCGAGGCATCGCTGGACGAGCCGGAAGAGTACTCGCGCGAGACCTACGACGAGTATGTGGAACGCCGTAAGTGCCTTATTGACGGATTGAACCGTATCCCAGGTGTCTATTCCCCCATCCCCATGGGAGCCTTCTATACGGTGGCCAAACTGCCGGTGGACGATTGTGAGAAGTTCTGCGCCTGGTGCCTGAGCGATTTCGAGTACGAGGGCGAGACGGTCATGATGGCGCCTGCCAGTGGTTTCTACACCACTCCTGGAGGAGGAAAGAACGAGGTGCGTCTGGCCTATGTGCTGAAGAAGGAGGACCTCGTACGTGCGCTCTTCGTGTTGCGCAAGGCTCTGGAGGCTTATCCAGGCCGTGTTGACGACTGATGGGTATGAACTGGAAATTTTTTATCGCCCGCCGTATCTATCGCAGCAGCGACGGTGGGAAGGAAGTGTCAAAGCCTGCCATCCGCATTGCGGGGGCAGGCATTGCTGTTGGTCTGGCGGTGATGGTGGTGGCGGTTGCCGTGGCTGTCGGGTTCAAGCGGCAGGTGCGGGACAAGGTGGCGGGCTTGGGAGCGGATGTCTGGGTGACCAGTCTGGAGCAGGCCCAGTCTTATCAGGTCACTCCGGTGGCGGTCGGTGACAGCCTGCTGGATGCGGTACGCCGGCTGCCGGGTGTGGGGCATGTGCAGCGTTATTCCACGAAGCCGGGTATGATGATGACCGCCGACAATTTTCTGGGCATGGTGCTCAAAGGGGTAGGGCAGGAGTACGACCTGAGCTACCTGCGCCGTCACTTGGTGGAGGGAGAACTGCCGCAGTGGACGGATTCGGTGGCTTCGCGACAGGTGGTCATTTCCCGTTCGATGGCCCGTCGGCTTCACCTGAAGGTCGGTGATGACCTGCTTACCTATTATCTCGAAGGCAATGTCCGGGCCCGCAAACTGCAGGTGGCGGGTATCTACGAGACTCATTTCGCTATGTTCGACGAGCTGTTTCTGCTCACTGATTTATACTCGGTGAACCGGTTGAACGGTTGGTCGCCTGATGAGGCGGCAGGGCTGGAGGTCAGGGTGGTAGGAGAAGTGGCTGCCGAGTCGGCGGCAGACCGGTTGCGGGAGTGTCTTGACAAGGTGTCCGCGCAGGAGGCCGGGTCCTATTATGTCCGGACGGTGGACGAGGTCTATCCCCAGCTGTTCGCCTGGCTTGATTTGCTCGACCTTAACGTGTGGGTCATCCTCATCCTGATGACGGGGGTGGCGGGTTTCACCATGATTTCCGGTCTGCTTATCCTTATCTTGGAACGTACGCGCATGATTGGGTTGCTCAAGGCGTTAGGGGCGGACAACACAGCGATTCGTCACATTTTCCTTACCTTCTCCGTATTCCTGATCGGGCGTGGCATGTTGTGGGGCAATGTGGTGGGAATAGGGGTCTGTCTCCTGCAGCGCTGCTTCCAGCTGATTCGGTTGGACCCGGCCACCTATTACGTGGATGCTGTACCTATCGAGCTTGACCTCTTGTGGCTGTTGTTGCTCAACATAGCTACGTTGGTGGTGTCTGTGCTGATGCTGCTGGGGCCGTCCTGTCTGGTCGGAAGCATCCATCCTGCCCGGAGCATGCAGTATGAGTGACGTTCCGGTCGCGCTTACTTGTTGAACAGTTCGAATGTGAACTTACAGCCCACAGCAGTGAACTTTCCCCGCTCGTTGCCCACGAATACCCCCATGTCGAATACATGGGTGGCGAGCCCGTAGCCGATTTCCAGGTAGGGATTCAGGTGGGGCATGAAGAGGACACCGGCATAGATGCGTTCCTTTTGGACGAACGACAGCAGCTTGCTGACGGGGTACAGCAGGAGGAAAGGTGTCTCATACGTCAGGTTGCCTCGGAGGTAGTGGCGAGAGGCGTTGTACCACCGTCCGTCCAGCATCTGGAAGGTTCCCCCGATGTCATCGGTCCATCCTTGGGGAAGGTTACGGTCCGCAAAGTCCGCGTAGTCCACAAAGAACATATCCTTCGTGTCCGCGAAGAATCCGCCGCCCACATGGTAGTTGATGGAATGGATGTTGCGGATGCGGATACGTTGTTCGGCCGACAGTTCCAGCCGGCTGTACGAGCCCGAGTGGCGCAGGATGGGAATCCCCCGTTCGAAATCCGCCACAAAGGTCGGATAGCGTGAGCCCACGTCAATTTTCCGGTTCCCGTTCATGTAGTAATACAGTCCGGGTGTCCATTCCACTCGCAGGCGGGGAGCGAAGCTGTTGTAGTGCGAACGCACGCGCTCCGTCACCTCGGGGGTGCTCTTCGTGTAGCGCCAGTGCATCGATACTCCCGTCCAGAGACGCAGTCCGTTGACAATCTCGATGTTGTGCGACAAGTTCAGGTACACATCCTTGAAGTAGTCCAGTTGCAGCCCCTCGAACGAGAAGCTGCTGTCCGGCTGTGCTTTCAGCTGGTCCAGCACTACGCTGCTGTAGATGCGGTTGCCGTTTCCTGCGTCTGCTTCTATCCGTGCATGTCGGCGCGGGTTGTACTCATACGTCAGGTTCATTTTGGCATAGAGCTCCTTTTTCGTGAAGTTGTAGCCCACCTGAGGAGCAAGGCGCAGGTGCCGTCCGTCATCGAACACCTTATTATATTTAAAGACTTGCCGGTAGGACAGTCCTTTGCGGTGGCTGTAGCCTACCAGCAGCGGATTGATGAGGGGCGAGCATCTTACGTTTCCCACTTTCGACAGGTCGATGTCATAGCTGCTGATGAGCGCGTCACCGATTTGTCCCCATAGTTCCGCCGTCTTTTGTTTCCGTACTTGGACAGGATTCCGCAGGAGGGTGTCTTCCCGCTCGGCCTTCCGTCGTTCGTAGGCGCTGTAGAGCCGGTCTTCGCTCACGGAGAGGGGGATGGGGCGGATGCGGTTGAACTGGCTGGCGTTGCGGATGACCTGGGTGGTGTCGCAGGTCAGCCGGTAGTTGTTCGACAGGTTGTATTTCAGGTGCGGGTCCTTCTTCTTCAGCACGTCGCGCAGCAGCAGGTCCTGCTGGGTGTGGTAGTCCACCGACTTGTACTTCATCCATCCCGTGTAGTTCATCTTCATCCGGTTGCCCATGAATACGAACTGCAGGTCGGCATTGACCAAGCGTGGCAGGAACTTCGTCCGTTCCGTGTCGCCCATCTGCATCTCCACCTTGAACTGCATCACGTCATATTGTCCCTCGAAGTGCATGGAGGAGAGGTGCCAATCTGTGGTGGATATCCAGAACCAGCCTTCCAGCAACTGTGTGCTGCGGAATCGGGGGATGACCTGAATCTTGAATTGCTTCTCTCCCCGGTCATAGCTCACCGAGTCCAGCACGTACGTGTAATGCAGGCTGGTGGGCCGGTGCAGGGGCGAGAGTATGTTGTTGTTCATCACTGACGGTGAGTAGATGTTGAACTTCAGGTAGTCGAGGATGTCAAAGAACCGGCTGTTGCCGCTCGGGAACGTGGTCGAGATTGCCCTCACCTTCCGGTCGTAGGTGTTGGGGGCGGTGAAGTGCAGGTCACTGATGCTCTCGTGCAGGTAGTCATCCACGCCTTTCTCAAAGCGGAACATGGAGGGGACATACCGGATGAGGCGGTTCCGCTTTTCGGCGTGCAGCCGTCCTTTCAGGTACAGCTCTGCCTGGTAGCTTTTCACCCGGGTGGCATACACATCGGCCCATTCAAAGATGTGTTCCAGCAACGAGTCGGGCACGTGGGGCTTGGAGTGGAACACCGATGTCACTTCGTTGGCCCCTCCCACCGCAACCCACAGGGTAGCGCCTATCAGTGCCAGCACCCATCTTGCGGAAATCCGTCGTATAGCATTGCTCAACATGGGGGCAAATTTACGCAAAAACCACTATCCACTTGAATTTTTTTGAATATTATAAGACAATTGTAGTTTTTTCTTCTTACCTTTGTGCTGCAAAACATGATTTTGAAACATTCTCTTCGGAAATGAATAAAAGAAGACGAGTATTTTAAGAGTTTAGACGAGCAGTTATGGTAAAGAAGGAACTTACAGAGGCCGAGGTGGCCGAGTGCATTCCGGACGTCTGGCAGGTGCTTACAGAAGCGCAGCGGGAACGTCTGGCACGGAACTTTATTGTCCAGAGATTCAAGAAAAACGAGACCATTTATTGCGAGGGTGAGACCCCTCAGCACTTGATGTGCCTGCTGTCGGGGAAGGTCAAGATTTATAAGGAAGGGGTAGGAGGCCGTAGTCAGATTATCCGTGTCATCAAGAACAAGGGATATTTTGCTTATCGCGCCTACTTCGCGCAAGAGAAGTTTGTGACCGCCGCTGCTGCTTTCGAACCTTGTACCATCTGTCTCATCCCGATGTGTATCGTCGAGGACCTGATTCAGGAAAACGTGGCGTTGGCCATGTTCTTCATCCGCCAGCTCTCTGTGGACCTGGGCATTTCCGACGAGCGTACTGTCAACCTGACGCAGAAGCACATCCGGGGACGTCTGGCGGAATCGCTGCTGTTCCTGAAAGATACCTACGGACTGGAGGAGGACCAGTGTACGTTGAGCATTTACCTCTCCCGGGAGGACTTGGCCAACCTGTCCAATATGACGACTTCCAATGCCATCCGTACCTTGTCTAATTTCGCTGCGGAGCGGCTCATCATCATCGATGGCCGAAAGATTAAGCTCATTGACGAGGAAAAGCTGAAGAAGATCAGTAAAATCGGGTAAGTCGCGGGTCTTTCTTCCGTCGGCTTTTCTGCCCTCCCCCTCTATTCCCCTTCTCGGTAGAAGGGGTTTCTTTGTTTTGGAGCCTTCCTTACGAAGCAGGGGAGGGGGGCATTGTCTCCACCTTGCTTTTAGCGTCTTGAGACAGCTTTCTAATCCTTTGTCGGACAGCTGGTTGAAGGATTGATTAAAAATATATACGGAAAATTTTGCATTCTTTCAGAATTATCGCTACATTTGCGGCATACACCGGGGATGCCGGGTGTACAACAGACCTAAAATAATAACCTCTTAATTGATACCAACGTATGAAAAAGACTGAAAGAACATTGGTGCTGCTGAAGCCTTGCACCATCAAGCGTAACCTCATTGGTGAAATCATTTCCATTTTCGAGAAAAAAGGACTGCGTGTGGTAGGCCTCAAGATGATGCAGCTTACGGACGAGGTGTTGTCCGAGCACTATGCTCATTTGTCGGAGAAGCCTTTCTTCCAGCGTGTGAAGGATTCGATGATGGCGACCCCTGTGGTAGCCATGTGTCTGGAAGGCGTGAGTGCCGTGGATGTGGTTCGTGTCATTACCGGACCGACAAACGGACGTACCAATTGTGTGCCGGGTACCATCCGGGGCATGTACTGCATGAGCTATCAGGAGAACATTGTCCATGCCAGCGACTCGTTGGAGAATGCCGCCATTGAGCTGAAGCGTTTCTTCAAGGAGGAAGAAATCTTTGACTTCCCGCGTGAGCTCTTCGAAGTGTTCTACGCCAACGACGAAGTATAAGAGAAGACAAGGAGAAGAGGAGTTGATGCTTGGGAGGAATCCCGGGCGTTAACTCCTCTTCTCCTTGTTGTCTGTTGTGCGGACAGCTATTTCCGCAAGAAGTCCGCTTTGTGGCGGAACACGTACTGAAACCATGCTTGCAGGCTCCACCACGGACGCAGCAGGTCAAGCAGCAGCAGTCCGCAGCACATCTTCTCGCCCAAGGTTTGTGCGGCGCGGCGGAGAACTGTCATGGCGCAGGCGAAACGTGAAAGTCCGATTAGGCAGATGGCGGCCAATCCGGTCCAGTTATGGGTGAGCAGGGCGGACACCGTTCCGACGAGTGTGCAGCTGTGCAGCAGTAGCAGTGACCAGGTGTCTATGCCATTGAGCCAACGTACCGTTCCCCGGTAGAAACGACCCGTTACGTTCCGGCCCACCCGTTCCTCCACCCACAGACGCTTGTAGGCCGGTACCGGTTGGCGTATCAGGCTCTCGGGAGCAACGGCAATCCGCGTGTTTCCTTTGCGGGCCATCGCGTTCACCAGTAGGTCATCCTCCCCCTGTTGCAGTTGGAGGTGGTCGGCGAATCCTTTGTGCGCCTCATAAGCGCTTTTGCGGTAAGCCAGGTTCCGCCCGATGCCCATGTACGGATGTCCGGCGGCGGCCCATCCCAAGTAACGCAGTGAGCTGAAGAAGTTCTGCAGGCGTACCTTTCCGTTGAATCCTCCCTTTCCTCCCTCGAAGCCGCAGTACCCCAGTACAATGTCCGTCTGTTCCGTACATTGTGTGGCGATGCCTTTCAGCCATTGGTCGCTCTGCGGACGGCAGTGGGGGTCGGTGAACACTAACCATTCGTGACGGCTGGCGCGGATGCCCATGGCCACGCCCAGTTTCTTGCGGCTGACGTAGCGGGCGGTAGGTGGGATGAACGTGTAATACAGGTTGGGGTAGCAGGCCGACAGCTGTTTCAGCACGTCTTCGTCGGTCCCGGCCGACTGGTCGTTCACCACGATGACCTCAAACCACGGATAGTCCTGTTGCAAGAGCAGCGGCAGGTTCTCCCGCAGGGCGGCGGCAGAGTCCTTCGTCACCAGGATGACCGAGAGTGGGGGAAGAGCGGCTGGGTCCGCCTGCTCGTTGCTGACGCTCGCAGCGGTTTTCCGTACCTGGTTGTACACGCCGAAAAGGAACAGCAACTGGATGCATCCCAACACGGCACAGGCCGCTGTCAGCAGGCCTGTCAGGGAAGTAATGTCGAATGTATTCATAGTCGTATGTATTTGTAATGAGATTACAAGTCCTTCAGCAGCACGGTGCCGTTCTGCCGCTGGTATTCCTGCCGGGCGTCGATGAGCGCCTCCCACGAGGCAGGATACTGTTCGGGGTCCACCTTGAAGTCCTCTGAACCGTTCGACTCGATCCGTTCCAGCAGCAGGCCTACCGAGAGACGGTTGATGTCTATTCCCGGGAGGTAACGTGTGGCCGACTCGCTCTCGTCGCCAAAGCTCTCGTACACCAACTTTATGTCCACCAGCTCGTAGAGCAACTGTTGGGTCAGACGGATGGGGATGCGGTGCAGACGGCTGATTTCCTCTGCTGAGAGGGGAGGTTCCCCCTGTGCGAAACGCTTGCACAGCGTGGACAGGATGATGGTGCAGAAGAAGTCGTGGTAGCGGCGGCTGATGTTCGCGGTCTCCTTGCCGAAGCTGAACGATTCTAAGTTTTGGCTCACGTAGTTCATTTCTGCCCCGAACAGGCAGATGCACCACGATACCTGTGCCCAGATGAGGAACAGCGGGATGGCGGCGAAGCTGCCGTAGATGGCGTTGTAGCCCGTCACCCATATCTGGCTGTTGATGTAGAAGTACTGCCATGCCTGGAACGCGTTGCCCGCCACCAGTCCCGGCAACAGGGCGTGGCGCAGGCGCACCTGCGTGTTGGGCATGAAGACGAACAGCCCCGTCAGCATGACGCACGTCAGCGCGTAGGGGATGAGCCTCACCAGAAACTTCAGGACCGGTGCCAGCAGCAGGAAGTTCTCTAAGTTCTTCACATAGGTGGTCATGAAGATGGTGATACCTGCCGACAGCACGGTGAGCACGGGCAGCAGCAGAATCATCGAGAAATAGTCTGTTATCTTGCGGAACATGGTACGTGGGTGCTTCACCTGCCAGATGGCGTTGAAGCTCCGTTCGATGTTGTCAATCAGCAGGAGGATGGTCAGCAGCAGCATCACGATGCCCACCCCGATGAACACCCCGCTCTGCGCGTGTTGCAGGTACGACTCTATCCATTCGAAAATCCACTCGGCCTGCTGGCTCATCATGCCGCTTCGGAACTGCGCTTCCACCATGGCTCCCATGCCGAAGGCACGGGCGATGGCAAACAGCAGGGCCAGGATGGGGATGATGGCGAACAGCGTGCTGTAGGTGAGGGCGGAGGCCCTGACCGGAAGGCGGTCATCCAGGAATTGCGTGGTCGAGAGCGACACAACCTTGATGCTGTCGTAGAGTCGTTTGCGCAGAGGGGTCACCTCGTCGTCGGTGACGCGCCAGATGTCGTCGGTGAGGAAGTGCAGCCAGTGATGAATCTGTTCTTTGTTCATGGGAAGTCACAACTATTCGTAAAAAAAGGGGAAAGCAGCCGGCCTGTAAGCCGGGTTCTGTTCCTCGTCTCGCAGACAAGGTGCCTGTCATTTATCTACCCCGACCGTCACCGGCCGGATCCAGCGGTCTACCCTCCGACGTCGGGCGAGCCACCCTCTTGATGCCGGTTTACATGACCTTACAACTCCTAAGATGCACAGCCCGCATGTCACCATACGGCTGGTGGGCTCTTGCCCCACCTTCTCACCCTTACCATCCTGACGGACGGCGGTTGTTTTCTTCTGCATTACTCCATCCTTGCGGACAGCTTTCTGTTAGGAAGTAGGACGCTCTGCGTTGCCCGGACTTTCCTCTCGCACCGAAGTGCCAGCGACAAGCCGGCCGACTGCTTTCCGAGGCGCAAAGATACGAAGAATCCCCCGATTTTCTGCCATTCCGGCCCGAAAAATCTTTTTTTTCTTGTAGGATTCCTCCTTTGTGTATAACTTTGCCCTACGCTGTACATGGAAACAGGCGGCAATGATTGAAAAAATGGAAGACCTATGAGAGAGAATCACCCACAGAATGAAACTGCCGTGTTCAACCGGCTTTACATGAACTACCAGCCGCGGTTCGTACGTTTCGCCAATTCGTACATCCGCGACCTTCCCGTGGCGGAGGATATCGTTACTGAGTCTTTGCTCTACTATTGGGAGAACCGGTCCACGCTGGCCGTAGGGTCGAACGTGCCGGCGTATGTCCTGTCCGTCGTTCGCAGCAAGTGTCTCAACTACCTGCGTCACCTCGAAGTGCGTGCGGACTACTCGCAGGCCATGCGCGACTACTACGAGTGGGACCTCAACACCCGTCTTGCCACCTTGGAGGCCTGCGAGCCGCACGAACTGTTCTCTGCCGAAGTCCGGCGCTTGGCCAATGCCGCTTTCCGCCAGATGCCCGAGAAGACCCGAATGATCTTTCGGATGCACCGCGTGGAAGGAAAGTCCTATAAGGAGATTGCAGAGGCTACTGGATTGAGCGTCAAGGGAGTGGACTTTCATATCCAAAAGGCCCTGAAGCTGCTCCGCAAGGAGCTGAAAGATTATTTTCCTTTTTTTCTGTTTTTCTGCTAGGAATGTCCCGCTCTGAAGTGCTTTACAAACAGAAACCGTGAAAAGCACAGGAGACTATGGACAAAGAACAACTTTACCGATATTTCGAAGGAACCGCCTCGCCCGAAGAGGGACAGCAGGTAAGACAGTGGATGGAGGCCGCAGACGAGCACCGTCAGGAGTTCTTCCGCGAACGAAGGCTGTTCGACGCTTTGCTGATGGCGGCGGACGAGGAACCGGTCGGCGAGCGGTCGTCATGGCCCTGGCGGATAGGGAGTGCCTTGCTCAAGGTAGTGGCGGTGGCACTGCTGACGCTGGCTATCCAGCAGCTCTATTCCGTTTATGTGCCGTCCGAGCCCGAACGGCAGACCGTCATTACTGTTCCGGGAGGACAACGTACGCACGTTACCCTGCCCGATGGTACGGGGGTGTGGCTCAACGCCCGTTCCGAGTTGCGCTACTCCACTTCTTACAATAAGGAGCACCGAGAGGTGCACCTGCAGGGAGAGGGCTTTTTTGAGGTAGCGAAGGAGGCAGCCCGTCCTTTTGTGGTACACACGCAGGCTTTCAGTGTCGAGGCCACCGGCACTCGGTTCAATGTGGAGGCCTATCCCGGTCTGTCCGACTTTGAGACCGCTCTTTTGGAAGGAGGCGTGAAGGTGTCTGCCCTGCAGGCACCCGACAAGGAGCTCCACCTCCAGCCCGGTCAGCGGGCCTATTGGGAGGACGGACAGCTCAAGGTGGCACGGCTCGAACACCTGGAGGACTACCGTTGGCGAGAGGGGCTCATCTGTTTCCGCAACGAGACCTTCGAAGGCATCCTGCGGCAGTTCCGCAAGTCGTTCGGCATCCGTATCCGGATTCACAACGACGAGGTGCGGAAATACACCTACACCGGCAAGTTCCGGCAGGCGGACGGCGTGGACTATGCCTTGCGGGTGCTCCAGCGCGACATCCGTTTCCGCTACGAGAAGAATGACGAGACTGAAACCATTGATATTTACTAACCTGACCAATAAAACCGAATGCCTATGAGAAAGGAATGATACGGAATAACAACTGAATAATGCACAAAAGGAAGCGGCCGGCGCATGTTGGCGCATCGGGCCGGTACCGCCTCCTCTGGATTGTTAACGAGAATAGTTCACGAATAATCGCCTTAAAAATATGAAAAATAACGTTACCGAAGAGGGCTTCACGCATAAAAGCCCTCATTTTAAACAAATTTTTAGATGTATGAGACTTTCTACAGCTCTTTTAATGGTGGGAACGCTTTGTGCCAACGCGGGAAACGTGTACTCGCAGGGAGCCAAGGTGAACATCAACCTCACCAATACTCATTTGAGTACGGTCCTCAACGAGATTGAGTCGCAGACCGACTACCTGTTCATTTATAACAACGAGGTCAACACAAACGTTCCGGCTTCCGTCAACGCTTCCAACGAGGCGGTCTCGAAGGTGCTCGACCGCGTGCTCAAGGGCACCGGCATCCGCTACGAGCTGGAAGGGTCACACATCATCCTTTCGGCCAAGGAAGGCCGTGAGGTGGTACAGCAGGCCAAGACCATCAAGGGCGTGGTGATTGATGCGAACGGCGAACCCGTCATCGGCGCCAATGTCCGTGTAAAGGGAACGACTGTCGGCACCATCACCGACCTGGATGGCAACTTCTCCTTGGAGGCCGACCCGAAGGCCGTCATCGAGGTGTCCTTCATCGGTTACCTCACCCAGGACATTGTACCCGGCAAGCAGACCTCCCTGCGCGTCATCCTGAAGGAAGACACCAAGACCCTCGACGAGGTGGTGGTCATCGGTTATGGTGTGCAGAAGAAGGCCGACCTGACCGGTTCCGTAGCCAATGTGAACACGGAGAAGCTGAACACCCAAAGCAACACCACCATCGGACAGGCCCTGCAGGGCAAGATTGCCGGTGTGGACATCGTCTCCCAGGGCGGTACGCCGGGCGGCGGCACCCGTATCATGGTGCGGGGTATCGGTACGCTCAACAATGCGGCACCCCTTTACATCGTGGACGGCATGTACATGGACGGCATTGACCACATCAACCCCAACGACATCGCCAGCATCGATGTGCTGAAGGATGCCTCCTCGGCCGCCATCTACGGTTCCCGTGCCGCCAACGGTGTCGTCATCGTCACCACCAAAGAAGGGTCGAACACCGAAGGACGGCCCACCATCGACCTCTCCGCCAACATCGGCGTGAGCACACCCTCGAAATACCTTGACTTGCTCGACGCGAAGGGATGGGCGGAAGTGACCACCGCTTCCCGTAAGGCGGCCGGCATGCAGGCCCTCGACATGGCCCAGGACCTGGGTTCGAAGCCCGACAACGACTGGCAGGACATCATGTTCGGACCGGCCCTGATGCAGAACTACAACCTCTCCGTCAAGGGCGGCGGCAAATACACCACCTATTATAATAGTGTGGGCTACACCAACCAGGACGGTACCATGAAGGGCACCAACTACCAGCGTTACACCCTGCAGAGCAAGCAGGACTTCAAGCGCGGCATTTTCCAGGCGGGCACCAATGTCGTGCTCTCCTACGACCAGAACAAGCCCTTGCTCTCCGAAGTGCGTGGCGGCATGGTGGGCCATACCATCCAGGCCATCCCGACGCTGCCACAGTACGACGCTGACCGCACCGGCGGCTATGGCGGCCTCTATGGCGACGTGGTGAACCTCAACAACCCGTTGGCCATGACCGATGAGAACCTCATGGACCGCCGTAGCGAGAACGTGAAGATCTATGCCAATCTCTATGCCTCTATCGAGCCGGTCAAGGGATTGAAGTACAAGCTCAATTTCACCCCCGACTTCCAGTTCTACCGCAACAATGCCTATACCGGACTCTACGATTTCGGACTGTCCACCAACACGTTGACAAAGGCAGAGGAGCAGCAGACCCGTACCCGCAACATCCTCGTCGAGCACCTGCTCACCTTCGACCGCACCTTTGGTGACCATAAGGTGTCTGCCCTGGCCGGTTACAGCTATCAGGACACCCGCTACCGTTACCTCTTGGGCTCCGGACAGGGAATGCCCGAAGGCATCAAGGAGATTGACGCCGCCTCACAGGGCATCACTTCCAGCGGCTACAGCAACCGCAGTGTGCTGACCTCTATCCTGGGCCGTGTGTTCTACTCCTACAAGAACCGCTACCTCCTCACCGCCACACTCCGTCGGGACGGTTCGTCGAAGTTCGCCAAGGCCAACCGTTACGGTAACTTCCCCTCCGTGTCCGTGGGTTGGAACATCGCCGAGGAGTCCTTCATCAAGGACAAGGTGCAGTGGCTCGACCAGCTGAAGCTGCGCGGCGGCTACGGTGTGCTGGGTAACCAGGAAATCGACAACTACCAGTTCGTGTCCGTGGTCACGACCGGTATCAACTACCCCGACGGCAAGTCCGGACTCATCCAGGGAGCCTTCCCGAAGACCTTCGCCAACCCAGACATCAAGTGGGAGGAGACGGCCATGACCAACATCGGTATCGACTTCATGGCCCTGAACAACCGCCTGTCGCTGACTGCCGACTGGTACGTCAAGAACACCAAGGACATCCTGCTCAACGTGCCCATTCCTATCTCGACCGGTGGCTCGAACGACCCCGTCCGCAATGCCGGAAAGATCCGCAACACGGGTGTTGAGTTCAACATCGGGTGGAACGACCGCATTAGCAACGACCTGTCGTACGGACTGAGCGTGCTGGGTACCTACAACAAGAACAAGGTGCAGGAGATGGGTTCAGAGTCGCAGGCCATCACCGGCGGCACCATCCACGGCGGCACCTACACCACCAAGACCTTGGCCGGCTATCCCATTGGCGGCTTCTGGCTCATCCAGACCGACGGCTATTTCAACAGCGAGGCCGAGGTGCAGGCATACCAGAAGGACGGTGTGCTCATCCAGCCCAGTGCCGAGCCGGGCGATATCCGCTTTGTGGATGCCAACAACGACGGCACCATCAATGACCAGGACCGTGTCTATTGCGGCAGTCCGTTCCCGAAATTCACCTATGCCCTCAATGGCAATGTCACCTATAAGAACTTCGACTTCTCCGTCGGCTTCCAGGGCGTATATGGCAACAAAATCTATAACGCCACCCGTCTGGAGCTGGAGGACGTGACCCGTGGTACCAACTACTTGGCTTCCTGTCTGGACTACTGGACACCCGACCGTCCCAACGCTGCCCATCCGCGCCTTATCTGGACCGACCCGAACCGGAACTCCCGTTCTGAGTCCGACCGTTGTCTGGAGAGCGGCTCCTACTTCCGCCTGCGCAGCCTGCAGCTGGGTTACACCTTCCCGAAGGCCTGGTTCGGCGGACTGGTACAGAAGGCCCGCGTCTATGTGAATGCCGAGAACCTCTTCACCATCACCAACTACAGCGGTTACTCACCCGATGTCAACTCGTCCAACGTCTATTCGCGCGGTTTCGATGAGTTCATCTATCCGTCCAACCGCACCTTTATGTTAGGTTTGAATGTTACATTTTAAATGAAAGACCATTATGAAACGATTCTATGTATATTTGACTTCATGTATAGTTTCGGCGGCCAGCCTCTGCACTTCCTGCGACAGCCAGCTGGACCAGGTAAACCCGAACCAGGCCACCGAAGACACGTTCTGGAAGAACGAAGCTGACTTTGAACTGGCGCTCACTTCGTGCTACACCCCGCTGAAGAACGCCTTGAACGGTGGCTACTATGGCACCCGTGGCGTGATGATGCGTATCGCCCGTGCCGATGAGGTGGAGTTCCGCAACGACATCAGCGACGTGTTCCAGGCCTGCTACTTCACCAACACCAATGGCAACTCCCTCTCGCAGGGGATGTTCTACCAGTTCTACAACGCCCTCTACCGCACCAACTCCATCCTGCAGAAGCTGGAGGAGAAGGGTGGTGACTTCTCACAGGATTTCATCGACAAGGTGAAGGGGGAGTGCCTTTTCATCCGGGGATTCTACCTCTTCCAGTTGGGCAAGGAGTTCAAGGACGCTCCGCTGCGCCTCACGGCTTCGCAGTCGCCGGCCACCTTCCCGCTGGCCAAGTCGTCCCAGGCCGAGATTTGGGCCCAGGCCGAAAGCGACCTGAGCACCGCAGCCGGCCTGCTGCCCGTGAAGAACGATGTCATCGGCAAGCCGACCAAGGGAGCCGCCCTTGCCGTGCTGGGCAAGGTGTACGTTTATGGCGAACAGTTTGAGAAAGCCATCGCTACACTGGAGCCGCTTACCCGTGCTCCCTACACCTACAAGCTGGTGGAGGACTTCGCCTGGAACTTCGACGAGGCGCACGAGAACAACGAGGAGAGCATCTTCGAACTGCTCATGGAACCTGTGGGTGGTACCGATATCTGGGGCAACGGTGAGAACATCAACTCCACCCAGACCAACACCCGTCCGAAGGAATATGCGGCACCTGAGGCCGGCGGCTGGTACGAGGCCAACCCCACCCAGCAGATTATGGACACCTTCTGGCAGGAAAAAGACAAGGACGGTAACTTCGACTACCGCGCCCGTGCCTCGGTGGCTTGGGACTATGAGGGTTGCATGTACTACCTGAAGCCCTTCCGCGAAATCTTCAAGGAAGACAAGTGGGGCACCTATTGGCTGCTGAAGTATCAGAACTGGAACACCGCTTCTTCCGAAGTTTCTCCTCCCATGTCCCGCATCAACGAACGGGCCGTTCGCTTCGATGAGGTCATCCTGCTCTTGGCCGAAGCCTACCTGCGCAGCACGTCGCAGCAAGACCTGCAGAAGGCGGTTGACTACATCAACATGATTCGTCGTCGGGCAAACCTGAACGACTACAGCGGCGCCATGACCCAGCAGGCCATCTTCGACGACCTGGAGCACCAGCGGGCCATCGAGTTCTTCATCGACGGCGAGCGCTTCTACGACTTGCGCCGCTGGGGCTTGCTCGAAGAACGTATCCGTACCTGCAATGAGGTGCGCTACAAGCAGCTCATGACCGGTAAGACAGGCAACACCAACCGTTACTATTATTATCCCATTCCCTCGAAAGAGCTGGAGACCAACCCGCTCTGCACGCCGAACGAGGGATGGTAAACAGATGATTCAGGTTAGGTTAGTTTTCAATAGGTAGCACGTGGACCGGCTGCTTTCCTCGGAAAACAAGGAGGCGGCCGGTCTTCCTGTTGGGTTGCCATGAACAACCTTTGGATAACCATTGATTGATAGTATAAACTAAATATGTGTCTATGAAAAAACTGATTACATCCCTTTGGCTGCTCCTGGTCTGTCTGACGGCAGGTGCCGCCCACCAGCCCGAGTTCTCGACGGCGGGCTTTTTCCAGCTCCCCCAATCGGGGCGCGAAGTCTTTTCCATGAACCCCGCCTGGCGTTTCCACAAGGGGGCCGCACAGGGGGCGGAGGATCCCGGGTTTGATGATACCCGATGGACGGTGGTCTCTCTGCCCCATGGCATTGACTACCTGCCCACCGAGGCCAGCGGTTGTGTGAACTATCAGGGCGAGGTGTGGTACCGCAAGCACTTTACGCCCGACACGCGCCTCAAGGGCAAGAAGCTCTTCCTGCACTTCGAGGCCATCATGGGCAAGAGCAAGGTCTATCTGAACGGACGGCTCCTGACCGAGCACTTCGGCGGGTACCTGCCCGTGGTGGCCGACCTCACCGATGCCATTGACTGGACGGGGGAGAACGTCCTGGCGGTCTGGGCCGACAATAGCGATGACCCTACCTACCCTCCCGGTAAGGCCCAGGACGTGCTCGACTACACGTATTTCGGGGGTATCTACCGCGATTGCTGGTTAGTGTCGCACGACCGTCTGCACATCACCGACCCTAACTTCGAGGACGTGGTAGCAGGGGGTGGTCTCTTCGTGTCCTACGACCAGGTGAGCGAGGCCTCCGCAAAGGTGCGTCTGCAGCTGCATGTGCGCAACGAGCGCTCGTCGGCCTTCGCCGGTGTCATTGAGTTCGAGTTGTTGCGTCCCGACGGCAGTCAGGCCGCCCTCATCAACCGCACCTTTACCGCCAAGGCCGGACGCACCGTGACGGTGGACGAGAGCGTCGTGCTCCAGCAGCCCCTCCTGTGGTCGCCCGAGCAGCCGCAGCTCTACAACCTGTTGGTGCGCGTGCGCGACAAGCAGGGACAGGTCATCGACGGTTACCGCCGCCGTATCGGTGTGCGGAGCGTGGAGTTCAAGGGCAAGGACGGTTTCTGGCTCAACGGCAAGCCTTACGGAAGTCCCCTCATCGGTGCCAACCGTCACCAGGACTTTGCCGTGGTGGGCAACGCCGTGCCCAACAGCCTGCACTGGCGTGATGCGAAGAAGTTGCGCGATGCAGGACTGAAGGTCATCCGCAACGCCCACTGCCCGCAGGACCCTGCCTTCATGGACGCTTGCGACGAGCTGGGTCTGTTCGTGCTCGACAATACTCCTGGCTGGCAGTTCTGGAACGACGCTCCCATCTTTGCCCAGCGTGTGTACAGCGACATCCGCAACCTGGTGCGCCGTGACCGCAACCACGCCTGCCTGTGGATGTGGGAACCCATCCTCAACGAGACGTGGTACCCGGCGGACTTCGCGCGGACAACCCGTTCCATCGTAGAGGAAGAGTACCCGTACCCCTATTGTTATTCCGGCTGCGACGCGACCGCCCGTGGACACGAGTACTACGACATTCAATTCTCCCATCCGGCCAATGCCGATAAGAAGTGGGCGCTGAAAGAGAGCAATCCGAGAATCACCTATTTCACCCGCGAGTGGGGCGATAATGTGGACGACTGGAGCTCGCACAACTCGCCCAGCCGTGTGGCCCGCAACTGGGGTGAGCACGCCATGCTCGTGCAGGCGCGTCACTACGCTTGTCCGCCCTATCCCTATACTTCGTACGACGCGCTCTACCGCACGCCGCGTCAGCACGTGGGCGGTTGCCTCTGGCACTCGTTCGACCACCAGCGCGGGTATCATCCCGACCCCTTCTACGGGGGAATCATGGATGTGTTCCGCCAGCCCAAGTATTCGTACTACCTGTTCCAGTCACAACGGCCGGCACAGCAGGAAGACCGTCTCTTCCAGACCGGCCCCATGGTCTATATCGCTCACGAGATGACACCATTCTCGCCCGCCGATGTCACCGTCTTCTCCAATTGTGAGGAGGTGCGGCTCACCTACAACAAGGGCGGAAAGACGTTTACGTACCGCAAGCCGGTGCGGCAGGAGGGCATGCCTTCGCCCGTCATCACGTTCGAGGGGGTGTACGACTTCATGATTGACAAGTACATGTCGATGAACGAGAAGAAGCAGGACGAGGTCTTCTTCCTGGCCGAGGGACTCGTGGACGGGAAGGTGGTGGCCACCCACAAGGTGTGTCCGGCCCGCCGTCCGGAGAAGCTCCTGCTCTGGGTGGACAACGAGCAGACCGAATTGCGTGCCGACGGGTCGGATGCGGTGGTCGTAGTGGCTGCTGTGGCCGACCGCAACGGGAACATCAAGCGGCTCAATAACGACTACGTGAAGTTCCGTGTGGAAGGAGAGGGACGTATCCTGGGCGGTGCCGATGTGCTGGCCAATCCTGCGCCGGTGAAGTGGGGGACGGCTCCCGTGCTCATCCAGTCCACCTTGCGTCCCGGCACCATCAAGGTGACGGCCAGTGTGCTGTTTGAAGGCTCACAGATGCCCGTCAGCGGCAGCGTTGAGCTGGTGAGTGTGCCCGCCGCCCATCCGCAGGTCTATTCCGCTGCCGAGGCGGCGCTCATTCCCTCCGTGACCGGCGGTGTGCTTTCCGCCACGTTGAAGTCCGCTGCCGACCTGGAGGCCGAGCAGCAGCAGCGTGACGCGGCCAACCAGCGCCTGAAGGAGGTGGAGCAGCAGCAACAGGACTTCGGGGAGAAAAAGTAACCCGTGAGAAAAAGCAACCTCTTAAGGTCGGGTGCGGGCAGCGGCCTGCACCCGTTCCAGGAGGATACCGGCATGGCCCGCCGATGTTTCGGCCAGGAAATGGACATAGCTGATGCCCAACGGGGTGTCTTTCTGCAGCGGCAGACGCAGGCGCTTCCGGCCATCCACATACACGACAGCATCCTGCCGCTTCCCTTGGAGGTCCCAACGGAGGGTTACATCATGAAAATCATCATCCCGGATGCCCAAGCGGCGACGGTCAATGCGCAGCACGTACATGCTTTCGTGCAGGGCTACGGTGTCGCAGGGGTTGAACCAATGGTCGTTCAGCAGCAACGAGATACCTTCACTGCCGGCGGGGACACTCATGCGGGCAGTGAACTGCCCTGTCCGCATAGCGGGGAAGTTCCACACGGCCCCCCGGTTGTCATCCACCAACGTGGAGTCGGGGAGGTACTTCACCTGCAGGACGTTCCGGTCACTGCCAGAGGGATGGGGCACCAACGTGCAGCCCGGCGTGCGGTCATAGGCGCAATGCCCGGTGATGCCCTTGCGGTAGTTGAAGACGCACCATCGGCGGAGGCCGTCGCTGAAGTCGTCCGACCTTTCCTGCTCATACAGCCAGCCTACATCGAAAAGAACGATGGACCGCAGTGAGCGGTGCTGGCCGATGGAGGCGCAGATCTTGCCGGGGGCCACTTCAACAAACTGCGCTTGGTGCACGCTCCGGTCAATCCCATCGTTACCAGAGCCAAAGTCAGCGGCATCGCGCAGCGGGTTCAACATCAGTTCGCGGAAGCCGGTCCAGGTATGTCCGTCATCGTCCGAGATGGCCACATGAGCCACGTCACGGTTGGTGAACACATCGTCCCACACGCCGGTGGCAGCCTCCAGTTCCGGAAGCGGTGTCGTGGAGGACCAGATGAGGAGCAACCGTCCGTCCGCCAGCCGTCCGAGGGTGGGCATGGTGATGGTGCCGTAGAACACGGAGGGACGCGACTCGCTCCAGGTCTCTCCGCCATCGGTCGAGAAAGACTCGTAGTGGAAATCCTGGGAGGTGCGCATGAGCATCCACAGGCGGCCGTCCTGCAGTTCGATGACGGTAGGCTCTACCGCGCCATGGTTCCAGCGGATGCCCTTATGCGGTCCCCCTTTCACGTGGTCGGGAGCAGTGACGGTCGTGGAGCGTTTCCAGTGCAGGCCGTCGTCATCGGAATAATACACATAACAGCCTTTGGGTGTCACGCCACCGTGTCCGGCGACGATGACACGCCGTCCTCCGCGGATGTACACGGGAGGCTTGAGCATGATGGAGGAGGTGTCGGTCACTTTCCGCACCGTTCTGTCACCGTGTATCCCTCCGGCGGTACGGATGCAATAGACGCCTTCGCCCTGCATGTTGGCCAACCGCAGGAACTCACCGCTGATAGGACTCTGCACGTCGGCGTAGGGCAGCTGGGCGGCAGTGCGCACTTTTTTCCAGGTCAGCCCTTTATCCGTGCTGCGGAGGTAGAAGCTGCCGGGGTCGGCCTGCTCGCCGTAGTTGTAATGGCGCAACTCGCCGTCGGGCAGGAGCGACAGTCCGATATAAGCGTCAGAGGGGGCCGCCGCCACCCGTACAGGGGCGAAGACCTCGCTCAGGGAAGCAGGAATATCCTGTACTTCCGTCTGTGCGTGCGCCGTACAGGCGCAGAGTGAGAAGAGAAGGGAAAGTATTTTATGGGTCATGGTCGATGAACGGTTAAGGGTAAGACATAGATAGAATTTTCGGGAGAGGGCCGGACTCACCGCCGCAGCCAGTGTTGCCGTTCCGGTTCCGGCATTTTCTCGATGGCGTAGCGGAGGGTGGTCCGGTGCATCTCATGGACATGCGCGTCGAGGTACTGTTCCAGAAGGAGCGGATGGCGCTTGCCCACTTCGCGGAGCATCCATCCCACCGCCTTGTGGATGAGGTCGTGGGGATGTCCTAAAAGAGCGGTGGAGAGGCGTAGCGCGTCGTCTGTCTGTCCCTCCCGGATGAGGCTCCAGCAGGTGACGATGGCGATGCGCTGCTCCCAAAGGCAGTCACTTTTCGCCAGCCTGTCGAGGAGAGAACGGTCGGGAAGGGTACCGTCGGGCAGGGGATAGAGAAGCCACGGCCCCAGTATCTTGGGGCAGGACATGTCCACGAGGTCCCAGTTGTTGGCCCTCCGGGTGTGACGGAGGTAGAAGCGTGCGATTTCCTCGCGCCGTTCCGCCCGGACGACGGCTTCCGGCTTTCCCGTTTCTGCCACCGCTTTCGTTGGTGCGTTGCGGGAGCGGGGAAGGGCGGCCTTCATCTCTTCCACAAGGAGGAGGAAGCCGCAGAGCCGTGCCTCGTGCCATTCCGACTGTAGGAGGATTCCTATTTCTTCCAAAGAAACCTGCAGTCGGGCTTCCTTGACGACGAGGCGCACCTGGGGTACCTTGAGACCGATGAACCGGTCACCTTCTCCGTATTCTCCCGGTCCGGTCTTGAAGAACCGCAGGAGGTTGGTCCGTTGCCGTGCGTCCTCCATGGAGCGGAGCGTGGCAATGAGGTCGGCGGCGGTGATGGAAACTGCTGTCATAGCTTTTCAGTTTGAAGGATGGGTGTAGGTTTTTCTGCAAAGATACGCATTCCTCCTGAGATTTTTAATACCTGTTTTTAGGACGTTACGAAAGGCGCTCTTTTCGTTGTAAATGAACATCCTTTTACGGCGTGAGGCGAAAGATGAAAAGAATTTTCTGAAGGATGCTATGAAACACCCTCAAGACGAATATTGACAAAGAGAAAACAAAAATGAGAAGGAATGCCCTTCCCGTAAGGGGAAAGGCATTCTCTCTAAACAATTAGCTTACTTGTTCAGTGCCAGAGCCACGTTCACGGCGCAAGCAACCGTACATCCTACCATCGGGTTGTTACCGATGCCCAGGAAGCCCATCATTTCAACGTGAGCGGGTACGGAAGAAGAACCTGCGAACTGAGCGTCAGAGTGCATACGGCCCATGGTGTCGGTCATACCGTAAGAAGCGGGACCAGCGGCCATGTTGTCCGGGTGCAGGGTACGGCCTGTACCACCACCGGAAGCCACTGAGAAGTAGGGCTTGCCAGCCAATACACGTTCCTTCTTGTAAGTGCCGGCTACCGGATGCTGGAAGCGGGTCGGGTTGGTGGAGTTACCTGTGATGGATACGTCCACGTTCTCGTGCCACAGGATGGCAACACCTTCGCGGACATCGTCAGCACCGTAGCAGTTCACAGCAGCACGAGGACCGTTAGAGTAAGCGATGCGCTCTACTTCCTTAAGCTCGCCAGTGAAATAGTCGAACTGAGTCTTTACGTATGTGAAACCGTTGATACGGCTGATGATCATAGCAGCGTCTTTGCCAAGACCGTTGAGGATGCAACGGAGAGGCTTGTCGGCAGGACGAGACTTGTTTGCCATCTGAGCAATCTTGATGGCACCTTCAGCAGCTGCGAAAGACTCGTGTCCAGCGAGGAAAGCGAAACACTTTGTCTCTGGCTCGAGGAGGCGAGCGGCAAGCTCACCGTGGCCGATACCCACCTTACGATCGTCGGCAACAGATCCTGGGATGCAGAAAGCCTGGAGACCCTCACCGATGTAGTTAGCAGCCTCCACAGCGTTCTTTGCCTTTTCTTTGAG
>JAQXRG010000114.1 GCA_029218405.1 Bacteroidales bacterium
ATGGACTACTACTGGATGATGGGCGACAACCGCCACAATTCGGCCGACTCACGTTTCTGGGGCTTCGTGCCCGAAGACCATATCGTGGGGAAACCCATCTTCGTATGGCTCTCGCTCGACCAGGACCGCGGCTGGCTGAACGGCAAAATCAGATGGAACCGGCTGTTCAAATGCGTCGACTCCATCAAATGACTGAACTTTGAGACATAGCTGGACATATTGGCTGAAGCGTGCCGTCCTCCTCGCGGGGGCGGTAGGGCTGGTGAAGACTTTTCTGGTTGGCTCATGTATCATCCCCTATTCCGGCATGGAGAACGCCATCTACCGGGGCGAAGGGATTCTGGTCAACAAGTGGAGTTACGGGCTGCGTCTGCCTTTCCCCTCATGGTTCGGCTATCACCGGATAGGCTACTGCCGCATCGGCAAGGGGGATATCGTCCTGTTCAACAATCCCGGCCGCTCACAGCAGGCGGCGGGCATCGAGCGGCGCGACGTCTTCATCGGGCGGTGTATAGGGCTGGCCGGTGACACCCTTTTCCTGAACCGGGAGCTGTCCGACACCGCCAGCCGGATCTACATTCCCGACAGCAAAGAGCTGTACGCCTATCCGGCACAGCAGGAGAAGCTGGTCGAGGCCTTGATAAAGGAAACCAACATCGGCCGCAACACGCTGGTCAGCTGTATGGACGGGGGCTACTATGTGCGCAGCTTCAGCCATTATGAATACTACCTGCTGTCGCAAAAGGCCGGCAACCGGATACAGTTCACCGCCCTGAACCGCCAGCACTCGGAAGTGCATCCGTTCATTGTCCCCCGCAAAGGACAGACGGTAGCCGTCCGGCCGTGGAACGCCGTGCTCCTCTACAACACCCTGTTGCTGCACGAGCACCGCCGGGTCCGCTTGCAAGGCGACACCCTGCTGATGGACGGGAAAGCCATCCGCGCGTACACCTTCAGCAAGAACTACTACTGGATGGCCGCCAACAATCCGGTCAATCTGTCCGACTCGCGGCTGTTTGGCTTCGTCCCCGAAGACCACATCATCGGACAGGCCTGGCGCATCTGGTGGCCCTCACGGATACAACGCTTCCTGAAAAAGGTGGAATAAGCCTCTACGGACGCAACCCGACTAACAAAGAAAGAAGAAATGAACGAAACACCCATCCTACTCAGCACCGCCTACCTGGCACCAGTGGAATACTACACCAAACTGTTCGGACACGGACAGGTGTGGATAGAACAGTATGACCATTACCGGAAGCAGACCTACCGCAACCGCTGCGTCATCGCATCGCCCAACGGACCCCAGGCGCTGACCTTCCCCACCGAGAAGACGGACCATCCCAAGGCCCTGACCAAAGATGTCCGTCTGTCCGACCACGGCAACTGGCGCCACGTACACTGGAACGCGCTGGAGGCCGCCTACCGCCACAGCCCTTTCTTCGACTATTACGCCGACGAGTTCCACCGCTTCTACGAACGGAGATACGGGTTCCTGATAGACTTCAACCTGGAGCTCTGCCAGTGGATTTGCCGGCAGATGGACCTGGAACCCGACTGCCGCCTGACGGAAAGCTACGAACCGAATCCCGAAGGCAAGGCCGATTTCCGCGAGCTGATACATCCCAAGAAGGATTTCCGCCAGACCGATCCTGGCTTCCGGCCTTGTCCCTACTATCAGGTATTCGAGGCCAAATGGGGCTTCCAGCCCAACCTGAGCATTGTGGACCTCCTGTTCAACATGGGTCCCGAAAGCCTGCTCATCCTGCGCGACAGCATTGTTCAACCGGCATAACCCCAACGCATTATGAATAATTTACCAACCATCACCAAAAACCTACTCATCATCAACGTGCTGTGCTTCTTCGGTGCCATCGTCGCCCAGAAGTATGGCATCAACCTGAACGACTATTTAGGGCTGCACTTCTTCCTGGCCTCTGACTTCAATCCCGCGCAGCTCATCACCTACATGTTCATGCACGCCAACTTCCAGCACATCTTCTTCAATATGTTTGCGGTCTGGATGTTCGGGCGGGTGCTCGAACAGGTATGGGGGCCCAAACGCTTCCTGTTCTACTACATCCTCTGCGGCATCGGTGCCGGGCTGGTGCAAGAAGTGGTGCAATACATCGAGTACGCCGTCAGCTGGTCCCATTATTCGGGGGTGGACACCGGCTATGGCATCCTGCCGATGGGCGAATTTCTGAACCAGCTCAACACGGTGGGTGCGTCGGGAGCCGTCTACGCCATCCTGCTGGCCTTCGGTATGCTGTTTCCCAAC
>JAQXRG010000115.1 GCA_029218405.1 Bacteroidales bacterium
CAAGCAGAAAAACCAGACTTTGTTCCAGATTGTGCTGAGCCACACGCCGTTCTACGCTGAGAGCGGTGGTCAGGTAGGTGACACCGGTGTCTTGGTGAACGAGTTCGAGACCATCGACATCATTGACACCAAGAAAGAGAACAACCTCCCGATACACATCGCCAAGAAGCTGCCCGAACACCTCGACGCACCGATGATGGCCTGTGTGGATACCGACAAACGGGCCGCCTGCGCCGCCAACCACTCTTGTACCCACCTGCTCGACGAAGCCCTCCGTCAGGTATTGGGCACCCATGTCGAACAGAAAGGTTCGCTGGTCACCCCCGACTCCTTGCGCTTCGACTTCTCTCACTTCCAGAAAGTGACACCCGAACAGTTGCGCGAAGTGGAACACCTGGTCAATGCCAAGATCCGTCAAAACGTGCCGCTGACCGAATACCGCAACCTGCCTATCGAGAAAGCCAGGGAGCTGGGTGCCATTGCCCTGTTCGGCGAGAAATACGGTGATGAGGTACGTGTCGTCCAGTTCGGCTCGTCCATTGAGTTCTGCGGTGGTACCCATGTGGCCGCCACAGGCCAGATTGGGATGGTGAAGATTATCTCTGAGAGCTCGGTAGCTGCCGGAGTGCGCCGTATCGAGGCCGTGACAGGAGCCAAGGTAGAAGAAATGCTGGACACCATCCAGGATACGTTCAACGACCTGAAGGCCCTGTTCAACAACGCTCCCGACCTGAAGGCAGCCATCAAGAAATACATTGACGAGAATGCCGGACTCAAGAAACAGGTAGAAGACTTCATGAAAGAAAAAGAGGCCGCCGTCAAGGCCCGCCTCATCCGCGAAGCCAAAGAAACCGCCGGAGGCGTGAAAGTCATCAAGGCTGTCCTCCCGATGCCGGCCGATGCCGTGAAGAACATTGTATTCCAGCTGAAGGGACAGTTCTCCGACAACCTGCTGGCAGTCATCGGCAGCGTATATGACGGCAAGCCGTTGCTGACCGTAGCCGTCAGCGAAGACTTGGTGCAGAACGGACTGAACGCCGGCAAACTGGTGCGCGAAGCCGCCAAGCTGATACAAGGCGGCGGTGGCGGACAGCCCCATTTCGCCACAGCAGGCGGCAAGAACCCCGACGGCATTCTTTCGGCAGTTGACAAGGTCATCGAACTGGCCGGCTGTTAACCCCACGGAAACAAACACACCGCCCACAAACGGATTCGCACACCGCCCAGCCGGATGCGAATCCGTTTTCCTTTTCACGTCAGCGAAGGGCGTGCCTCCATCTTCCGGCTATGGTTGGATGGATAAGGGAGAAATAGCGTATAAAAAAAGCCCCACCGTCGTAACGGTGAGGCTGCTGTAAGAAGGAGTGGGCGTTGAGGGATTCGAACCCCCGACCCTCTGCTTGTAAGGCAGATGCTCTGAACCAGCTGAGCTAAACGCCCGATACTCTCGTTCTCGATTGCGGTTGCAAAGGTACGCATTATTTTTGAATCTGCAAGCGTTTGGCGGATTTTTTTTTGAAAAAACTTCAGACGTAACAGCGGCAAGGGAATACCGCGCAATAAACAAAGGCACAAAGGAGGGGCGGTTCGGCCTTCCTTTGTGCCTTCGTAGGGGGATGAGGGAAACGTTACGGTCAGAAACCGGCCAGTTCCACTACCTTTTCAGTGGCCGAGATGATGCCTTCGGCATTCTTGCCGCCTGCAGTGGCGAAATGAGGCTGTCCGCCGCCGCCGCCCTGAATCAGCTTGGCCGCTTCGCGTACCAGCTTTCCGGCGTTCAGTCCGGCCTTCACCTGGTCCTCACTCATCGTGACGGTCAGCAGGGGCTTGCCCTCAAACACACTGCCGATGGCGACGAAGAGGTGTTCCGTGAACTGTCCCTTCAGCTGGAAGGCGATGTTCTTCACGGCATCGGCAGGCATCGGAAGCACGGCCTTGATGACCTTCACACCGTTCACTTCCTTGGCTTCGCTGATGAGCTTGGCCTTGACGGAGGCTTCTTTTTCCTTCATGAAGTCTTCCACCTGTTTCTTCAGTCCGGCGTTCTCGTCGATGTACTTGGCAATGGCGGTCCGTAGGTCGGGCGCATTGTTGAAGAGGGTTCTCAGGTCGTTGATGGTGTCCTGGATGCTGTCCATCATCTCTTCCACCTTCGCGCCGGTAATGGCTTCGATACGGCGCACACCGGCGGCCACAGAGCTTTCGGCCAGGATTTTCACCATACCAATCTTACCGGTCGATGCCACGTGGGTACCGCCGCAGAACTCGATGGACGATCCGAACTGCACGACACGCACCTCGTCGCCGTACTTCTCGCCGAAGAGAGCGATGGCGCCCAGCTCTTTTGCTTTCTCGATGGGCAGGTTGCGGTATTCGGTCAGAGGTACGTCCTCGCGGATCTTGGCGTTCACCAAGTGCTCTACCTCACGAATCTGTTCCGGAGTCACCTTCTGGAAGTGCGAGAAGTCGAAGCGCAGCGAGTCGGGAGTCACCAGCGAGCCTTTCTGCTCGACATGGGTGCCCAGTACCTGGCGCAGTGCCTCGTCGAGCAGGTGGGTGCAGGAGTGGTTGGCGGCGCAAGCGGCGCGCTTGTCGGTGTCCACGCAGGCCATCATCGGTGCGTCGAGGTGTTCGGGCAGCTTCTTGGCGATGTGGATGGGCAGGTTGTTCTCCTTCTTGGTGTCGATGATCTCAATGGTCTCGAACTCGCTCACCAGTACGCCCGTGTCGCCCACCTGTCCGCCGCTTTCGGCGTAGAACGGGGTGTCGCTCAACACAATCTGGTAGAGGGTCTGGTTCTTCTGCTTCACCTGACGGTAACGCAGGATGCGGGTCTCGTATTCCGTGTAGTCGTAGCCCACGAATCTCGTCTCGCCTTCCTCCAGGGTCATCCAGTCACCGGTTTCCACGGCGGCCGCGTTGCGGGCCCGCTGTTTCTGCTTCTGCATCTCGGTGTTGAACTCGGCCTCGTTCACGGTCATGCCGTTCTCGCGCAGGATAAGTTCCGTCAGGTCGAGGGGGAAGCCGAACGTATCATATAAGGTAAAGGCGTCCACGCCGCTGATTTCGGTCTTGCCGGCGGCCTTGGTCTCGTTCATGTTCTTTTCCAGCAGGCGGATGCCGGTCTCCAAGGTGCGCAGGAAAGCTTCTTCCTCCTCCTTGATGACCTTCTCGATGAGGCTCTGCTGGGCCTTCAGTTCGGGGTAAGCGCCGCCCATGTTCTCGACGAGCACTGGCACGAGCTTGTACATGAAGGCCTGTTTCTGTCCCAGGAACGTGTAGGCATAGCGTACGGCACGGCGCAGGATACGGCGGATGACGTAGCCGGCCTTGGCATTCGAGGGAAGCTGTCCGTCGGTGATGGAGAAGGAGATGGTACGGATGTGGTCGGCCACCACGCGCATGGCCACATCCACCTTCGGGTCGTCACCGTAGGTCTTGCCGGACAGGTCGCCGATGACCTTGATGATGGGCTGGAACACGTCGGTGTCGTAGTTCGAGGTCTTGCCCTGCAGGGTGCGTACCAGTCGCTCGAAGCCCATGCCCGTATCAATGACCTTGGCGGGCAGCGGTTCCAGCGAGCCGTCGGCCTTGCGGTTGTACTGCATGAACACGAGGTTCCAAATCTCGATGACCTGCGGGTGGTCCTTGTTCACCAGCTCGCGGCCCGGTACGGCGGCTTTCTCCGCCTCCGAGCGGGAATCGATGTGGATTTCGGAGCAAGGGCCGCAGGGACCCGTATCACCCATTTCCCAGAAGTTATCGTGCTTGTTGCCGTTGATGATGTGGTCTGCGGGGAAGTACTGTGCCCAGTAGCCGGCGGCCTCGTCATCGCGCGAGAGGCCCTCTTCGGGACTGCCCTCGAACACGGTCACGTACAGGTCCTTCGGGTCGAGCTTCAGTACGCCCACCAAGTATTCGTAGGCCCAGCCGATGACTTCCTGCTTGAAGTAGTCGCCGAACGACCAGTTGCCCAGCATCTCGAACATGGTGTGGTGGTAGGTGTCCTGTCCCACTTCCTCCAGGTCGTTGTGCTTGCCGCTGACGCGGAGGCACTTCTGCGAGTCGGTCACACGTTTGTACTTGGCCGGATGGTTGCCCAGGATGATGTCCTTGAACTGGTTCATGCCGGCATTGGTGAACATCAGCGTAGGGTCATCCTTGATGACCATGGGTGCGGAAGGCACAATCTGATGTCCTTTTGACTCAAAGAATTTCACGAATGAGTCACGGATTTCGTTTGCTGTCATTATTGTAGGTTTTTAGTTCGTTCTTCTGCCAACGCTTTTTAAGACAAATTCCGAAAGAATTATCCCAAAATGGTTTGCAAAGATAATTGGTTTTATTATTTTTGTCCGTATGTTTGGCGCAAAAAGTGGAAGACTTGTGCCGAAAAAATTGCAAAACCCTGAATGAATGCGTAAAGTCTATTATATCTACAATCCGAAGACCCGCACCTACGACCGGATTTACCCCACGTTGAGGCAGCGCGTGATGAGCTATCTGCGCCGTCTGTTTGTGGGCATGGGGCTGGGGGCGGGCAGCTTCCTGCTGCTCTTGCTGGTCTTCGGGTCTCCGTCCGAGAAGGACCTGCGGGTGGAGAACTCGCGGCTGCTCTCGCAGTACCACATCTTGTCGTCACGTCTCGACGAGGCCCTGGAGGTGATGCAGCTGCTGCAGCAGCGCGATGACAACCTCTACCGGGCCATCCTGCAGTCGGACCCCGTGGCCGAAGGACTGCGCACGCCCAACTACGGCAAGACCAACCGTTACGAGGAGCTGCTGGAGTTGGCCAACGCCCGGTTGGTGGTGAATACCACCCGGCAGATGGACTTGCTGGAGCGGCAGGTCTATATGCAGTCGAAGTCGTTCGATGAGGTGGTGGACCTGTGCCGCCGCCACGACGAGATGCTGGCCTGCATCCCTGCCATCCAGCCTGTGGCGAACAAAAACCTGCGGCAGACGGCGTCAGGTTACGGCAACCGCATTGACCCTATCTACAAGACGGTGAAGTTTCATGCTGGCATGGACTTCTCGGCCTTTACCGGCACGCCGGTCTATGCCACGGGAAATGGTACGGTGCGCAAGGCGGGGTGGGAAGGCCTCTACGGTAACTGCATCGAGATTGACCATGGTTTCGGCTACCTCACGCGTTACGCGCATCTGCATAAGCTGGAAGTGCGCGCGGGACAGAAGGTGGTGCGCGGGCAGACCATCGGACGGGTGGGCTCGACGGGCAAGAGCACCGGTCCTCACTTGCACTACGAGGTGCACGTGAAGGGGCAGGTGGTCAACCCCATCAACTACTACTTCATGGACCTGAGCGCCGATGATTACGACCGGATGATCCAGCTGGCCGCCAACCACGGAAAAGTCTATGATTAGTTTGGCGGATTGCTGTTTTATGGATACATTTGCGGTAGAAGGAAAGAGGAAGAACAGAAGAAAGGAGAGTGAGTGTATGGGAAAAGAACTGAAGCTGTACTACTCCATCAGCGAGGTGGCACGGATGTTCGATGTGAACGAGTCCCTGCTCCGCTACTGGGAGAAGGAGTTCCCGATGATTCGGCCCAAGAAGGCGGGCGGCAACATCCGTCAGTACCGGAAGGAGGACATCGAGAGCATCCGTCTCGTGTATCACCTTGTGAAGGAGAAAGGGCTGACCCTGGCCGGTGCCAAGCAACGGCTGAAGCAGCACCGCGACACCACGGTCCGCAATGCGGAAATCGTGGAGCGGCTGAAGAAAGTGCGCGAGGAACTGATGGCCATGCGCAGGGAGCTGGAGCAGATTGTATAATATATAATAATGTAGGGAGAAACAGGTATGTGTGTAGTAACAGCAAGAGCATTCAGAGCTAACCAGAAGAAGTATTTCGAGCTGGCGGAGCAGGAGCCCGTTTACGTGACTCGGAAGAATCGGCGTCCGATGGTCATCCGTGTGGCGGACGATTTGCCCAAACGGGATTTGACCGCCGAACTCGTCGGAGCGTTGTGAGAAAAGAAGTCTTGGAACGTATCATCCGGGATTTGGGGTGGTGACGAAAAAACTGCTGTGAATATTTGCACAAATCGGGCGAAAGTGTTTCCTTTGCGCCCGATTTTAGTAACTATAGTATTCATCAATCATGAACGAGAACATTCAGAAGAATTGCCCGGTGATGCGTTTCCGACGCTTCTCGCACGCTTCTTACGCTGTTTTTCGTAGCTTGGACAAGACGGTCAACATCGGGGTCATGGCAGTGGCCATGCTTACCTATGCCAATGCGGGGACAATTTCCGCACAGACCGTGAACCGCAAGCCGGACGAGAAACTCGTGGAACTGGAGGAGGTGGAAGTCACCGGCACCCGCGTGCCCCTTACCGTGGCACAGGCGGCGAGAATGGTAACCGTACTGGACCGCGAAGCGATTGCGGCGGCGCCTGTACAGAGTATTAACGACCTGTTGAAGTACGCCGTTGGCGTAGATGTCCGCCAGCGGGGCGGCATGGGCGTACAGACAGACATCGGTATCCGAGGAGGTACCTACGACCAAATCACTATCCTGCTGAACGGCATTAATATCTGCGACCCGCAGACAGGCCACAACGTGGCCGATTTCCCGGTTGATTTAAGTGAAATTGAGCGCATTGAGGTGCTCGAAGGTCCTGCCGGACGTGTCTATGGAACGTCCTCATTGGTGGGGGCCATCAACATCGTGACCCGTACCGACGGGCGCACGGGGGGAGAAGTGCGTGTGGAGGGAGGCTCCTACGGCTACCTGAACGGGGGAGGCCACCTCAGTGTGGGCAGCGGAAGCTTCCGCCATCAGCTTTCGGGCAGCTATACCCGTAGCGACGGTGCCAGCCGTAACAAGGCGGGAAGGCTGAACGCGGACTTCACGAACGCGAAGGCGTTCTATCAGGGAATCTACCGCAAGGCAGGGCTGGACGTGGACTGGTACGCCGGTTATTCCAACAAGGACTATGGGTCGAACACCTTCTATGGCACTGGTTCGGACGACCAGTTCGAGCATACCCGCAAGTATTTCGCCGCCCTGCAGGCCGAGACCAAAGGGGAGCACTACCGCTTCAAGCCGTCCATCTACTGGAACCGGGGCGAGGACCGCTTTGAGTACTACCGGAACGCGCCCGAGAAGGTACCCTTCAACTACCATCGTACCGATGTGTATGGCCTGAACCTGAACAATTACGTGCAGACTTTCTTGGGCAAGACCGCGTTCGGTGCCGAGTTCCGCAACGAGGGTGTGGTCAGCACCAAGCTCGGCGAGCCGCTCAACCGCCCGAAACCGGTACACGGCACGGACTTGGACTATACCGTAGGCCTGAACCGCACCAACATGAGTTTCCACCTGGAACACACCGTCGTGCTGCCCCGTTTCACTGTGTCGGCCGGGGTCATCGCTGTCAAGAACACGTGGAACGAAATGAACTTCCGCTTCTATCCCGGGGTGGATGCCAGCTTCCAGCTGGCGCGCGACTGGAAGGTCTATGCCTCGTGGAACACCTCGTTGCGGATGCCTACCTTCACCGAACTCTACTATTCCGTGGAAGGCTACAAGGCCGACAAGTACCTCGAACCCGAGGAGACGCAGGCCGTCGAAGTGGGCCTGAAATACCTCACGCCGGGCATCCGGGGCACCTTGAGCCTGTATCATCATCACGGCACCAATATGATTGACTGGATAAAGGACCTCTCGCAGGGCAGTGACGCGCCGTGGCAGTCGGTCAACCACACCACGGTCAATACCCTTGGCGTGGAGGCTTCGCTGCTCTTCGACTTCTGCCACTGGGCAGGCGCACGCGCTTGGGTGAAGGACCTGAGTGTGGCCTACAGTTACATTGACAAGGACAAGGATGTGGCCGCTGACCAGCAGTCGAAATACGCACTGGAGTACTTGCGCAACAAGCTGGTGGCGCAGACCCATCTCCGCCTGTACCGCCAGTTGAACCTCGGTCTGGCCTTCAGCTGGCTGGACCGCGTCGGTAACTACCAGAAGGACGGTGCGATGACCCCCTACGACGCTTATACCTTGCTGGACGCGCGTCTCTCGTGGGACGCTGACCGCTATACGGTGTACGCCGAGGCCAATAACCTGCTGGACAAGGTCTATTACGACCATGGTAACATCCCGCAGCCCGGCATCTGGGTGCGCGGCGGTGCTACGTTCCGTTTCTGACCTGGGTCGCAGTTTCTTTAGACCTACGCCCAAAAAATACTCCCGGCCTTTGTTGCAAGTAGTAGCGACTCAGGTCGGGAGATTAGTCGGAAGAGGTCTTTCTTTTTATTTATAACCTTTTTCCATCGTCGGTCTTAGTGCTGTCGCAGAGCAGTCCACACTCTGCCGGGGGCACCATCAGACGATGGGATTTTCTATTATCCGCCGTCAGCCTTTCAGCTCTTCCGGCAGCTGCGGCATGGCGCCGTTCTGCGTGCAGACATACGCGCTCACGTTCACGGCGATGCGGTGCGCTTCGGCCACCGGCTTGCCGGCCAGCAAGGAAGCGACGAACGATCCGGTGAACGAGTCGCCGGCACCTACCGTATCGGCCACCTTCACCTTCGGCGTTTCGTAGTAGCTCATGGCTCCCTTGGAGAACACGTAGCTGCCATTCACTCCGCAGGTCAGTACCAAGATGTCCAGATTGTACTTGCCCAAAATGAGCCAGCACTTGTTCTCGAAGTCCATGCCCGGATAGCCGAACATACGGCCGATGATGACCAGCTCCTCATCGTTAATCTTGAGGATGTTGCAGCGGCGCAGCGACTCGCGGATGATTTCCTTGCTGTAGAAGTTCTGGCGCAGGTTGATGTCGAAGATGCGCAGGCAGTCCTTCGGGGTGCTGTCGAGGAAGCGGTAGATGGTCTGGCGTGACACCTCGCTGCGTTGGGCCAGTGAGCCGAAGCACACGGCGCGGGAGCGGCGGGCGAGGGCTTCCAGTTCGGGGGTGAAGGGAATGTTGTCCCAGGCGGCCCCTTCCTTGATGTCATAGCTCGGGATGCCGTCGTCGTCCAGCGTCACCTGCACGGTGCCTGTGGGGAAGTCCACCCGGGGCAGGGCGTAGTTCAGTTTCTTCTCTTCGAAAGCCTGGATGGTCTCGTCACCCAGCGCGTCATTGCCGACAGCACTGACGGCGTATGCCTCGTTGCCAAACTGGGACGTGTGATAGGCAAAGTTGGCGGGCGCGCCGCCCAGCTTCCGGCCTTCGGGGAGGCAGTCCCAAAGTGCCTCGCCCAATCCTACGATGATTCTTTTTTCCATGGTTATTTAGTGCTTTTGATGTTAGGTATATATGTGAACAGGTACAGGACACCCAGTGCCATGACAGCAACGGCTCCTACTTGTCCGAATATATCAGATGCAAAGCCCATCAGCAGCGGGAACAGTGTACCTCCGAAGAGACCCATAATCATCAGGCCGCTGATTTCGTTCTGGCGTTCCTTGTCGGAGACAAGCGCACGTGCGAACACGATTGAGAAGATATTGGAGTTGCCATAGCCCACCAGCGCGATGGAAGCGTACAGCACCATTTTTTCTGTGCCAACGGCCAGTCCTATCATTGCGAGCGCCATCATGATGACACTGATGATGAAGAACAGCTTGTTGCTCATGACCCGGAGGAAGAACGATCCCGTCAGGCAGCCGATGGTACGGAAGATGAAGTAAAGCGAAGTGGCGAAGGCGGCATCGTTCAGTGACATCTCGTGGCGTTCCATCAAGAGTTTCGGGGCGGTGGTGTTGGTGCCTACGTCGATACCCACATGGCACATGATGCCGATGAATGACAACAGGACGATGGGGTTCGAAAGCAGGCGTACACAGTCAAGAATCGAAGAGCTCTTGCCTTCTTCCTTCTCCTCTTCAATCGGTGTGGCGAAGAGCAGCAGCGTGGCTATAACACCGAAGAGCATGTAGATGGGGAAGAGCACGCGCCAGCCCATCCCGAATGTGGGGATGGTGGCCAAAGCACCCCAAGAGGCGATATAAGGTGCCATGAACGAGGCGATGGCCTTGACGAACTGTCCGAAGGTCAGTGTGGAGGCCAGATTGCCTTTGATGACCAACGACACCAAGGGATTGAGTGAGGTCTGCATCAGGGCGTTACCGATGCCGAGCAGCGAGAATGAGGCAAGCATCAGGGGGAAGGTTTCTCCAAAGATGGGTAGCAGGAGTGACACCATGGTCACTACAAGCGATAGCAGTACGGTCTTCTTACGGCCTATCTTGTTCATCAGCATCCCAGTGGGGACGGAGAATATGAGGAACCAGAAGAATACCAACGAGGGGAAAATGTTGGCGACGGAGTCACTCAGGTCGAGGTCTGCCTTCACATAGTTCGAGGCGATGCCCACCAGGTCCACAAATCCCATGGCAAAGAAGCAGAGCATCAATGGGAGGACGGTCAGTTTGCTATTGTTGTTCATAATCATCAGTTTTTAAGGGAGTAGATTTTTGCTTTCGCCTTTCCTTTCAGGGTAAGGCGGTTATAAGGGGTGGTGGGGAAGACCAAATTGGTCATGGCCACCTTGCCTTCTTCATCGAACAGTTCGATGCTGCAGCGATCGATGAAGATGCGCAGTTGGTGCACTGTTCCGTAAGTAGGCGTTGTGACAATGGTGGGGAAGGCGTCGCTGAAGGACACATTTCCGCTGTGGCGTCGGTCGAAATCGATGATGCCATCTTCTTGATTGTAGCTGATAACCACTCTCTCGTTGCGGTCGTTACGCAGGGTGAGTTGTGCATCGCCTTTTAGGGTGACGACCATCTCACAGGCTTCTGACGGAGTCTTGCGTTGGTTGCCACGCAGGGTATCCATCTCTTTCACCGGTTTCACGCTACAGTAGGTCTCGCCGTTGTACTCGAACAAGCCGTACTCGCGGGCGATGCTGTTGGCTGAGCGGAACTGCTGGGTCGGCACCTGGTTGGCGTACTGCCAGTTGCTCATCCAGGCGATACCGACACGGCGGCCGTCCGGGGCGTTGTCGAAGGTGACGGTGGCGTAATGATCCTTCCCGTAGTCCATCCATTTGGTCACTTCCGGCTTCGATTCACAGGTGAATGTCTTTCCGTCGAAGTCGCCAATGAAGTACTGTGCGGCAGATCCTCCCCACGGTCCACCGGGGTTGATGTTGCAGATGAGCATCCATTTCTCCTTATCGGTGCCGGCTACGGGGAGTTTCATCAGGTCGGGGCATTCCCACACGCCGCCGTGGTTGCCGTAGGTCGCTCCGAAATCGCTTTCATGTTTCCATTCCTTCAGGTTGGCCGATGAGTAGATGCTCATCTGCTGTCCGGCGGCAAGGATGAGGTTCCAGTGGCCGGCCTCTTCATTCCAGAACACGTGAGGGTCACGGAAGTCGGGTACGGTGGATGTGATGATGGGGTTACGGTCGTACTTGGTGAAGGTCATCCCGTTGTCGGTGCTGTAGGCCAAGCACTGGGTCTGGCTCTGTCCGGCCGAGGTGTAGAACGCGATGATGGCATCCTTGCCGAATCCCGCCGTGTTTTCCTTGTCCACCACGCAGCTACCGCTGAAGATAGAACCTAAACCGTCCGGCTCGATGGGTGCGGGATGATGTTCCCAATGCACAAGGTCGGTACTGGAGGAGTGTCCCCAGGTCATGTTTTCCCATTGTGAACCGTAGGGGTTGTATTGGTAGTA
>JAQXRG010000116.1 GCA_029218405.1 Bacteroidales bacterium
CAGCAGACGGTGGTCACCAGTCCCGACCAGCAACTGAAAGTCACTGTCGATGTCCGGCAGGGACAGCCCCTGTACTCCGTCACCTACAAGGACAAGGTGATACTGGAAGACTCCCCCCTCGGCTTCATCGCCAATACCGGCGACTTCAGCCGGCAGCTCACCCTGACGGGCACGAAGGAACACCCCGTCAGCCGGACCTTCGCGCAGGACCGCATCAAGCAGTCCGTGATACGCTACCGCGCCAACCGGCTCGCCCTCACCCTGGAAAACGTTGACAAGACCCCCTTCGACATCGTGTTCGAAGTGAGCGACAACAATGTAGCCTTCCGCTACGAGATGCCCAAGTCGGGAGAGACGGGCAGCATCGTCATCCGGCAGGAAGCGACCGGCTTCGACTTCCCGGCGCACACCACCACCTTCCTGACCCCCCAAAGCGACGCGATGATCGGCTGGAAGCGCAGCAAGCCGAGCTACGAGGAGTGGTACAAGGCCGACGAACCGATGGACACCCCTTCGCAATACGGCCACGGCTACACCTTCCCCTGCCTGTTCCGCATCGGCGACGACGGGTGGGCATTGGTCAGCGAGACCGGCGTGGACAGCCGTTACTGTGCCTCCCACTTGAGCGACGCCACCCCGGACGGACGCTACACCATCGCCTTCCCCCTGCCGGAAGAGAACAACGGCAACGGCACCGTGGCGCCCGGCATGGCCCTGCCCGCCCGGACACCGTGGCGCACCCTGACCGTCGGCGACAACCTGAAACCCATTGTCGAGACCACCATCCCCTGGAGCGTCACCGAGCCGCTCTACACGTCGGAACATACCTACCGCTTCGGAAGGGGCACATGGAGCTGGATCGTGTGGCAGGACAACAGCTGCAACTACGATGACCAGCTGACCTACATCGACTTCGCCCAGCAGATGGGCTACGAGCATGTGCTCATCGACGCCGACTGGGACCGCAACATCGGCTACGAGCGCATGGAGCAGCTCATCCGCTACGCGCACGGCAAGGGCGTGGACGTGTTCCTGTGGTACAGCTCCAGCGGCTACTGGAACGACATCACCCAAAGTCCCGTCAACCACATGGACAACCCCATCATCCGCAAGCGGGAGATGAAGTGGCTGCAGAAGATGGGAGTGAAAGGCATCAAGGTCGATTTCTTCGGCGGTGACAAGCAGGAGACCCTGCGGCTGTACGAAGCCATCCTGAGCGACGCCGATGACCACGGCCTCATGGTCATCTTCCACGGCTGCACCCTGCCGCGCGGCTGGGAGCGGATGTATCCCAACTACGTGGGCAGCGAGGCGGTGCTGGCCTCCGAGAACCTGGTGTTCGACCAGAAGTCCGGCGATGCGGAAGCCTTCAACGCCTGCCTGCATCCCTTCATCCGCAACGCGGTGGGCTGCATGGAGTTCGGCGGCACCTTCCTCAACCGGCGGCTGCACCGCTCGAACGCGAAAGGCACCATCCGCCGTACCACAGACGTGTTCCAGATAGCCACCGCCGTCCTGTTCCAGAACCCGGTGCAGAACTTTGCCCTGGCGCCCAACAACCTGACTGACGCGCCGAAAGCGGCCATTGACTTCATGAAGGAAGTACCCACCACATGGGACGAGACCCGCTTCATCGACGGCTATCCCGGCCGGTACGTCATCCTGGCCCGCCGGCATGCGGACAAATGGTACATCGCCGGCGCGAACGCAGAGAATACTCCCCTCACGCTGGACCTCGACCTCTCGGACTTCGTCCCCGCCTCCGCTGTCATCGACAGCTATACCGACGGAAAGCGCCGCGAACTGCAGTTCCAGCCACTGACGGTGAAAGACCCGCAGCACGTGAAGGTGACACTCGCTCCGGATGGCGGCTGCCTGCTCGTCACGGGGCGGACCATCCAGGACAACCCTCATCATCCGTAAGCACATCGTACGGTTTGCTTCTACATAGAGCCGAATCCCCGTCGCATCCCTGCGATGGGGATTTTTTTCGAAAGGTTTCTTCTGTTGGACACTTGCCACCAGCAGGTCCGTGACATGGGCAAGCACGGACAAGGGAGGCGTTGCGACAAACCCTGTACAAAGCAGCAAGGCGAACATCGCCTTCTGATTGTTTTTCAAGATTTCCTGTCATTGATTCGCAAAAAATCAGCATTCCGCAGCAGTGAAAAGACTGAAAAACCGGTCAGAAAGGGAAAAATTCAGCCGATTACGACAGGAACACGATGATAAAACAGAAAATCGGGAAGAAATGTCCGGAATTTGTTTATTTTTGCCGCCCTAACCATTCACTTGAAACTATGAACGTGTACGTAACAAACCTCCTGAGGCAGGGCCTCCACCTGATCGCCTGCTGCACCATCGGTCTCCTCGGCCTCCAGCCGCTCGGAGCGCAGACCCACTATGTGTTCCGACGCCTGAACGTGGCCGACGGGCTGGCCAGCAACTATGTGAACAAGCTGGCCCAAGACCGGACGGGATGTATCTGGGCAGCTACCGAGGGAGGCCTGAGCCGCTTCGACGGCAGCCGGATGCAGACGTTCACCGCCGCCAACTCCGACCTGCCGAGCGACGAGATCAACACCGTGCTGGCCGACATCCTGCGAGGCACCCTCTGGATAGGCACCAAGCGGAACGGCTGCGTCGTCATGGACGAGGCCCGGCAGACGATGACCCTGTTCACCACGGACAACGGACTGGTCACCAATGATGTGACCGGCCTGTCGCACGCGGCGGACGGAGGTGTCTGGCTGACCCACTACCACCTGGGCGTGGAGCATTACCGGCCGGAGAACGGCACGTTCACCCCCTACATCACCGAGAACATAGAAGGACTGAAAGGCACCTTCTGGTGCGCTGTTGAGGACAAGAACGGTACGCTCTACGTGGGCAGTAACGAACATGGGCTCTACCTTATCGACCTGAAAAGCCGCACCTGCCGTAACTTCCGCCACCGTCCTGACGAGCCTTCCTCACTGCCGGGCGACCAGGTGAAGACGGTCTTCATCGACCGCAACGACAACGTGTGGGTAGGCACCAATCGGGGACTGGCCCTCTACCATCCCCAGCGCGGCGACTTTACCCGCTTCCTGACCGACACCTTTGCCGACAACAGCCTGCTGGGCAACCAGGTGAACGACATCGGCCAAAGCACCGACGGCACCTTGTGGGTCTGTACCCACATGGGAGGGGTAAGTACCTTGAACCTGAACAACAACACGTTCCGCAAGCCGGAGGAAGCTGCTCACCGACAACACCTACCCCAACGCCCGGCACCAGGAAAAGGAGCCGACGATTCCTGCAGACATGCCTTCCTGTCCTGCCGGCCCCGTCACGCCCGAGGAAGAAGCGGATGACAGCAAGCCGTTGCTCCTCGTCGTAGAAGACAACCCGGACATCTGCAACTACATCCGTGGCGCGTTCGAAGAGACCTACACGGTGCTCACCGCCTTCAACGGCCAGGAAGGTTGGGAAACGGCGAAGAGCCGCATCCCCAACATCATCGTGAGCGACATCATGATGCCGGTCATGGACGGTGTCACCTTCTGCCGCAAGGTGAAAGAAGACATGCGCACCAGCCATATTCCCGTCATCCTGCTCACCGCCAAAGGCAGCATCCGTGCCAAGGAAGAGGGATATGAGGCCGGCGCGGACTCGTTCATCACCAAGCCGTTCAGCGCGCGGTTGCTGCAACTGCGCATCGAGAACCTGCTGGAAAGCCGTCGGAAACTGGCCAGCCTCATCACAGCCGTGGCCACCGAGAGCGCCGCCGCGCCGGCAGACACAGTGACCGCCTGCGAGAGGGCCGAGACCCTGGAGACGAACACGCTCACCAAACTGGACCAAGTGTTCCTGGAAAAGGTGAAGACCGTCATCGCCGACCACCTGAGCATGGAAAAAATGGACGTGGCCTTCATTGCCGACAAGATGTGCATGAGCCACTCCACGCTCTACCGCAAGATAAAGGGACTGACCAATATGTCGGTGAACGAGTTCGTGCGGAAAATGAAGATGCAGAAGGGCCTGGAGCTGATCCAGCAAGGCGAGCGTTCCATCGCCGAAATCTCGGACCTGACGGGCTTCAGCAGCGTGGCGTATTTCCGCCAGTGCTTCAAGGAGGAGTTCGGATCGTCTCCGTCGGAATACCAGAAAAAACTGCAAAGGAATCCGTGACCCGCTTCCGGGCCGGTGCGCGGATTATTCCTCCCGATTCTTTGGCGCATCCGCTCCTTTTGCGTATTTTTGCCGTAAGTTCCATGTATGAATTCACCCAGCAGAAGGATGCTTTACCAGAGCGGCTACCTGACCATCGGCTCATACGAAAAGGAGTTGGACACTTATACCCTTCACTTCCCGAATTATGAGGTGCGCCAAGGCATGGTGAGAGGCTTGACCCACTATCTCATGGACACGGATGAACTGGACCGAGACACCACGATACTGGCCATGTCAAGGGCGTTCAAGCGGGGCGACCTGTCTGCCGCCCTCACCGAACTGCGCTCATACATCGCCTCCCTACCCTACGACATCATCACCCGCAAGGAGTGGATGGCCAAGAA
>JAQXRG010000117.1 GCA_029218405.1 Bacteroidales bacterium
AAGCGCGACACCACTTACGAGATTGAGACGGCCGCAGGGCCGCAGCCTCAGGTGCGGGCGCTCGACTACGCGCAGGTGAAGCGCGACCTGGACAAGGTCATCGAGCTGGCACCCGACTTCGTGTATGCCTACTACAACCGGGCCAACGTGCTGACGGCGATGAAGGACTACCGGGGCGCGATAGCGGACTACTCGAAGGCACTGGAGCTGGAACCCAACTTCGCGGACGCGTACTTCAACCGGGGGCTGACCCATGTCTATCTCGGCAACAACCGGCAGGGCGTGACCGACCTGAGCAAGGCGGGTGAGCTGGGCATCTTCTCGGCCTACAACATCATCAAGCGGTTCACGGCCATCGAGAAATGAGCGGAATGAAAAAAAATGGGTCTAAAATTGGCCACACGAAAAGTTTTAGCTAATTTTGCGGCTCCATAAAAGAAATTAATACATATTTTGTACTTATGATTAAGATTACTTTTCCTGATGGCTCCGTTCGTGAGTATAACGAAGGAACCACCGGTCTGCAGATTGCAGAAAGCATCAGTCCGCGCCTGGCCCAAGAAGTGCTGGCCTGTGGCGTGAACGGCGAAACCATTGACTTGACCAGACCCCTTCACGAAGACGCCAGCTTCGTACTGTATAAGTGGGACGACGAACAGGGCAAGCATGCCTTCTGGCACACCAGCGCCCACCTGTTGGCGGAAGCCTTGCAGGAGTTGTACCCGGGCATCCAGTTCGGTATCGGACCCGCTATCGAGAACGGGTTCTACTACGACGTAGATCCGGGCGAGGCGGTCATCAAGGAAAGCGACCTGCCGGCCATCGAGAAGAAGATGCAGGAACTGGCCGCCAAGAAAGAGGTGCTGACCCGCCAGAGCATCGCCAAGGCAGACGCCTTGCAGCTGTTCGGCGAACGGGGCGAGACCTACAAGTGTGAGCTCATCTCTGAACTGGAGGACGGCCACATCACGACCTATACCCAGGGGGCCTTCACTGACCTGTGCCGCGGCCCGCACCTGGCTTCCACCGCTCCTATCAAGGCCATCAAGCTGTTGTCGGTGGCCGGTGCCTACTGGCGTGGACAGGAGGACCGTAAGCAGATGACGCGTATCTACGGCATCACCTTCCCGAAGAAGAAGCTGCTCGACGAGTACCTCGTCATGCTGGAAGAGGCCAAGAAGCGCGACCACCGCAAGATAGGCAAGGAGATGGACCTGTTCATGTTCTCGGAGACCGTGGGTAAGGGACTGCCTATGTGGCTCCCGAAGGGAACCGCCCTCCGCATCCGTCTGCAGGACTTCCTGCGCCGCATCCAGGCCCGCTATGATTACCAGGAGGTGATGTGCCCGCCCATCGGCAACAAGCTGCTGTATGTGACCTCGGGCCACTACGCCAAGTACGGCAAGGACGCGTTCCAGCCCATCCACACTCCGGAAGAGGGCGAGGAGTACTTCCTGAAGCCGATGAACTGCCCGCACCACTGTATGATTTACAAGAACTCGCCGCGCTCTTACCGGGACCTGCCGCTGCGCATCGCCGAGTTCGGTACGGTGTGCCGCTACGAGCAGAGCGGTGAGCTGCACGGACTGACCCGCGTGCGTAGCTTCACGCAGGACGACGCGCACCTCTTCTGCCGTCCCGACCAGGTGAAGCAGGAGTTCCTGCGGGTGATGGATATCATCTCCATCGTGTTCAAGAGCATGAACTTCCAGAACTTCGAGGCGCAGATCTCTTTGCGCGACAAGGTGAACCGCGAGAAGTACATCGGCAGTGATGAGAATTGGGAGAAGGCCGAACAGGCCATCATCGAGGCTTGCCAGGAGAAGGGACTGCCCGCCCGTATCGAGTACGGTGAGGCAGCTTTCTACGGACCGAAGCTGGACTTCATGGTGAAGGACGCCATCGGCCGCCGCTGGCAGCTGGGCACCATTCAGGTGGACTACAACCTGCCGGAACGCTTCCAGCTGGAATACATGGGCGCGGACAACCAGAAGCACCGCCCCGTCATGATCCACCGCGCGCCGTTCGGTTCGATGGAACGCTTCGTGGCCGTGCTCATCGAGCACACGGCCGGCAAGTTCCCCTTGTGGCTCACCCCCGATCAGGTGGCCGTGCTGCCCATCTCGGAGAAGTTCAACGACTACGCCGACCAGGTGCGTATGGAACTGAAGAAGTACGACATCCGCGCCATCGTGGACGACCGCAACGAGAAAATCGGCCGCAAGATTCGCGACAACGAGCTGAAGCGCATCCCATACATGCTGATTGTGGGCGAGAAAGAGGCCGAAAACGGCGAAGTGGCCGTCCGCAAACAGGGTGAAGGCGACCAGGGAACGATGAAAATTGCAGATTTTGCAAAAAATATTGCTGAAGAAGTTCATAATATGATAAATAAATGGTAACTTTGCAACCGCTTTCGGCAGGCAACCCTCGGGAGGCCGGCCGGAGCGGGCAAGATTAGCAAGAACAATTTATAATTTTAAAGAAAGCAAACTTAGGAAGAAACAATTTTTGAATGAAGAATGACAATTTAAAGGGGCAACACCGAATCAACGAACAGATTCGTGCCAAAGAAGTCCGCATTGTAGGCGATGACATAGAATCAGCCGTTTATCCCATCCAGCAGGCCTTGCGAATGGCCGAGGACCATGGGGCAGACCTGGTAGAGATTTCACCCAATGCTGTTCCTCCTGTTTGTAGAATTATAGATTATTCCAAGTTCCTCTATCAGTTGAAGAAACGTGCCAAGGAACAGAAGGCGAAACAGGTGAAAGTCAATGTGAAGGAAATCCGTTTCGGCCCTCAGACCGATGACCACGACTACAACTTTAAGCTGAAGCACGCCATCGGCTTCCTGCAGGACGGGGACAAGGTGAAGGCGTATGTGTTCTTCAAGGGACGTTCCATCCTGTTCAAGGAACAAGGCGAGGTGCTGCTGCTCCGTTTCGCTAACGACCTGGAAGAGTATGCCAAAGTGGAGCAGATGCCGCTGCTGGAAGGCAAGCGCATGACCATCTCCCTGTCGCCCAAGAAGGCGGGTGCTCCCAAGAAGGCGGCCGCTCCGCAACCCAAGCCGGCCAAGGCGGAAGGCGCGGAAGCTGACCAAGAAGAAGAATAAGTGCGTAACGCGCCGGTATAGTGCGTTGCCACCCCTGAATAATAATTATTTTAAAATTTAACAAGATGCCAAAGATCAAGACTAACTCCGGTGCTAAAAAAAGATTCACTCTTACCGGAACGGGTAAAATCAAGAGAAAGCACGCTTTTCACAGTCACATCCTGACGAAGAAGACGAAAAAGCAGAAAAGAAACCTTTGCCATGCGGGCTTGGTAGATGCCAGCAACACCGCACAGGTAAGAGAACTGCTCTGCTTGAGATAAACCTTCGTAAAAGCGTAAAAGTATCATTCCAAATTATTAACCGAATGCATTAGCCTCAAGTCCGGTTGAGAAACATCGGCGCTATCATTCAAAACAGATTAAAACTATGCCAAGATCAGTAAACCACGTTGCTTCAAGAGCAAAAAGAAAGAAAATTTTGAGTTTGACCAGAGGTTACTTTGGTGCCAGAAAGAACGTTTGGACCGTTGCCAAGAACACTTGGGAAAAGGGTCTGACGTACGCTTACCGCGACCGCAAGAACAAGAAGCGCAACTTCCGTGCCTTGTGGATTCAGCGTATCAACGCAGCCGCTCGTCTGGAAGGTATGTCTTACTCCAAGTTGATGGGTGCCCTGCACAAGGCAGGTATCGAAATCAACCGTAAGGTGTTGGCCGACCTGGCTGTCAACCATCCGGAAGCGTTCAAGGCCGTTGTTGAGAAGGCCAAAGCAGCCTGACAGGTTGCCTGATAACGGAACAGGAACGGGCGCAAGGGCGTAGGGAAATCTCCCACGGACTTGCGCCCTTCTTACGTCAGAACGCTTTTTTGCAGTATCTGCGAAAAAAAAACAGTAAATGCTTTGGTATGTCCACGAAAAGCATTACTTTTGTGATACAAAAATGAAGCCGCACTTGCAGAATCGGGAAACTCATCAAATTAAAAAGAAATACCGAGAACAGCTTCATCTTCCAATGGCGGGCCACGCCTTCGGGTAGCATTTATGCCGGTGGATTACAAAGGGAGAGGGCACTCAAATCATGTTTATCGGAGTTTCGTCACGCCTCAAGTGCGGCTTTTCTTGTTTACTTTTTTATCCCCTTGACATCGTGCTTTTCTATTTTTCAGGTACAGGTAATTCGCGTTGGGTCGCCGGGCAGCTGGCCGACGCGTTGGATGAGGCGGCCGTCTGTGTGACGGAGGCCTTGCAGGCACCGTCTGCCTTTTCCTTGCGGCCGGACGAGCCGCTGGGCTTTGTCTTTCCGGTTTATGCGTGGGGGCCTCCTCCCTTGGTACTGGAGCTGGTGCGGGCGTTGCGTCTGCCGACCGTTCCAGCTTATGTGTATTTTGTCTGTACCTGCGGCGACGACACGGGACGGACGGCCGAGGTCTTCGGGAAGGCGGTCCGGGAGCGGGGATGGACCTGCAAGGCTGGCTTCTCGGTCACGATGCCCAACACGTACGTCTGTCTGCCGGGCTTCGATGTGGACGCGCCGGCGGTAGAGCGGCGCAAACGGGACGAGGCGGTGGCAAGGGTAGGGGAGACAGCGGCTCGTATCCGGGAGCGGTGGGCCGGGACCGACTGCCACGAGGGCGGGTTCCCCTGGCTGAAGACCTATGTGCTCCGTCCCTTCTTCCACCGGTACCTGATGTCGCCCCGGCACTTTCATACGGTGGAGGCCTGCACCGGCTGTGGCGGCTGTGCGCGGGTGTGTCCGTTGCACAACATCCAACTGAAAAACGGCCGCCCTGTCTGGGGCGACCGTTGCACGATGTGTCTGGCCTGCTATCATCATTGTCCGCAGCGGGCGGTGCGCTATGGCAGGTCCACGGAGGACAAGGGACAGTATGTCTGCCGGTAAGGGGTTCGCTGAGCGTTGAGCGTGCTGCGCTTAGCGTGCCGGAAGGGCGGGAACGACCGCCTCTATCCGCTGCTCCACGTCATCGGGCACCTTGGCGAAGAAGTCGTAACCCGTGATGGATTCGATGCTGTCCACCGGCACCATGTAGTGCCGGAGGTCCTGGTGGTGTGCCTTGTTGTCGAACAGGAAGCCCATTGCCACGGGGTTCTTCCGGTTGTAGATGAGGACCACCTTGAAGAAGCGGTTCGGCACGGCCACCCGGTGCTTGCCGATGCGTTTCGGCCGTTTGCTGTCGTAGATGGGGCCGCAGGTAATATAGACTCTTCCGTATTTTTTGGCCCATGCCCGGCACAAATCCTCCAGGTCGCCCCAGTCATCGCGGTTCAGCTTCTGGTCCTGGGGGCAGATGTTGCTCATGTAGAACGATTCAGCCATCGCTTTCTCGCTCCATTTCATGTCGGCGGCCGGTGCCATGTGTCCTCGGTCGTAGCCCGTGTTGGTATAGTCGGCATGTTCCGCCCGCGGTTCGGGTACGTCCGGGTCGGGCACGAACTTGTTGGTCCGTTCCTCGTCGCCCTTCGTCTCGTCACGCGTCAGCTCCCAGCCTACCCAGTGCGGGGTGCGGTAGGTGGGGTTGTAGGAAGCGGTGTAGCCGGTTCGCTTCAGCCGGATTTCCTCCCGTGTGCGGAGGTCGTTGGGAATCTCCAGCCGGAGGCTGAACGTGGTGGCCGGTGCCGTGCTCGTCGGTGCGGAAGCTGCCGGACGGTCCGAGGCCGGTGCCTTTTCGGGTGCCTTGTCCACGTAGGGCGAGGTCACCCCTTGTCCTTCGGTGGCCGTTTCCGGTGTCGCGTCAGAGGTCTGTAACTGGTAGAGGGTCAGGGCGGCGGCGATAAGGGTGCCCAGCAGCCCGAAGC
>JAQXRG010000118.1 GCA_029218405.1 Bacteroidales bacterium
CCAGAAAGAGAACAATTACTGGATGGGGCAGCTGTACCACTTCTACTGGACCGGCGTAGACGGAGTGACAGACTACGTGCAGACCGTCAACGCCATCAGTGCCCAAGACCTGCGGGAGTTTGCCCGGACCTTCTTCGGACATCAGAACAGCATCGAGGTCAGCATGACCTCTAACTGACACTTCCCCCCGAGGCTGTCCGAGTATCCTCTGTCCGCTAAGATGCTCGGGCAGCCTCTCCCCTTCACGTTCGTTTGCAAGGATTATCAATTATTGGGGAAACGCACCACGACTTTCCGACACGAAGTGCGTACATTTGCCGCCGATAGAATAAAACAACCACCCATGCGCCACAACAAGAACATCGCCGCCGGCCTCCTGCTACTGCTCACCCTGCTATTTTCTTCGTGCGCCACCCGCACGCCCCATGCAGATTTCAGGCAACTGGCCAAAGCCGCTGTCCGCTTAGACACCGACATTGCCGCCCAAGACAACCACCGCCTCTACATAGAAGCCGCCAACTGGATAGGGGTCCCCTACCGTGCCGGCGGACACGACCGGAGAGGGGTGGACTGCTCGGGACTGGTGAGCGTCATCTACAAGAACGTCTACCACAAAAAGCTGGAGCGCAACTCGGACGACCAACGCACCGGCAACTGCTACAAGGTAGGCAAAAGCCACTTGCGCGAAGGAGACCTGGTCTTCTTCCACAACGGCAGAAACCGGCGCACCGCCACCCATGTGGGCATCTATCTGAAACAGAACAAATTTATCCACGCCAGTACCAGCCGGGGAGTCATCGTCAGCAGGCTGACGGAACCTTACTACCAGAAATGCTGGATGCAGGGCGGACGTGTCAAAGGAATCTGAGCCACCATGCATCCATCTGCCTCCCGCTTCGGCGGCCTCCTCACGCCATTGTCCGCCCATCGGACACTGCTCCTGCTCGTACTGGCGGGATGTCTGCCGGCCTACGCCCAACAGCCGAAGGGTGAACTACAGCTCAACACCGATGCCGTCAAGATGATACGGTTCGATTTCGCTCCCCCCACCGACAACGAATACCGGAAACTGAAAGAAGCCCCCATTGACAAAAACTTCATGAAGTTCAAGAGCGACCTGCGTATGCCGCGCTCGCTGACCGACACGGCCAAAGTCAACCGGCCCGAGAGCTACGTGCGTGCCGAACCCTATACCATCTGGACCCGCTTCGGCGAAGACCCCATCTACGACGTACTGCCCTACACCACCAAGAAATGGGAAATACACTGGACGCTCCGTCCCTTCCTGCGCAAGACCTCGACCGACGGGGTACGTCCCTCTACCGGTGAGGCTTACGAGAGTGCCACCTCCTCGGCCGGAGTAGGAGGCGGCATCCACTTCGATGCCGACCGGATGCTCTATGAGAGCCTTACCAAACGTGGACGCGCCATCCGCCGCAACCGGAAGAACGCCACTGCCTGGAAGACCTACGCCTCCTACCTGCCTACCCTGGCAGACAGCCTGAAGTTTCCCACCTACACGCGTCAGGCCGCCATTGCCACACAGCAGACGACCGCTGCCCCATCTGTCCCGGCAGCCACCGCCACCGACAGCCTTCGGCAGGCAGCTCCCACCTCCGGCAGGAAAAAGCAGGCCCAAGCGGCAAAGGACATCCCGGTGTCCGACTTTGCCCGCTACATCCGGGAGCAGCAACAGGCCGACTCCCTCCGCCGACAGGAGTTCCTGCGCCGGGACAAGGCCAACCCAAACGCCTACGAAACGGAACAGCAGACCCGTGCCCTCCGCCGGCAAATGGACTGAAGCAACGACAAGCGGTTGGAGGGCAACCGACGAAATCCCGTCAACCCTTTGCAGGTTACCCAGAAAATCGTAATTTTGCGGAAAGGGAAACGACAAATCAACAGACTATGACGGAATGGAAAGACAGATACATCCGATTCGACTGGGCCATCAAACGGCTGTTGCGGCAAAAGGCCAATTTTGACGTGCTGGAGGGGTTCCTCACCGTGTTCATCGGCGAGCCCATCACCATCGTGGAAATACTCGAGAGCGAGGGCAACCAACTGCACGAGTATGACAAGTACAACCGGGTGGACATCAAGGCCCGGAACTCCAAGGGAGAAATCATACTGATTGAGGTGCAGAACTCCCGGGAGGCAGACTATCTGGAACGCATCCTCTATGGGGTGGCGAAGGCCATCACGGAGCACATCGCCATAGGCCGTCCGTACCGGGAGGTGAAAAAGGTCTATTCCATCAGCATTCTCTACTTCGACCTGGGGAAGGGCACGGACTACCTCTACCACGGCCAGAACCGCTTCGTGGGCGTCCATACGCATGACAGCCTACAGATCACCCGGAAGGAGCAGGATGCACTGGTAGGACGCAAGCCCGAGGAAATCTTCCCGGAATATATCCTGATACGGGTGAATGAGTTCAACCAGGTGGCCCTCTCCCCCATGGAGGAGTGGATGGCCTACCTCAAGGAAGGAATCATACGGCCAGACACCACCGCACCCGGCCTGAGCGAGGCACGACAGAAATTGCAATACTATGCCATGAGCGAGGGGGAACGCCGTGCGTATGAAGAGCACCTGAATGCGATTGTCATCCATGACGATGTGATCAGCACCGCCAAGCGGGAAGGACGGTGGGAAGGACGTGAAGAAGGATTGGCTGAAGGACGTGAAGAAGGATTGGCTGAAGGCAGGGCCAAGGAAAAGATGGAGATGGCCAAGCGGATGAAAGAGATGGGCATGGAGATAGCGGCCATCCATCAGATTTCCGGTCTATCTGTGCAACAGATTGAACAATTATAAGTAGCAGCCCTTCTCCACAGATTTCCTCCTGATAATCCTCAAGACCTGCGTGTCTGCCCGAATGCACCCACTGGCGATATACAGAGGGTGTGTCAAAACTCAGCAGTACATATTAAATTGTCATTCTGAACGTAGTGAAACCTGTTCGCCGTCTGCGAAAGCGATGCCAACTTGAAGCGGACAAATGCAAAATAGGCTGCCCTTGAGATATACAAGAGCAGCCTATTATTGTTTCTTGACGTGGTATCGTCTTATTCTCCCGGGTGGATAGCTTCAGACGGACAAACATCTGCGCAAGTTCCACATTCAGTACACATATCAGGATTGATAGAATACTTATCACCTTCAGAGATTGCCCCTACCGGACATTCGTCGATAC
>JAQXRG010000119.1 GCA_029218405.1 Bacteroidales bacterium
GGTGTTGCTGGTGCAGGGCACACCGTCGATGGTGTTGTAAGAAGTCATCACGGTGGCGGCCTTTCCTACCTCCACCGCCCGCTGGAAACCGGGAAGGTATTCATCGAGGAGGGCGCGGAGGCCGATGTCGGCCATGTTGCCGTTGTGTCCGCCGCGCGGCACACCGTAAGCGGCAAGGTGTTTCAGGGTGGCATAGACATGCCGTCCATCCTTAAAGTCCATTCCCTGCATACCCTGTACAAAGGCAGTGCCGAGGATACCGGTCAGGTAGGGGTCTTCGCCGAAGGTCTCTTCCACGCGCGACCACCGGGGCTCGCGGGAAATGTCGAGTACGGGACCGTAGCCTACGTTGCCACCTTGCAGGCGGGCTTCCAGTCCGATGGCTTCACCCATGCGGAAAATCAGGTCCTTGTTGAAGGTGGATGCCTGCGAGATGGAAGTGGGATAGACGGTGGCGCCGATGGCCATGTGGCCGTGCGGACATTCCTCGGCAAAGAGGATGGGGATACCGAGTCGGGTCTCCTCTACGGCATATTTCTGCAGGGCGTTGAGTGCCTTGGCCGCCAGTTCTGGGTTCAGTCCGTTCTCCAAGGTCTTCTGGGTCCAAGGGTCGGCGCGTAGCACGGCCCAGTAGGAACCGATGGGTGCCTTGCTCATCTGCTGCTTGAAAAGCTCGGAGACGGTCACACTGTTCTTGCTGGTCTTGGTGTACATTTCCCAGCCCAACGGACAACAAATCTGACCCACTTTCTCTTCGAGGGTCATACGGCCCACGAGGTCGCTGATGCGGCTTTCGATGGGAGCGTCGGCCTGTTGATAGACCGGTTTCTGCGCCAGTGCCGTGCCGATACTCAGCAGGCCGGCGGTGAGGTAGATAAAGGTATGTTTCATTGTTCTAATGATTAGGAGTTGCGATTAGGAGTTACGGGTTCAAGGACAAGGTCACTGGGCTTGGAAGCGGAAGGCGAGTGACTCGGCACGCAGGCCGGCCGGGAGGGTCACGGCCACTTCGTCACCATTGACCTTGTAGCTGACCTTACGGCCCGACTGGAGCAGTGTCATCTTGCCTTTCGGCAGGTTGCCCTTCCAGGTAATGGTCGTGGGCAGCTGTTCCCCTTCCTCTACGGTATAGATGGCATAGAGGGTCTTGCCGTCCTTGTTGGCGGTGAACCAGGTCTTGCCGTCGTGGTAGATGGGAGTGATGCGGGTGTTGTAGATGGCCTCGCCGTTCACCTTGAGCCACTGGCCCACCTTGTGGAGGCGTTCCACGACGGGCTGTTCGATGCGTCCTTGCGGGGTAGGACCTACGCCCAGCAGGTAGCAACCGCCCTTTGCCACGATTTCAGCGAGGGTGGAGATGACCTTTTCGGCCGGTTTGTACGGAGCGTTGGGCACCCATCCCCAGTCGTGCGACAGGGTGATGCAGCTTTCCCACGGATAGTCGAGCTGGGTCTCGGGGATGCCGCGTTCAGGAGTCTGGTAGTTCTCGTTCTTGCCCCGGATGCTGCGGTCCACGGAAATCAGTCCCGGATGAATCTTGCGGGCCTTTTCCAGCACGCCGTCCAGGTTCACGTCATCGCCGGTCACCCATCCGCCGTCCAACCACAGGATGTCGAAGCTGCCATAGTTGGAGGTCAGCTCTTCCAGCTGGTTCTGGGTGAAGGTCTGGTAGTTCTTCCACCAGTCGGGGTGGCGGTCACGCTTGTAGTTCTCGCGGCGGTTGGGCGTGGCGAAGTGCTCGTGCCAGTACCAGGGGCAGTGCCAGTCGGGCTTGGAGAAGTAGCACCCGATCATGAAGCCTTTCTGACGGAAGGCATCGAACACGTGGCGGGCCACGTCCTTGCGCGGGTCGTTCTTGAACGCGCCGTTGGCGATGGAGAAATTGGTGTACTTCGAGTCGTACATGCAGAACCCGTCATGGTGCTTGGTGGTGAAGATCATGTATTTGATACCCGCGTCTTGCATGACATCCGCCCATTGAGCGGGGTCGAAGTCGGTAGGATTCAGCTCCTCCTTCAGTCCGAAGTACCATTTCTTGTAGTCCTCGTAACTCAGGTCCTCCCGGCGGCGGATCCAGTCCACGTCTTCCGAACAGATGGACCATGACTCCACGATGCCGGGCACGGAATAGAGTCCCCAGTGGAAGAGCACCCCGAATTTCTGGTCCTGCCACTTGTCGAGTTTGTCCAGCACTTGCTGGTCGGTGGGCCACACATAGTCGGTGGCTTTCGATTGTTGGTGTACAAATCCTTGTACTTGCTGGGCTTCGGCCTGCTGCGTGAAGGTGGCGGAAAGCAGACAGCCCGCTAACAGATACTTGATACGTTTCATAGGCATATAGGTTAGTGTTAGTAATTATTTCTGGTAGTTCGTTCCTTCCATGAGCCAGGGCAGGTTGAAACGGTAGTGCAGCCGGCTGCTGAGGATGTGGATGACTCCGTCCGGCGACTGGGTGCCTGCCAGGTAGCCACGCGGCTCGGCATGGGTGGCGTCCATCTGGAAATTGCCGGTCCATGCACCTCCGTTGAGCAGCCGCTCCTGTCCGTCCGTGAGCAGCTTGCGTACCGGCCAGGTCTTTCCCTCATCGAACGAGAGGGCGGCGAACATGCCATACCCGGTCAACGTGCTGCCTTCCTTGGCGGTGAAGGTCATGCCCCGGTGCGCCTTCGGGGTGCGTTGCGGATGGTCGGTGAAGGAGACCAGCAGGATAGGACCTTCCTGCAGGCGCAGCAACACTAACCGCTGGCCCCCGTCGATGGCGGTGAAGGGCGAGGCGGAATAGTGCCAGGTCTTGCCCATGTCCGTGGAGCGGCTCATGGGCATGTATTTCTTGCCATCTTTCTCGATGCCGTTGCCCCGTCCCAAGGCCAGCAGGCTGCCGTCTTTCAGGCAGACCACTCCGGCATGGATGCCGGCGATGGTCGTTCCGCTGCCTCCTTCCCGGAACTCCGGCAGTGGTGCGCCGTCCCAAGGGTCGGTCCAGGTCTGCCCTCCGTCCTGGCTGAGGTGGATGGCAGCTCCGTCGTGGCTGCCCGGTCCGGCATCGCAGAGTTGAATCATCGTGCCGTCCGGTGTCTGGATGGTTCCCGAGATGACTTGGTGGCGTTTGCTGTGATCGGGCGCGATGATGCGGGCCTTGCTCCAGCTCAGTCCGTTGTCGTTGCTGGTCCGCAGCACCATCATGAGGTTCTGCCAGTCGCCCGCCGCCTCCACTCCGTTGAAGTGGAACAGCGTGCCCTTCCGGTTGTTGAAGAGCGAGGTGCCCGTCAGGTTCCGGCCAGGTACTTTATAAAATAAGGTGGCAGGGTCCCATTGCTGGGTCATCGGGTGGAAGCGCGACGAGAGCACTGCCATCTCGCGGCTGTTCTCCTGGTTGGCGGAGAACCAGACGGCCAGTAGGTCGCCGTTGTCGCAGGCCGTGAGGGAAGGCTGGTGGTTGTGGCTGTAGAAGGGAACGTTCGGGTCCACGGGGGGCACGACGAAGGGACGGGGTTCGGCGAAGAAGGGCCGCGTCAGGTCGATGTGCGGTGGGGTAGGGAGGATGTCGCTTTCCACCACCCGGAAGCCCGTCAGCGAATGCTTGTCTTCGGGAATCATCGCCATCCGTACGGCACTGCCGAGGTAGTCGGTAGGGGTGTGGTGGCTGCCGCCGCGTGTCACGCGGAACTCGCCGTCTGCGGGTCCGGCCGGGTCGGTCTGCGCTTCCGCTGGGTATGGGGCGTACCAGTCCGCGCACCATTCCTCCACGTTGCCGTGCATGTCGTACAGACCGAAGGCGTTGGGCGGTGTCTGTCCCACTTTCAGTGAGACGGGCTGGTAGTCGCGGGCAATGACTTGGTTGCGGCACATCGAGGAAGGAAGTCCGTCTCCCGTGTAGTAGCGGGTATAGGTGCCCGCCCGGCAGGCATATTCCCATTCGGCCTCGGTGGGCAGCCGGTACCGCTTGCCGGTCTGCCGGCTGAGCCATTCACAGTAGTCCACGGCATCCTGGTAGGTGACATTCACCACCGCTTCGTCATCCTCGCGCGACACGTTGTCCTTGCCGCGCAGCCGCTTGTGTTCCGGACGGAACGCCTCGTACTGGGCGTTGGTCACCTCGGTAACGCCCATTCGGAAGGCGTGCGAGAGGGTCACCCGGTGTACAGGTTGCTCGTCGGAGTGTCCGGTATCGTACTGGTTGCCCATATAGAAGGTGCCTGCGGGAATCTCCACAGTGACCGGGACTGCCGGAGTCTGGGCCGCCAGCAGCAGGGGCGATAGGAGGCTGATGCCTAAAGCGAGGGGCTGTTGTTTCATAGTCTTATTTGTTATTTTGCGGACAAAAATAAGCAAAAAAAACGGTACGGCGGTGGAAATCGAGTAAATATTTCCACCGCCGTACACTAAATTACGGTCAGCCGGGGGCAGGGGCTGACGTGCCCTGACCCCGGCTGTCACTTATTGCAGGGCGTTGCCGTTGTGGTTTTCGGCGGGCTTGGTACGTCCTGTCCATCCTACCGGTGTGTCGTACGTGTTCTTGGCGGCCACCTGCTGGAAGTTCTCCGTGTTGTTGGCCAGCTCATTGATCCACTTGAATATCCATTCGTTTATGCTGTGTAACCGCTTACTCCCATCCGAGGCAGTAGTCGATAAGGGCCATGGCATCGGGTACTTCCCGCATGTTGAGATGCTGCTCAAAGTCGTTGAAAGCAGTCTTTAATACGATGGCTCCACTCACCGACAGTAAGAAACAAGGCTTTCAAGATATTTCTACCTCAAAAGCCTTGTTATCATTATAAGGGATGAACCTCGTCAGTTCCGTTCAAAGATTATTCACCCAACATTTTATAATACTTGTCCTTGGCCCAGAACAATGTAGTATAATAGCCGGTTGACTCTTTGTAGTTCGTTGTAATTGCTGCCTGACAGTTTACAGAATTATAGGTCAGCTCATCACTCGGATAAGGAAGACGGCCCGGAGGAGTCGGGTAAGCGGCCTGTTGGGTATCCCTTGAGAAGGTCACCACCGGATAACCCGTACGACGAGTCACATTCCATGCTTCCAGTTCGTTCGTCACAAAGAAGTTCAACCACAACTGCGTGCAGACAGTCTCCTGTGTCGGTTTCCAAATACTTTCGATATAAGCATCTACTTCATCAGCGGTGGGTTCTACTAACGGACGATAAGCTGCATAGCTGTCATTATTGCCTGCATACAGCGAACTGTTCTTCTTGAGGTTCCAGTAGAATTCAGTGGACTGCTTCACACCTTTCACGAAGCATTCCTTTGCCTTGGCCGCATCCTTCGCAACGCCGTACCCCATCAGGTAAGCCTCCGCCTTGCTCAGGCTGACTTCGGCGGCACTAATCCATACACCCAGAATGTTCTCGTTGCCCTGATACTCTCCACGGCCAACGATTGCCTGTGAGTCAACCACACAATAATAATTAGCACCCGTGAGTTTCCGTTCGGCATACTCCTTGTTCTTCTCCGAACCGATATTGGAGATTTCCGCATTCGTTTTTGTCACATCGTATGCAATGTATTCACCATCAGGATTACAGTCGCACATCACCTGCAGGCGAGGGTCAACATTAGCATCGGGAATGCCGTTCGCCGGCACGTTGAGTGCCCGGAGTATAGCTGCCGATACGGAACCATACTGTCCTGAGCCCGAATGAAGGGCCTGCGACAGACTCTTGCCGAAGTTGAAATCATCCTTCTGGGTATCGGGAACCACACCCATGATCTCGCTGTTCGATTCAATCACCGGATATTTGGAAGGATTGTTCAGGATTTCAGCAATTACATTCTGTGCCTCAGACGCACAGTCACCATTGGTCGCCAAATGCAAAGCAATGCGCAGACGCAGAGAGTTGACATATTTCTGCCAGATGGTCTTGTCACCCGCTGCCATGGTATAGTCCTGGCTGGCCAAAGCAACCGTAGCAGCCGCATTGATATTGCCGGTGGCCAAGTAGTCAGCTGATTCTTTCAATCCCGACAGAATCTGTTTATACAGAGCCACATCATCATCATACACACACAGACTCTTTGCCTCTTCGTAGTTACCGCTCTGCCACAGCGTACCGGCACCCGTGAAAGGCACATCACCGAACAAAGACAACATCTCATGCAACTGAGAGTACACCAATGCCCGTGACAAGTGAACGAACACTTCATTATTCGCCTTTTCGGCATCCGAAAGGTTTGCATACGTACTCTCCAGCACACGATACTGGGTCAGCATGTCATAGAAGTTCTTCCAACGGTCGTTGTATCGGGATTCGCCCGCGCCTACAAAGCGTCCCTTATTGTTATTGTCACCCGTGATTCCTGCAAAAAGGCCGGAAGTCGTGGACTGGCAATAATAACGATAATAAATCGGATTCATCCAAGTGTTGGCTTTGTACATGACGGCAGTGAACACCTGAGCCACGCCGACCCTGGAAGTCGTGGAAGGGTCTGCATACTTCTCGTCATAGTCAGCGTCAGAGCAAGACACCAACGAGGACGCAAACGCTATTCCTGCCAAAGCGATAGAAAATATCTTTTTCATATAATTCTTCTTTTTAGGTAATAATTAATCAATCATTAGAAACTTGCACGCAGTGACACACCAAAAGTACGGGCGCTGGCAGTTGAACCACCCACCATTGCCTGATAAACCCAGTTGGTACCATCGGAAGTTTCCGAGTCAAACATCTTCAACGAACGATACAGGTAGAAGGGGTTGCGGGCAAAAGCCGAAACCGTCAGGTTCTTGCAGGCGAACTTCTTCGTCCAGTTGCTGGGCAGTGTATAAGCAAGACTGATTTCACGACACTTCACGTAAGTGTTCTTCTGTACGGCATCCGCATAACTCTGTGTAGCACCGGATCCCCATCCATAACGACCGTCATTGGCCTCGAACTGTGTGATAATGATGTCATTCGGAGTACCGTCTTCCTTCACACCCGGCAGAATCAAACCATTGTCCCATACGATATGGCCGTCCACCTTGGTTTCACCGCGCTTATAGGTAGAGGCATCAAAATCTTTCAGGACATGGATGCTTCCCTTATTGTTGGTGTCATCCTTATCGCTGTAATAGAAGATACCACCGGTGGAATAGTCACGCACGCCTACAGCGTCTGTAATGTTACCTACTGACATCATGTACTGCCACGGCAGATTAATCACGTCACCACCAATACGGAAGTCGAAGGTGACATCCAATGTCAGGTTCTTCCAGCTCAGGCTGGTTCCGAAACCACCGGTAAACTTCGGCATGGCGTTGCCTACCTTGTGCGGCTCAGACTTGTCGGCGATATATTGACCGTCGGAACCAACTATGTAATTGCCCTTATCATCTGTCTTCCAGGTGTAGGTGTACCAGTCACCCATCGGCTGGCCCACTTCGGACTTCAGCCAAACGGCACCGTCACTGTCCCAATGGTTCAAGAAATCCAGACCATCAATCAGTTTGTTTACCGTGTTCTTGTTCCAGGCAATGTTGGCACGAACATCCCATGTCCAGTCTTTGTTCTGGATGGGCGTACCGTACACGCTCAACTCGATACCCTTATTGGACAATTCACCGACATTCATCCACATGCTTTGGGCACCCATTGAAGACGCGCTGGTCGCCTTCAGAATCTGGTCCTTGATGGTATTGGAGTAGAAATTGAATTCCATTCCCAAACGGTTGTTCAAGAACTTGTTCTCAATACCGATTTCAAATTCATGCTTGGTTTCCGGCTTGATGCTCTCGTTACCAATTTCACCCGGCATGTAATTGTAAATATAAGTATTGTTATGAATCAGCGAGCCCTGATTATAAGCAAGGTTGGCTTTGTAGATTTCAGGAGCGTTACCTACCACACCGTAAGAAACACGCACCTTACCATAGTTCCACCAGCTCGGGCATTTGTCCTTCAAGAGCTCAGTGTACAGCAGGCTGACACTGGCCGACGGGTACCAGAAGGAGTTATTACCGTTTTTCAGCGTGGATGTCTTTTCCTGACGGATAGAACCTTCCACGAATCCCCAGCCATCAAAGCCGTAACTACCGGTCAGGAACATACCCGTACGCAAGAGGTCAGTCTTCTGCATGTTGGCATTCTTGATACCAACCGAAGCGTTCAGGTTAAACCAGTTCTCCTGCGTCAAGCCATTGGAGGTGCTGACCGATGACTGGTAGAAAGATTCCTGACGAGCATTCCATCCGAAGTTGGCACCCACGTTGTGTTTTTCCGCAAATGTCTTGTCAAAAGTCAGCATCACGTCACCATATACAATCTGGTAGCGGCTGTTGGTCAAGCCATAGGAGTCACTGTACTGTCCGTTGGTTGAGAAAATATGTGAATTATCAGCACTGTTCTTGTTTTCAATCTTGTCAAGTGTCAAGTCAGTGGCGAGACGTGCTCCTAACGTAAGACCCGGGATGATTTCCCAAGTGGGATTGACCGAACCAATGAAACGCTGGTGTTCCTCCTCCTGAACCTTACCGAAGAGATTCCAAAAATATTCGTCCATCAATGCTGTTGAACGATTAGGAGTATATACAAATTGTTCATCCGGCGTCATCGTATTTTTAGTGTTTGTACCATTCGCATCATTCGGGTTTATGCCTGCAATACTATTTTTGTATCCTAAGCTAGTCATAGTATGATTACGAATGTACGCTACATCTGTAAACCCACTAAACATACCGGTATAGTTATTGGTCAGTCGGCTGATACGGTAAGAACGGTTCTTAATGTACTGGTTCTGATAAGTGGCCGTATAATTCAGCTTAATGTTCTTCGTAATGTCAAACGTACCGTTCAAGCTGAAGTTGTGCTTGTGGTTATTAGAGTTGTACTGCATCGGCTTGATGTCGTTGTACGTGTACGAGAAGCGAACATTGTTGTGTTCCGTACTGTTCGTCAACGACAGATTGTACGTCTGGTTCACACCGGTGCGGAAAATGTCCGCCCACTGGTTGTGGTCAATTGGGGTATAAGCACGCTCTTTACCATCAAAGTAAGTCACTTTCTTATCGGCGTCGTATTTCGCTCCCCAAGAATAATACGATGCCCGGTTGGTTGTTGTTAGAGGAGTGCCATCCAATCCTAAATAACGACCTGTTATAAAACCGGTTGCCGCCTCCGGAGTGTCACCCAGTATATAGTTATCATAACCAGGACCATACTGCTTCTGAATTTCCGGCATGTAGGCCACCTTATCAAAACTCAGGTTGGCACTGAAGTCCACATTGGTACCCGAGCCTTTCTTGCCTTTCTTCGTGGTAATCATCACAACACCGTTGGCGGCTTCCGAACCGTACAGAGCGGAGGCGGCTGCACCCTTCAGGATGGAGATGTTCTCAATATCCTCCGGGTTGATGTCCACCAGGCCATTGGATTCGATACGCTGGCTGGCCCAATAGTCACCGTTGTTGGCATTACCGTTGTGAATGGGCACACCGTCCATGACGATGAGCGGCTGCGTGTTACCCGTAATGGAGGAAAGACCACGCACCGAAATAGATACCGAAGAGGTACCACCACCAGGAGCCGACTGGATACGCACACCAGTAGCTTTACCATACAGACCGGAAGCCAGGTTGCTACCGCCGGTCTTGGTCAGGTCGGCCGCCGAAACAGAGCTAACGGCGTAACCCAGTTTCTTGGCATCCTTCTTGATACCCAATGCCGTCACTACGACTTCTTCCAACTGCTGGGAATCGTCCTTCAGGATGACATTCAGCGGCTGTCCGTTGAAGACAATCTCCTGTGTCTCGTAGCCCACGAACGAAATCTGGATGATGTCCCCCTTCTTCACGCCTGAGAGGGAGAAGTCGCCGTCCAGACCGGTGATGGTACCGTTGGTGGT
>JAQXRG010000120.1 GCA_029218405.1 Bacteroidales bacterium
CTCAGATGGCGGATGTTCTCCTCGGTATATGACACTGGAGGAACGGCCTGCTTGTTTTCGTTCGTTTCTTCCATACCTTATTATATATAGCCTCTTTTTCTTCTCTATCACTCGGCTAGCACGATGTCTTTCTTGAAAGCACGGCGGCGCTTGTGGATGACCGATTCGAAAGCGCTCCATTGCGACTGCACTTTCTTGTTCTCCTCCAGTTCTGGATTGCTCTCGCCGTATTCGAAACCCAACTGCTGGTAGATTGGGACAAGGTCGTAGAACAACAATGCGTTGACCCCCTTGCTCTGATATTCGGGCTTGACTCCCACCAACAAGAGGTCGAGTGTCTTGGATCGTCTCCAGTACAAGGCCTTCAACAGGTGGAACCATCCGAAAGGCAACAGCCGTCCTTTGGCCTTCTGCAGAGCCTCCGACATGGACGCCATCGAGATGCCTACAGCCACCAGCTCTTCCGCCTCGTTCTCGACCAAGGTCACCATGCGGAGGTCGAGCAATGGCAGGTACATCTTGACATACTGGTCTATCTGTCCTTGCGTCATTTTAGAGAATCCGTAGAGCGGCGCATACGACTCATTGATGAGTTCGAAAATCCGCTGTCCGTAGTTCTTCTCCCGAATGGTCTTTTTGGTCGGCTTGACAATTTTCAGCTTATATTTTTGAAGAATGATTTCTGAAATACGCTTGAACTTCTCTGGCAAGGCATCGGGCACGGTCAGCTTGAATTCCACCCAGTCGGCTTCCTTCTCGAAACCCAACCGTTCCATGTGTTGCGGATAGTAGGGATAATTATAGATAGTTGCCATGGTACTCAACTGGTCAAAACCTTCCACCAACATTCCCTCGGCATCCATGTCCGTAAAGCCCAACGGTCCGACCACCGTTTCCATACCACGCTGCCGGCCCCAGTCTTCCACCTGCCTGAGCAGGGCTGCCGAAACCTCAGGATTGTCCACAAAGTCAATCCATCCGAAACGTACTTCCTTCTTGTTCCAAGTAGAGTTGGCTCGCTTATTGATGATAGCGGCGACACGTCCCACTACCTTATCGCCTTCGTAGGCAAGAAAATAATCCGCCTCGCAAAATTCAAACGCCGCATTCTTCTGCGGGCTGAATGTATTGACCATATCATCGTACAAGTCGGGCACCGAATAAGGATTATTCTTGTACAACTCATAGTTGAAGCGGATAAAAGTCTTCAGTTCTTTTTGCGAACTTACTTTCTTAATAATGATGGCCATCTGTTCTTTATTATCTAAGTAAAACTTCAAGCGGTAAAGTTAACACTTTTTTCTGAGAAGTACCGGCCACTCTGCCCAAGAAAAATCATCGGCCATTCATAAGGCCGGCAACGACAGAAGGAGATCAATCACCTGTGCATAGTTTTTCTGGCCCGAGGAGATCTTGTTGCCTTTCAGATAGAGGGTATAGAGTTTGTCCTGCACATGGCCCAGCAAGGGGCTGTACTTCTGCCGCCAATACAAACGGTGCTCCCGATAGGCACGTCTCACTTCCGGCCGCACCGTCTGCCACCATGCCACGAAGTCTTCCTGTGGCAACGCTCCTTGGGCATTGGTCAGCACATAGCCCAACAGTCCGTAATAACCGCAAAAGCGGACATAGGCATCGGTCGAACTGATACAGATGCGATAGGCCCAATAGTTGGCCTCCGCCTCACTGCTGACTCCCAACAGATGGGACAACTCATGGGCATACGTAAACGGATACTGACGCACAAGCAAATCGTGATTGACGTGCGACTCGGCAAAAAAAGGCCCCATATATCCCAGCACACCGACTCCGGAATAAAGGGCATTGCAGCAGGAACGTTTCGGATGCTGGAACGGATAGGGCCGGCACAACCCGTACACAGCTTCCACCTGGCCGAACGCTGTTTGGAGGAGCTCCTGCAATACCGGCAAGTCCAATGGTTGCTCAGGCAGATAGGCTGCATTCAGCCGGCTGGTATAATCGGCCAGAAACGCCCGGAACCGTGTTTCGTCATAAACGGCATGCTCCACACCCACCCGTTCCAGAAGCCCTGCCCGGAAGTAGTTCATACCCCATGCCCAATAGAACCAGACGTACAACCACAGGACCGATTCCAGGACCACAGCCGCCAGCTTCCTCCAGCGCACACCTTGGCTCCTGGCTGCCATCATGGCCACCAACGCGGCCGCACCACCCCCTATTACCAGCACCTCCTCCAAAGAGAAAGGTACTACGGAGGCCA
>JAQXRG010000121.1 GCA_029218405.1 Bacteroidales bacterium
AGGCGAAGGCCGTGATGCCCTGGCAGCAGCTCTTCTGGCGGCGCAGCCGTTCCGCGCAGCGGGCGGCGAAGTTGGCGACCGCCTCCTCCAGCCGGTCGTGGTCGGTGATGCCTGCTCCGGCAAAGCTGCGGCTGGTGCAGATGGACTGCCGCTCGGGCGACTGTTCCGGGTCGATGCAGCTGATGCCGTTCAGCTCTTTCCATGTGCGGAGCACGCACACGTTGAAGTGGCTCCTCACCCAGCTCTCGCTTTTCGAGGCGAAGTCGGCGGCGGTCTGGATGCCGTAGTACGCCAGTGTCTTCAGCAGTTGTCGCCCGATGCCCCACACGTCGGCCACTTCCAATCCCTCCAGGGCCTTCTGTCGTTTCTCGTCCGTGTCAATCTGGCAGCAGCTCTTGTAGCCGGGGTAGCGCTTGGCGTACTTGCTGGCCACTTTCGCCAGCGTGCGGGTGGGAGCGATGCCCACGGAGATAGGGATGCCGGTGGAGCGGCGCACCTCGGCCGCCATGCGTTCGCCGTAGGCTTTCAGGAACGCGGCGTCGCCCAGGCCCGTAAAGTCGAGGAAGGCCTCGTCGATGGAGTAGGGGGCCAGGTGGGGCGTGTAGCGGGAGAGGAGGGACATGACCCGTGCCGAGAGCGAGCCGTAGAGGGTGTAGTTGCTGCTGAACACCGCCACCTGGTGCTGTTCCAGGAGCTGGCGGACCTGGTAGAGCGGGGTGCCCATCTTCAGGCCCAGCCGCTTGCTCTCCTCGCTGCGGGCGATGATGCAGCCGTCGTTGTTGCTCAGCACCACGACCGGGCGGTGCTGCAGTTCGGGGCGGAACACCCGCTCGCAGGAGCAGTAGAAGTTGTTGCAGTCGGCAAGGGCGAAGACGGCGGCCATAGAGGTGGGGGATTAGTGGCGCAGGGAATGGATGACGTGGGTCACCACGCCCCAGATGCGGAAGTCATCGTCGGCGTTCACCTCGATGCGGGGATAACGGTCGTTCCAGGGCACGAGCCAGCCTCTTGTCCGGTCCTTTTCTATCCGGAACTGCTTGATGGTGAACTCCCCGTTGACGAAAGCGATGACGATGTCGCCGTCTTTGGCGGCCAGCGACTTGTCCACCACGGCCAGGTCGCCGTCCAGGATGCCCGCGTCGGTCATCGAGTCGCCCGAGATGCGGACGTAGAACGTCGCCTCCCGGTGCTGGATGAGCAGGTCGTTCAGGTCAATCTCCGGGGCGAGGTAGTTCTCGCTGGGCGACGGGAAGCCCGCTTTCACCGCGTCGGTGGCCAGGGGGACGAGCACCCGCGGGCCGGTGGCGGCCGGATGGAAGGTCAGTCGGAGTCCGGGCATGTGTTCAGGCTTTTCGGGGTGACTCACTCATCGTCCGGCTTCGTGAAGCGGAAGTCGTTCAGGTCCTTCACCGCCAGCTGGCTGCCCTTCTGGTAGTTGCGGCGCAGCTTGGCCATTTCCTTCTCCAAGCTTTTCTTCTTCTTGCTGAAGAACATGAAGCAGGTGCGGTGCTGCAGCCGTCCGTCCTGTTCCAGGTGGTCCTTGAGCTGCAGGCTGTATTGCGCCCGTCCGTTCAGCAGTCCCTGGGGGTTGAGCGAGGCGCTGTCCAGGTACTGGATGTCGGTGATGTAAACCAGCGAGTCCGTAAACGAGGCGGCCGCGCCGGCCAGATAGACTCCGTATTCGTTCTTGTCCTTTTTCTTGCGGGCGAACGAGGGGAGCACCATCGCGGCCAGCAGGAGGACGGTCAGTGGTTTGATCATTCTCATGTGGTATCTTTTCTAATTGTGGTTTCAGGCGGCAAATGTACGAATTTTCGGGACATCCCCCTACAGAGATACAGAGTTTAACACAAGTTTTGCCCGTTCCTCTTGGCGAAAAGACGGAATATCTGTACCTTTGCCCCACTGAATATTCATTAATAACAGATTACGATTATGGACGAAAAAGTTGTAAAGGATTTGATTGACCGATTGATAGACCTGTCGTTTGCCGAGGATATCGGCGACGGCGACCATACCACCCTTTCCAGCATCCCTGCCGATGCGATGGGCAAGTCGAAGCTGCTCATCAAGGAAGAGGGCATTCTGGCGGGCATAGAGGTCGCCAAGGAGGTGTTTCACCGGTTCGACCCCACCATGAAGGTGGAGGTGTTCATCGAGGACGGTGCCCACGTGAAGCCGGGCGACGTGGCGATGGTGGTGGAAGGCAAGGTGCAGTCGCTGTTGCAGACCGAGCGCCTGATGCTGAACATCATGCAGCGCATGAGTGGCATCGCCACCATGACCCGCCGCTATGTGCAGCGCTTGGAGGGTACCCGCACCCGTGTGCTCGACACCCGCAAGACCACACCGGGCATGCGGGTACTGGAGAAGATGGCGGTGAAGATCGGCGGCGGCGTGAACCACCGCATCGGTCTCTTCGACATGATTCTGCTGAAGGACAACCACGTGGATTTCGCCGGAGGCATCGACAAGGCCATCACCCGTGCCAAGGACTACTGCAAGGCGAAGGGGAAGGACCTGAAGATTGAGATTGAGGTGCGCAACTTCGACGAGCTGCAGCAGGTGCTCGACCTGGGCGGAGTGGACCGCATCATGCTCGACAACTTCACGCCGGCGGACACCCGCAAGGCGGTGGAGCTGGTCGGCGGACGCTTCGAGCTGGAGTCGTCGGGCGGCATCACCTTCGATACGCTGCGCGACTATGCCGAGTGCGGCGTGGACTACATCTCGGTGGGCGCGCTGACCCACTCGGTGAAGGGACTGGACATGAGTTTCAAGGCTTGCTGAGTATGGTCAATACCCATTGGATACGGGCCTGTGTGCTGGCGTACTGCCTCGCCGGAAGCGTGGCAGGCGTCCAGGCACAGGACCTGAAAGGAATCCTCTCCGGCGTGGTGAAGGCCGTGGGAGAGAAAGTGAGCGAGAAAGTGCCCTTCGCCGTGGAGGGCACCTGGAAGTACACCGGGCAGGACTGCCAGTTCACGAGCGACAACCTGCTGGCCAAGGCCGGCGGGGAGGTGGCGGCCAAGAAGGTGGAGGCGAAGATGCAGGAGGTGCTGGAGAAACTCGGCTTCACCGAGGGCTGTACCTTCGTGTTCAATGCCGACAGCACCTACACCTCGACGGTCAAGAACCGTACCGTGGAGGGCACGTACCGGCTGGACACCGCCACCAAGGAACTGAAGATGACCACCCAGGCCGGCCGGACGTTTACGGCGGCGGTGTCGTATAATGTGGCGGAACCCAAGAAGATGAGCCTGCTGTTCAACGCCGACAAGCTGATGGACCTGGCCAAGACCGTGAGCAACACCGCTTCCCTGAAATCCTCCAACGCCACCCTGAAGTCGGTCAGCGCCTTGCTGAACAACTACCAGGGACTGAAGTTGGGCTTCGAACTGGAAAAGCAGCCGTGACATGGGGAAAGGTAAGTTAGCGAAATTTGCGGACATGGCGGACTATCCGCACGTGTTCGAGTATCCTTACTCGGTGGTGGAGGAGGTGCCTTTCGAGATGAAGGGGCACTGGAACCGGGACTTTTTCGGCAACGACCGTCCCATCGTGCTCGAGCTGGGCTGCGGACGGGGGGAGTACACCGTGGGACTGGCCCGCCGCTATGCCGACAAGAACTTCATCGGCGTGGACATCAAGGGGGCGCGCATGTGGACAGGCGCCACTGACGCGCTGCGGGAGGGCCTGAAGAACGTGGCTTTCCTCCGCACGAACATCGAGATCATCGACCGTTTCTTCGCACCGGGCGAGGTGAGCGAGATTTGGCTCACCTTCTCCGACCCGCAGATGAAGAAGGCCACCAAGCGGCTCACCTCGACCTATTTCATGAACCGCTACCGCCGCTTCCTGCAGCCCGACGGGCTGATTCACCTGAAGACGGACAGCGACTTCCTCTTTACCTACACCAAGTACATGGTGGAGGAGAACCGGCTGCCGGTGGAGGAGCTGACGGACGACCTGTACCACTCGGGGCGTACCGACGACATCCTGAGCATCCGCACCTACTACGAGCAGCAGTGGCTGGACCGGGGCATGAACATCAAGTACCTCCGTTTCCGCCTGCCCCAGGAAGGGGAACTGCGGGAGCCGGACGTAGAAATCGAGCTGGACAACTACCGGAGCTATAACCGCAGCAAACGCAGCGGACTGACAACCAGTAAATGAAAACAAGATGATGACATTATATCCGAAACTGATACTTGACGCACTGGCCACGGTGCGTTATCCCGGCAACGGGAAGAACATTGTGGAGGCCGGGATGGTGGCCGACAACCTGCGCATCGACGGCAATAAGGTGAGCTTCTCGCTCGTCTTCGAAAAGCCGACCGACCCGTTCATGAAGTCGGTGGTGAAGGCTTCCGAGGCGGCTATCCATGCCTACGTGTCGAAAGAGGTGGAAGTGACCATCGGCACTGAGAGCCGGCAGGCGGCCCGTCCCGAACCGGGCAAGCTGCTGCCGCAAGTGAAGAACATCATCGCCGTGTCGTCCGGCAAGGGCGGTGTGGGCAAATCGACCGTCGCCGCCAACCTGGCGGTGGCCCTGTCGAAGCTGGGCTACAAGGTGGGCCTGCTCGACGCCGACATCTTCGGTCCCTCGGTGCCCAAGATGTTCCAGGTGGAGGACGCGCGCCCGTATGCCGAAGAGGTAGGCGGCCGCGACCTGATTGTCCCCATCGAGAAGTATGGCATCGAGCTGCTCTCCATCGGCTTTTTCGTCAACCCCGACCAGGCTACCCTGTGGCGCGGCGGCATGGCGAGCAACGCCCTGAAGCAGCTGGTGGGCGACGCCAAGTGGGGCGAGCTGGACTACTTTGTCCTGGACACGCCTCCGGGCACGAGCGACATCCACCTCACCCTGTTGCAGACACTGGCCATCACGGGTGCCGTGATTGTCAGCACCCCGCAGGAGGTGGCGCTGGCCGACGCGCGCAAGGGCATCAACATGTACATGAACGACAAGGTGAACGTCCCCATCCTCGGGCTGGTGGAGAACATGGCGTGGTTCACGCCCGCCGAGCTGCCGCAGAACCGCTATTACCTCTTTGGCAAGGAAGGGGTGAAGCGGCTGGCCGAGGAGCTGGATGTCCCGTTGCTGGGCCAGATTCCCCTTGTGCAGGGCATCTGCGAGCACGGTGACGCCGGCACTCCCGTCGCGCTCGACGAGAATACCGTCACGGGACAGGCCTTCCTGCAGCTGGCCCGCAATGTGGTGGAGCAGACCGAGCGGCGCAATGCCGAGCTGGCGCCCACGCAAATCGTCCGGACCAAGAAATAAAGGGACTCCGGCTTCTATGACCTAAAACGCGAAGAGGGTGCTTAACACACCCTCTTCGCTTCAGTGGGACCATCTTATAAGAGATTATTCTGACTGATACATAAAAGAAAGTAGCTGTTCGACCATCCGATAAGAGTCGGCTGTCTGTCATTCTGAACGAAAAGTAATTGTCATTTCTTTTTCTGCCCATGACGAAACCTGTAGGGGCAAGACCTGTGTGTCTGCCCGGAATGCGCCATCATCGGATTGTTTCACACCCCGTGCGAGGAGGACTCAGCAATGAACGTTGAAACCGTTTGAACCGTTAATGATACATAAAATTGTGAGAGACAATTATCGGTTATTAGAAAAGTTAGCATAATTTTGAAAAAATATCAAACCAATAACAACACACGTGATGAAAAAACTGTTTCAACTGACCGGCCTCCTGCTATGGGCCGTGATTTCGCTGACGCTGACGGCGTGCGGCGACGAGTATTTTGGCGCCGAGGAAGCTACCCTCGAAGTCTCTACCACACAACTGGCCTTTGCCAACAACGGCGGGCAGCAGACACTCACCATCCAGACCAACCAGGACAAATGGGTGGCCTCGTCGCCCGAAGAATGCAGCTGGCTGACTATCTCCCAGAACGGCAATACCCTGAATGCCACCGCACAGACCAACACCGAGGGAGTGGAACGCAAAGGATATATCCTGATTCAGGCAGGCGGTGCCGTCGAGAAGGTGACGGTCAGCCAGTCGGCAGGCGACGCCTACATTCAGGTGGACTGCCCCGACGAGGTGGAACTGCCCATGCTGGGCGGACAGCAGCACATCTGCGTGAAGAGCAATTATCCCGTCAGTTCCGTTGAAGTGGTGGGCGAGGAGACCGGTTGGCTCCAGGTGGAGACAGCCGAAGGCTGGGAGCACTTCACCCTGAGCTGCGGGGAAAACAGGAGCTATTCGCACTCGGCCAAAGTGTACATCCATGCCGGCGACGCCGCCTACGAACTCGCTGTCACCCAGAAGGGACACGACCTCATCCTGATGCCTATTCTGGATGAGAATCTCTCTTTCGTCGATGTCCAGCGGGCGGAAGCCGCACGGGGCAGTGTCATCAGCCGCCAGGAGTTTAGCAACAAAGAGTATTATCAATTCGAATATACCACCACCCATCCCAATTATCAGAGACTGTCGTACTATTATCAAAGTCCCACTGATAAAGTCTACACACAAGCCATCACTGTCGTCAGCGGCAGCTGGGAGCTGGGAGCAGACACGCCCATCGACCGGGAACTGGTCCGGAAGGGCTTCCAGCGTATCAACGACAAGTTCTATACCCATACCACTTATCCCATCTGGCTGCGTATCAGCATTTCATTTTGGGGTGACATTTTATATTGCAAATACACCCGGCGCAACCTGCAGACCGAAAGCTATCCTACGACGGCCCAGCTGGAGCTGACGGACAAATGGAACTGGCTGGCCTATGGCAGTGCTGACCCTGCCAAAGGCTCGCACGGCTGGACGCCGGAACAGCTTCAGGAGTGGGGCGAGGCTAAGGGCTATACGTACGACGACCAGTTCCTGGAATCGAACAACTACCTGAGCCTGTCGGGGATGGACCATCCGGACGTGCTGTTTTACGGCGCCTGGGTCTATTCGCAGGCAGATGTGGTGAAGGGACTCGATCCCTCGTTCCTCGGCGAAATCCACACCGTGCAGGCGGTGTATGACGACTACCATCGGCTGCTGTTTTTCGACGGGCCCTTCGAAAATAGAAAGTGGTACGTGACCCGGGAAATGGACCAGCTGCTCTACGACAACGGATTCGAACTGAACGGCATCTCTTCCAGTGCTTACATGTATCTGAACTCTTCGGAAGGAATCGCCTACGTGGTAAGGCCGGTCGGAGGGCAATTAGAAGACGGCACGTGGGAGATGCATGCAGACCATCAGGCCTGGCGGACGGAAAAAGCGCCCGAAACGCCCTCTGCCGGTGCCTCCGTCGAAGAGGTGGAACAGGCGATGACGGCGAAGGCCATCGAGTTCGTGAAGAACTGCAATGCGGCCCGGCAGCAGGACGCCCCCATTGTCCCCTGGCAGTCGGTTCGTCAGAAATTTCAAGTGAAACCCTAAACTGCCGGCACCATGAACAACAAGCAATCCCTCCTTATGATGATCCTCCTCGCAGCGGCGGCCCTCTGTGGCTGCAGCCGCTACGAATGGGAGGAGACGCAGGCGGAACCGCAGGCACCGGCTCAGGCGGTGGACGACAGCGGTTTCGTGCCGGGCATGGCCTACGTGAAGGTGGCGGCTTCGCAGACGGCGGAGCTGCGACTGGCGGTGACGGGAGCACGTGTGGCGACGGGACAGCTGCCCGCGGCGGTGTCCCGTGCCCTCTCGGCCGTCCGTGCCGAAGCGGTACGTCCGCTTTTCCCCATCGACCCCCGCTGGGAGCAGCGGATGCGGCGCGAGGGGCTGGACCGCTGGCTGGTGGTCCGCTTCGATGAACAGCTGGCCGTGAGGACCACCGTCGATGCCCTCCAGGAGCAGGACGATGCCTTCGAACTGGTGGAGGCCGTTCCCGTTGCCCGCACCGTCGGTGCCGGGAAGCCGGTGCCGGTGTGGCGCGGGGCCTTGATGGCCGCCTCCCGGCAGGCCGCCGGCGACGGCAGCCTGCCCTTCGACGACCCGCTGCTCCCTGACCAGTGGCACTACCACAACGACGGCTCGATTCCCGGCTCGGTGGCAGGGGCCGACATCCGCCTTTTCGAGGCCTGGCGGCAGACCACGGGCCGGCCGGAGGTCATCGTCGACATTCACGACGGGGGCATCGACGTGACCCATGAAGACCTGCGGCAGAACCTCTGGGTGAACAGCGGCGAGATTCCCGGCAACGGCATCGACGACGACGGCAACGGCTACGTGGACGATGTGCACGGGGTCAACTTTGTCTATGGCGACGGCACCCTGCTTCCTAATCCCCACGGTACGCACGTGGCGGGCACGGTGGCGGCAGTCAACGGCAACGGCATCGGCGTATGCGGCATTGCCGGGGGCAACGGCTCTCCCGCAACCGGAGTCCGGCTGATGAGCAGTGACATGGTCGACAAAAAGGGTAATATGAGTGGGAATGATGCATCCGCCTTTGTCTATGCCGCCAACAACGGGGCGGTCATCAGCCAGAATTCGTGGGGGTATCGGAAGTTCGATGGAACGCCCTCTCCGACGACCCCGGAAGCGGTCAGGGTGGCCATCGACTATTTCGTCCGCTATGCCGGCTGCGACAACGAGGGCAACCAGCTGCCTGGTTCCCCCATGAAGGGGGGAATGGTCATCTTTGCCTGCGGCAATGAGGAAACTTCCTCGGAGGAGGCTCCTGCCAACCTGCCGACCACCCTTGCCGTCAGTTCCTTCGCCTACAACTGGAAGCATGCCTACTACACCAACTACGGGTCCTATGTCGATATCTGTGCCCCGGGAGGTGACACGAACCTGCAGAACGGTAAGGTGACCAGCACCGTCCCCGGCAACCAGTATGCGGCTTACCAGGGTACTTCCATGGCCTGTCCGCACGTGTCGGGCGTAGCCGCCCTGGTGGTCTCGAAGTTCGGCGGGCCGGGCTTCACCTGCGATGACCTCCGCCGCCACCTGATGAACGGAGTGAGCACGGAAGACATCAATGCCCACAACCCGGACGTGGAGGGGCTGCTGGGAGTGGGCTACCTGGATGCGGCCCGTGCCCTCGAAGAGCAGCCTGCCGCCGAGGCGGAGCCGGAGGTGCCGGCCGGCCTGCAGGTAGTGGCATTGGCCCATACGGGCTTCACCCTGCAGTGGACCCTGCCCGAGGAGAAGCCGTCCTACTACGAGCTGGGACTGGAAGAACAGGGCGGAGATGCGCTGCTCACCCGCCGCTACAGCACGGCTTCCTACACCGCCGGAGCCCCGATGCAGATGGCCATCGGCCAGCTCACTCCGGGCTGCAGCTACCTCGTCTCGCTGCGGGCCGTCACGGCCGGCGGAAAGAAGTCGGACGTGCTGAGCCTCACCACCGACCCCCTGCCCAATGCCGCACCGGCTGTTCCGGAAGGATGGCCTGCTGAACCGTTCCGCATCGCCCGGGGCACTGAGCGGCAGCTGGAACTGGCGCTGCAGGACCCCGACGGCGACGAAGTCAGCTATCAGCTGGACGGCGACATGAAGGGAATCACCGTGACAAAGACCGACAACGGCTTCCGCCTGACCTTCCGCACCGTGTACGAGGCGGGCAGCTACTCCCTCCAGCTCCGCCTGACGGATGCCTACGGCGCAACGGCCACCTACACCCTGCCTTACCAGATCTATAAGATGACCGCTCCGGCGCTCACTCAGGCCATCGCCGCCCAGGTGGTGGGCATGGACAGTCCGCAGCAGACGGTGACGCTGGCCGACCATTTCAGCTGGACCGATGAGGAACCCGTGTTCACCGCCGAGAGCAGTGACACCCGCGTCGTGACCGCCGCCACGGAAGGCAGCCGCTTAGTGCTGAAGGCCGTGCAGCCCGGTACGGCCCTCGTCACCGTCACCGCCCGCAGCGAGGGCGGCGAGACGCAGGCACAGGTCAGTGTCCGGGTGGTGAAGAACGCGGCCGACATGGTCTATGACGTCTATCCGATTCCGGTGACGCGCACCGTCCACATCGTGCTCAATCCTTCGGTCCGCCAGGCCACCTTCAGCCTGCGCAGCCCCTCGGGCGAGCGGGTGTGGGAGGAAAGCCGTACGGCAGGCACCACCGACCCCGTCCGCTTCGACTGGGTCCGCATCCTGCCGGGTGTCTATACCCTGCACGTGGAGAGCAGCCAGGGCACCTACAAGAAAACGATTGTCAAACAATAAGCAAAGGATTCTACCATCATTCGTTATGAACAACATTATCAGACATATCCTGGGCGGCGCACTGCTGTGTGCCGCTCCCCTGGCGGGCATGGCGCAGGGCCATTCGATGGCACTGCTCGAAGTGAACTCCGATGCCCGCTCGGCCGCCATGGGCGGCAATGCCTATGGCGAAGCGGCCACGATGGGCCTGTACGCCAATCCCACCACCCTGCTCTACGGCGAGGAGGCGACCACGGTCAGTGCCGCCACCCAGATCTATCCCGACACCGATGCCGGACAGCTGATGTACTACGGGCTGGCCGCCGGCCGCCGTTTCGGGCAGCACGGGGTCAGCCTCGGCTTCCGCTACCAGGGCGGCTACAGTTTCCCGATGGACGAGGGAGGAAAGCTCCGTCCGAAGGACTGGACGGTGGATGCGGCCTATTCGCTGCGTCTGGCCGACCATTTCTCCGCCTCTGTGGGTGTCTCGCTGCTCCACAGCGAGCTGTATGCCAAGGCCACCACGGTGGGCTTCCAGATCGCTGCCTACTACCGCAACCGCTGCGGCCAGCACATGGACTACGTGGTGGGACTCAGTGCGGAGAACATGGGTCCTGCCCTCGACTACGGCGACGGCTATGTGAAGGCCAAGCTGCCGGCCCTCTTCGGGGGCGGCGGTGAGATGGGGCTGGACCTCGCTGCCCGCCATCGCCTGAGCTTCTCGCTGGCCGGCCAGTACTACTGTCTGCCCAAGCGTTCGGAGATGTTTCTCGGCAGTGTCGGGGCGGAATATACCTACGACCGTCTGCTCTCCCTCCGTGCCGGTTTCCGCTACGGAGAGAACGACAACAGTGCCGTCGCCTTCGGGGTGGGAGTGAGCCACTGGGGACTTACTGCTGCGGTTAGCCACCAGCGGGGAGTGGGGGACAACGATACGAACCTCACGGCTGTCTCCCTCCAGTTTTCGTTCTGACAAGGGGCGGTGCATTCTGAACAAAAAAGGAATTGTCATTCTGAACTGCGCTCAGAATGACAATTCCTTTTTTTTTGAATGACAATTCATTTTTTCTGTCAAACGTTCTTCACCTTGATGAGGTATTCCGCAATCTGAACGGCGTTCAGCGCGGCACCCTTCTTGATCTGGTCACCCACAATCCAGAAGGCCAGTCCGTTCTCGTTGGCCAAGTCCTTGCGGATGCGGCCCACATAGACAGGGTCCTTACCGGCCAGGAACAGCGGCATGGGGTATTCCTTCTCCGCCGGGTTGTCCATCAGCACCAGGCCCTCTCCCTTGGCGAAGGCTTCGCGGGCTTCTTCCACCGACACGGGACGTTCCGTCTCCACCCAGATGCTCTCGGAGTGGGAGCGGAGAGCCGGCACACGCACGCACATGGCGCTCACCTGCACGTCAGAGTGCATGATTTTGCGGGTCTCGTTGTACATCTTCATCTCCTCCTTCGTGTAACCATTGTCGGTGAACACGTCAATCTGCGGGATGAGGTTGAAAGCCAGCTGGTAGGCGAACTTCTCCACCTTCACCGGCTCGCCGGCCAGCACCTGCCGGTACTGCTCGTACAGCTCGTCCATGGCGGCGGCACCGGCGCCGCTGGCAGCCTGGTAGGTGGCCACGTGCACCCGCTTGATGTGGGTCAGCCCCTCGATGGCCTTCAGGGCAACGACCATCTGGATGGTGGTGCAGTTGGGGTTGGCGATGATGCCGCGCGGACGGTCCAGTGCGTCCTCGGCGTTGCATTCGGGCACCACTAAAGGCACGTCAGCGTCCATGCGGAAAGCGCTGGAGTTGTCAATCATCACGGCGCCATATTTGGTAATGGTCTCGGCAAACTCTTTCGAGGTGCCCGCGCCTGCGGAGGTAAAGGCGATGTCCACGCCCTTGAAGTCATCGTTGTGCTGCAGCAGCTTCACTTCGATTTCCTTGCCGCGGAACGTATATTTCCGGCCCGCGCTGCGGGAAGAGCCAAACAACAGCAATTCGTCAATCGGGAAATTTCTTTCGTCGAGCACCCGCAGGAACTCCTGTCCCACGGCACCGCTCGCGCCTACAATCGCTACTTTCATTTTCTTTACTTTTATAAGGATGATGTTAATAATTGGCCGCAAAATTACAACATTCTTTCGTATTCCGTCCATTTTCCGCATGTTTTTTTGACCACAGAGGCGGTGGTTTCGGATTATTTGCTTACTTTTGTGCCGATAACCATCAACGCCCCCTTGCTCATGAGCTTGAACGAACTGACCCGATACCTCCCGTGGGACATCTGTTTCCCCATCACCGACCCCACCTGGATTTTCTTCCTCGTGCTGGTCATCATCCTGTTTGCCCCCATCGTGCTGGAGCGGCTGCGCATCCCGCACATCATCGGCATGATCCTGGCCGGTGTGGTCATCGGCGAGCACGGCCTCAACATCCTGTCCCGCGACAGCAGCTTCGAGCTGTTCGGCAAGGTGGGACTGTACTACATCATGTTCCTGGCCGGGCTGGAGATGAACATGGAGGACTTCAAGAGCATACGGGGCAAGGCCACGGTGCTGGGCCTGCTGGCCTTTGTCCTTCCGTTAGGCATCGGCATCTGGACCAACCAGCACCTCCTCGGCTACGGGTTGGTCACCTCGGTGCTCCTGGCCAGTATGTACGCCTCGCACACGCTCATCGCCTATCCCATCGTCATCCGCTACGGCATCAACCGCCAGCGCTCCGTCAGCATCGCCGTGGGCGGTACGGCGGTGACGGACACGCTCACCCTGCTGGTCCTGGCCGTGGTGTCGGGCATGTACAAGGGCGAGACCTCCGACTACTTCCTGCTCTGGCTCATCCTGAAGGTCATCGTGCTGGCCCTGCTCATCGTCTATGCCTTCCCGCGCATCGGCCGGTGGTTCTTCCGCCGCTATAGCGACCAGGTGGTGCAGTACATCTTCGTGATGGCCATGGTGTTTCTCGGCGCGGGACTGATGCAGTTCGTGGGCATGGAGGGTATCCTTGGCGCCTTCTTGGCGGGACTGGTGCTCAACCGCCTCATCCCCCACGTGTCGCCCCTCATGGGGCACCTGGAGTTTGTGGGCAACGCGCTGTTCATCCCCTATTTCTTGATTGGCGTGGGGATGCTCATCAACGTGAAGGTGCTCTTCGGCCATACGGACGCGCTGAAGGTGGCCGGTGTGATGATAGGGGTGGCCCTGGCCGGCAAGTGGCTGGCCTCCTGGGCCACGCAGAAGATTTACCGCATGAAGGCGCTGGAGCGCGAGATGATGTTCGGCCTGAGCGGCGCCCAGGCGGCGGCCACCCTTGCGGCGGTGCTCGTGGGCTACAGCATCGTGCTGCCATCGGGCGAGCGGCTGCTCAACGAGGACGTGCTCAACGGCACCATCTTGCTCATCCTGGTGACCTGCGTGGTCAGCTCGTTCATCACCGAGCATGCCGCCAAGCGCATGGCGGTGGGCGACGTGGACCTCGAAGGAGGCCTGCGGCAGGAGCAGGAGCGGTTCCTCATCCCGGTGGCCAACCCTGAGACCTTGGACGGGCTCATGGGGCTGGCCCTGACGGTGCGCGACCCGAAGAAGGCTGGCAACCTGGTGGCGCTGAGCGTCATCAACGACGACAGTGACTCCGTGCGGCAGGAGATGCGCGGCCGCCGCTGCCTGGAGAAGGCGGCGCAGCTGTCCGCCGCCGCCAATGTCACCCTGCAGACCATGACACGCTTCGACCTGAACATCGCCACGGGCATCCTGCACACGGTCAAGGAGTGCGGGGCCACGGCCATCGTCCTCGGCCTCCACACCAAGTCGAGCATCGTGGACAGTTTCTACGGCAACCTGACGGAGAGCCTGCTCAAGGCCACCTACCTGCAGGTGATGGTGGCCCGCTTCCTGATACCGGTGAACACGCTGCGGCGCATCGTCGTGGCGGTGCCGCCCAAGGCCGAGTTCGAGCACGGCTTCCTGACCTGGCTGACCCACCTCTGCCGCATGAGCGGGCAGCTGGGCTGCCGGCTCCATTTCTACGCCCACCCCCAGACACTGGGCTACATCCGGGGCTACATCCTGAAGCGCCACAAGGACACGAGGGCCGCCTATTCCGAACTGGACGACTGGGATGACCTGCTGCTGCTGACCGGACAGGTGAACTACGACCACTTGCTGGTCATCGTCAGCGCGCGCCGCGGCTCCATCTCCTACGACTCGTCGTTCGAGCGGCTGCCGGTGCAGATTTCGAAGTATTTCAACAACAACAGCATCCTCTTGCTCTATCCCGAGCAGAAGGGCGACCCGAACGAGACACTGACCTTCGCCGACCCGCGCGGGTGGGCGGAGACCCAGTACTACGACCGGGTGGGCAACTGGATGTACAAATGGTTTAAGAAGAACGCATGAACGAAGAGACGATACAGGCCGGGACCGTCAAGTCCCGGCCCGTGATGATTGAAGTGGAGGGAGTCACCAAGAGCTTCGGCTCCCTGCAGGTGCTGAAAGGCATCGACCTCTCCATCGCCCAAGGGGAGGTGGTGAGCATTGTGGGTCCCAGCGGGGCGGGCAAGACCACCCTGCTGCAGCTGATGGGCACGCTCGACCGTCCCGACGCGGGCCATGTCCGGATAGACGGCACGGAGGTGGGAAGCCTCCGGGGCAAGGCCCTCTCGGCCTTCCGCAACCGGCGCATCGGGTTTGTGTTCCAGTTCCACCAGCTCCTGCCGGAGTTCACGGCGGAGGAGAATGTCATGATGCCGGCCCTTATCCGGGGAGTGTCAGGAGGCGCGGCACGCGACGAGGCCCGCCGGATGCTGGAGCTGATGGGACTCTCCGGGCGGGCGGGCCACAAGCCGTCGGAGCTCTCGGGCGGCGAGAAGCAGCGGGTGGCGGTGGCGCGTGCCCTCATCAACCGTCCGGCGGTGGTGCTGGCCGACGAGCCGTCGGGCAGTCTCGACACGCGCAACAAGGAGGAGCTGCACCGCCTCTTCTTCGAGCTGCGCGACAAGCTGGGACAGACCTTCGTCATCGTGACCCACGACGAGACGCTGGCCGCGCGCACCGACCGCACCATCCATCTGATGGACGGCACCGTAGTGGGAGCATAACATAGTCAACCGATCAACAAAGTCAAGCATAAAGAATATGAGTCACGTAGAATTAGGAAAATACAATCAGTTGGAAGTGGTGAAGGAGGTGGATTTCGGCCTCTATTTGGAGGGCGACGAGGACGGTGAAATCCTCTTGCCCAAGCGGTACGTCCCCGAGGGATGCAAGCCGGGCGACTGGCTCAACGTGTTCATCTACCTCGATATGGACGAGCGGCTGGTGGCCACCACGCTCGACCCCTACGCGCAGGTGGGAGAGTTCGCCTGCCTGCAGGTGGCGTGGACCAACGAGTACGGCGCCTTCCTCGACTGGGGCCTGATGAAAGACCTGTTCGTGCCCTTCCGCGAGCAGAAGGCCCGGATGGAGAAAGGCCGCTACTATGTGGTCTATGTCCACCTGGACGACGAGAGCTACCGCATCATGGCCACCGCCAAGGTGGAGCGTTACCTGTCGAAGGACATGCCCGGCTACACGCACAACGAGGAGGTGGAGGCGCTGGTGTGGCAGCAGACCGACCTGGGCTGGAAAGTCATCGTGGAGAACCAGTACGCAGGGATGCTGTTCAAGAACGAGGTGTTCCGCCGTCTCCAGCCCGGCATGAAGGTCAAGGCCTTCGTCAAGCAGGTGCGAGAGGACGGCAAGATAGACCTGGTGCTCCAGAAGGGGGGCATGCGCAAGGTGGAGGACTTCGCGGACACGCTGTTGGCCTACCTTCAGTCGCACGAAGGCCGCATCCCGTTCACCGACAAGAGCGATGCTGACGACATCTACGCCACCTTCGGCGTGAGCAAGAAGACTTTCAAGAAGGCCGTGGGCGACCTGTACAAGAAACGCCTCGTGGCCTTGGAGCCGGACGGCATCGCGTTGGTGGAGGGGTAGTCAGGAAATAATCTCTTATTTTCTCCTGCCCGGTAGAGAATCTCGCGGATTATATCTATATTTGCGGGAGAGAACGGAAGTGGAACCTTTAAAAAGACGTTGAACGATGAAATACCCGATAGGCATACAAGACTTTCAGAAGATTATCCGCGAAGGATATGTCTATGTAGATAAGACAGAACTGATTTACCGTCTGGTCGCTGACGGCAGCATCTATTTCCTGAGCCGTCCCCGCCGGTTCGGCAAGAGCCTGCTGGTCTCCACATTGGAGAACTATTTCCTGGGCCGGAAAGAACTGTTCAAAGGGCTGGCGATGGAGCGGTTGGAGACGGAATGGAAGCAGTACCCCGTGTTCCACATCGACTTCAACGGCGGGAACTTCGAGAAGGACGGCGAACTGGCAGCGCGGATAGAAGGCTACATCGCCGACTGGGAGCTTCGCTACGGCAGCCATCCGAACAAGCGGACAATGGGCGAACGCTTCGCCTACGTGTTGCAGCAGGCACACGAGCAGACGGGCCGGCGGGCTGTGGTGCTGATTGACGAGTACGACAAGCCGCTGCTGGACGTGCTGGACACGGAGGCCTACGGGCTGCTGAACGGGGAGCGGACGCGGTTAGAGGACATCCACCGCGGCATCCTGAAGGCGTTCTACTCGGTGTTCAAGCTGGCGGATGCGGACCTTCAGTTCGTGCTGCTGACGGGGGTGACGAAGTTCTCGCAGGTGAGCGTGTTCAGCGGCTTCAAC
>JAQXRG010000122.1 GCA_029218405.1 Bacteroidales bacterium
AAACAAATTTACAGGACAAGAGAGGGGTAAAGGCGGAGACCTCACCTCCTTCTCTAGTCCTGGTCTCGCATATGGCAAGACATTTGTTTGTTCGTGGAAAGTCTTGCTGTTCTTTTCCGGGCAGGTCATGACGGGCAGGGCGGCAGGTCCTTGTCGTAGTCGGGATTCCTTGAACTGTTAATGATTCAAAACAGAATAAAGTTTTTTTAGGAATCATGCGTGGATATGCGGAAAAATCCGTAAACTTGCACGCAAATGAAAAAATGAACTAACCATTATTGTACAACTAAATCTAAAAAAGAACGCATGAAGAAGGTCTTTATGATGATGGCGACGCTGTTCCTGTCGCTGAATGTATTCGCATTTGAGTTTGATGGCATTGACCTGAACGGTAAGGTGGTGGATATCACCCGCCAGATCAGCCAGAAAGGCTATATCTACGATGATGCCTTGAAGTGCCTGAAGGGCAACTGCCAGGGCAATGAGATTTATTTGACCATCAACAATACGGACGTGACGGAGAAAAACCGTCTGGGACAGCTGATTGTGGATGTTCCTATGCCGGGCAACGCTTACGTGAATGTGGTGAAGATATTCGACGTGGTCTATCACCGCACCGACCGTACCGCCGACACCACTACCTACAGTGTGTCTGAGGACGGAACAATGCTGGTTGTCAGTGCTACCGGTCAGGGTGTACGTCTGACGTACAACACGCCGTACTATAAGGTGAAGAAGTAAACCGCAGTAAACCCTTACAGCAGCCGGGCGTTGCCACTTTGCAGAAAGTGACAACGCCCGGCGTGTTAGTGTACGGGTAGAGGTCTCAGGACCGGAACTTCGCCGCCACGCGGTGGTAGGTGGGCAGGTCCACGCCCAGCCGTTCGCCCAGTTCGATGAGGTCGAACAGCTGGCCTTGCAGTTCCGACTGGTGTCCGCGGGCGATGTCTTTCTGCAGCGAGGCGGTGCTGTGCGGGTCGAGCCTGTCGATGATGCGCAGGTTGTTCTCTACCAGGTCGGCGGGCAGGGGAATGCCGAGGCGGCGGCCTATCTCACCGCTTTCGCGGGAGAGACCGATGAAGGTGTCGCGTACCTCTCCTTCGTGTTGCACTTCGCCCATGGGTATGTCGTAATAAGCGCCGGTACAGGCCATGGCGGAGATGAACGACCACTTGATGAAGGTGTCGCGGTTGATGTCATCGCTGACATCGACCTTGATGCCGGCCTCGCGCACGTCTTCGGCGATGGCCTCTATGCGGCAGGGGGCCACCCCTTGGTCGGGACGGGCACCGATGACCATGCGGAAGACACGGCCCATCTGGCTCACCTCACCCTCGCCGGACACAAAGCCCACGATGTAGATGCAGCCGTCGATGACGGTGACGCCGGGGGTCAGCCGGCCGATACGAGGACCGGTGCCATAGACATTCAGGATGGGGATGACTAACGTGCCGGGATGGGAGGCGCGGCGGATGACATCGGTGATGGAGTCAATGGAATAGCCTTTCACACAGACGAAGATGACATCGGCCTGGCCGGTGTATTCCTCGGCGGTGAAGGCGGGGAGGGGCAGGGTATGCTCGCCTTTCAGGTCCGACTTCAGGTGCAGTCCCTGCCGGCGGATGGTTTTGAGGTGCTTGCCCCGGGCGATGCAGGCCACGTTCTTGCCTGCCAAGGCCAGAAAACCGGCGATGCTGCCTCCCACACCGCCGGTTCCTACTACGAGATAGTTCATTGCTTTACACGTTAAACCTGAAGTGCATGATGTCGCCGTCCTGCACAATGTATTCCTTGCCTTCCACGCTCAGCTTGCCGGCTTCGCGCACGGCGGCCTCGCTGCCGTACTGGATGTAGTCCTCGTACTTGATGACTTCGGCGCGGATGAAACCCTTCTCGAAGTCGGTGTGGATGACACCGGCGCACTGCGGGGCCTTCCAGCCCTTGCGGTAGGTCCAGGCCTTCACTTCCATCTCGCCGGCGGTGATGAAGGTCTCCAGGTTGAGGAGCTTGTAGGCGGACTTGATGAGGCGGTTCACGCCCGACTCTTCCAGTCCCACTTCCTGCAGGAACAGCTGGCGGTCTTCGTAGGTGTCCAGTTCGGCGATGTCGGCTTCGGTCTTGGCGGCCACCACCAGGATTTCAGCGTTCTCGTCCTTCACGGACTCGCGCACCTGTTCCACGTAAGCGTTGCCCGTGGCGGCGCTGGCCTCGTCCACATTGCAGACGTACATCACGGGTTTCGAGGTCAGCAGGAAGAGGTCGTGCGCGATCTTCTGCTCGTCCTTCGACTCGAACTGTACGGTGCGGGCGGACTTGCCCTGCTCCAGGGCTTCCTTGAATTTCACCAGCACGTCGTAGGTCTGCTTGGCCACCTTGTCGCCCCCTGTCTGCGCCTGCTTCTGCACGCGCTGGATGCGGCCTTCGATGGTCTCCAGGTCCTTGAGCTGGAGTTCAGTGTCGATGATTTCCTTGTCGCGGACAGGGTTCACTGTGCCGTCCACATGGGTCACGTTCTCGTCGTCGAAGCAGCGGAGCACGTGGATGATGGCGTCTGTCTCGCGGATGTTGGCGAGGAACTTGTTGCCCAGTCCCTCTCCTTTGCTGGCCCCTTTCACCAGTCCGGCGATGTCCACGATTTCTACGGTGGTGGGGACGATGCGTCCCGGATGCACCAGTTCGGCGAGCTTGTTGAGACGGTCATCGGGCACGGTGATGACACCCACGTTCGGCTCGATGGTGCAGAACGGGAAGTTGGCGGCCTGTGCCTTAGCGTTCGATAAACAGTTGAAAAGCGTCGATTTGCCCACGTTGGGCAGTCCGACAATACCACATTGTAATGCCATAATTATATGATTTTTCTGTATTTCGTTGGTTGAGGCTGCAAAGGTACGCAAAAACCGCCAACCTGTGAAATTATTTGTGCATTTCGTTGTCGCCGTATCCGGGGTCAGTGCGCCTCTAACCAGTTGGTGCCCCAGCCGCAGTCCGCCTGCAGGGGAGCGTCCATCGTGTAAGCGTGTTCCATCTCGGTGATGACAATCTGCCGCACCTTCTCTTTCTCCTCGGGCAGGACGCTGAAGTTGAGTTCGTCGTGGACCTGCAGGATCATCTTCGAGCGGATGCCCTCCTCGCGGAAGCGGCGGTAGATGCGCACCATGGCCACCTTGATGATGTCGGCCGCACTGCCTTGGATGGGTGCGTTGATGGCGTTCCGTTCGGCGTAGCCCCTCACCACGGCATTGCGCGAGTTGATGTCGGGCAGGTAGCGTTTGCGGTGGAAGATGGTCTCGATGTAGCCCCGTTCGCGCGCCACCTCGATGCTCTTCTCCATGTAGGACTTGACGGAGGGATAGTTCTCGAAGTAGCCGTCGATGAGTTCCTTCGCCTCCTTCCGGTCCACGTTGAGCCGTTCGGCCAGGCCGAAGACGGAGATGCCGTAGATGATGCCGAAGTTGGCGGTCTTGGCCTTGCCGCGCTGTTCGCGGGTCACTTCGGCAAGGGGTACCTTATATATCTTGGCGGCGGTGGCGGCATGAATGTCCTGCCCCTTGCGGAACGCCTCGACCATGTGGGGGTCGCCGCTGAGGTGGGCCATGATGCGCAGTTCGATTTGTGAGTAGTCGGCCGAGAAGAACTCGCAGCCATCATCGGGGATGAAGGCCTTGCGGATTTCCTTGCCGTCCTCGTTGCGGATAGGGATGTTCTGCAGGTTGGGGTTGCTCGAACTGAGCCGTCCGGTGGCGGTGACGGTCTGGTTGAACGATGTGTGGATGCGTCCGGTGGCCGGATTGATGAGGGCAGGCAAGGCATCGATGTAGGTGCCAAGCAGTTTCTTCAGGCCTCGGTGGTCGAGGATGCGCCCCACGATGTCGTGCTTGTGGCGGAGGCTCTCCAGCACTTCCTCGGAGGTGACGTACTGTCCGGTCTTGGTCTTCTTGGGTTTCTCGCTGATCTTCAATCGGTCGAAGAGGACTTCGCCCACTTGTTTGGGGGAGGCGATGTTGAACTCCAGGCCGGCCAACTGATAGATTTCTTCCTCCAACTGCCGCATGCGCAGGGTGAAGTGGCGCGAGGTCTCTTTCAGGGCCTCGGTGTCGATACGTACCCCGTTGCGTTCCATGTAGGCCAGGACGGGCACCAAGGGCATCTCGATGTCCTCGAACAGTGTGCGGGCGTTGTTCTTCTCCAGTTCTTCCTCCAACGGCTGTTTCAGCCGGAGGGTGATGTCGGCGTCCTCGCAGGCGTAGCGGTACACCTCGGTGGGGGAGAGGTCGCGCATGTTGCGCTGTCCCTTTCCTTTCGGGCCGATGAGGTCTTCGATGGGGATGGGTGCGTAGTGCAGGTAGATGTTCGCCAGATAGTCCATGTTGTGCCGCAGCTCGGGCTGCAGCACGTAGTGCGCGATCATCGTGTCGAACAGCGGGCCTTCCACCTGTACGCCGTAGTTGGCCAGCACCAGCAGGTCGTACTTGATGTTCTGTCCCACCTTCAGGGTGTCGGGGTTTTCCAGCAGGGGCCGGAACTTGGCGACGGTTTTCATCGCCTCTTCCCGTTGGGCGGGTACAGGGATGTAGAAAGCCTGGTTTTCGGCGTAGCTGAAGCTCATTCCCACCAGTTCGGCGGTGATGGGATCGGTGCCGGTGGTCTCCGTATCTACACTGAAAATCTTCTGTGTTGAGATTTTGGAAAGAAATTCGTCAATCTTCGCTTCTGTATCAAGCAGTTGATAATCGTAAGGGAGGTCTTCAAGCCTCGTGAGAATCGAATTTTTCGCCTCGTCCGTATATTCGGGCGCGAAAAATCCAAAGAGATCGGGTTGGGAGGGAGCCGATGCGGCGGCCGGCTTCTCTTTTTTCAGTACTCGCTCGATGAGGGTGCGGAACTCCAGTTCCTCGAACAAGGAGCGGAGCGCGTCGGTGTCTGGCTCCTCCCTCTTCAGTGCGTCCATGTCCAACGGGAGGGGGACATCGGTCTTGATGGTGGCCAGAAATTTCGAGAAGGCGATCTGCTCGCGGTGGTTCTCCACCTTCACCTTCAGGGCACCCTTCAGCTCGCCGGTGCGTTCCAGCAGCTGCTCGATGCTGCCGAACTGGGCGACGAGTTTCTGCGCTGTCTTCTCGCCCACGCCCGGACAGCCGGGGATGTTGTCCACCGCGTCGCCCATCAGTCCCAGCATGTCGATGACCTGGGTGGGGGAGCCGATGTTGAACTTCGCCTTCACCTCGTCCACGCCCATCACCTCAAATTCCTTGTCGCCCGTCTTGGGGCGGTAGATGTACACGTTCTCGCCCACCAACTGGCCGTAGTCCTTGTCGGGGGTCATCATGTACGTGCGGATGCCGGCGCGTCCGGCCTGGGTGGCCAACGTGCCGATGACATCGTCGGCTTCGTAGCCGCTGACTTCGAGGATGGGTATGCGGTAGGCGCGGATAATCTCTTTGATGATGGGAACCGAGAGACGGATGGCTTCCGGTGTCTCTTCCCGCTGTGCTTTGTAGGCGGGATAGGCTTCGTGGCGGAAGGTAGGACCGGAGGGGTCGAACGCAATGCCGATGTGCGTGGGCTGTTCCTTCTTCAGCACCTCCTCCAGCGTATTGACAAAACCGAGGATGGCAGAAGTGTTCATTCCCTTCGAGTTGATGCGCGGGTTTTTGATGAGCGCGTAGTAGGCACGGTAAATCAGTGCGTAGGCGTCTAACAGAAATAGTTTCTCCATTCGTATAAAATTCTTAAGTTTTCTGCGTAAAAGTACGAAAAAATATAGAGTGTTACTCGTTTTATTCGTATTTTTGTGGCTCAAAACAATCACCATGGATAAAATAGCGATAATTAGGCGGCCTGTAATGCAGGAGTTGGAGGAGTTGAAGGCTCTTTTCGAGGATTCGTTGACGAGCGAGACGCCGTTGTTGAATCAGGTGCTGGGGTACATCAAGAAGCGGAACGGCAAGATGATGCGCCCACTGTTGGTGTTGCTCATGGCCAAGTTGTCCGGACAGGTCACGGCCTCTTCTTATCATGGTGCTCTTTCCCTCGAACTGTTGCATACCGCCAGCCTGGTCCACGATGATGTGGTGGACGAGAGTGACGAGCGCCGGGGGCAGTCGTCGGTGAATGCGGTCTATAATAATAAGGTATCGGTGCTGGTGGGCGACTATATGCTGGCTACGAGCCTGAAGCATGCCGCGCTGACCGGACAGACCCGTCTGGTGGAGCTGGTGGCCCGGCTGGGACAATACCTTTCAGAAGGCGAAATCATCCAGTTGGCGAATACCGGCAACACGGACTTTTCGGAAGCGGTGTATTTCGATGTCATCCGCAAGAAGACCGCCGCGCTCTTTACTGCCAGTGCGGAGATGGGTGCTTGTTCGGGAGGAGCGGACGAGGAGAGTATCCGCCGGGCGGCGGCGTTCGGCGAGCTGATTGGCATTGCCTTCCAGATTAAGGACGATATTTTCGATTACTTCGAGTCGCCCGAACTGGGTAAGCCGACCGGTAATGATATGGTGGAGGGCAAGCTGACCTTGCCTGCCCTGCACGTGCTGAACACGACGGCCTCGGAGGAGATGAAGGCTATGGCGTTGCGCATCCGTCGGCTGTCCGCCACTCCCGAGGAGATTGCTGCCTTCGTGGAGCAGGTGAAGGAGCAAGGGGGGATCGCGTACGCCGAACAGGTGATGCGCGGCTACCGTGACCGTGCGTTGGAACTGCTGCCCGTCACGGCCGACCCGGAGCTGCGCGATGCGCTGGAAGCATACATCGACTTTGTGATTGAACGGGTGAAATGAGGCCGTTCCGGACGCGGGACCGGACCGAACCGTTCTGAAGATAGAGAAGGGAAGAGAGAGCAGGCAGGGCCGGCTCTCTCTTCCCTTCTTCTTGGCGGTAGCCCGTCCGCGACCGCCGCGATGGGGGAGGCCTTTAGTCTGTGATTTCCTCTAAGAGGAGGGGAGCCAGGCGGCTGGCGCCGATGCGGAACAGTTCATTGCTGAGCCATTCCTTACCCAGGATTTCCTTGACCAGGGTGTAATAGACCAGTGCGTCGTGTACGGTGCGGATGCCGCCGGCAGCCTTGAAGCCCACTTTGCGGCCGGTCTCCAGGAAGTACTCCTTGATGGCGTGGCACATCACGAACGCCGCCTCGGGTGTGGCGCCCGTGCCTTCTTTCCCGGTAGAGGTCTTGATGAAGTCCGCTCCCGAGTACATGGCCAGGATGGCTGCTTTCTTGATGTCCGAGGCATTGCCCAGCAAGCCGGTCTCCAGGATGACCTTCAGGATATGCTCGCCGCAGACATCCTTCAGCTCGCCGATTTCATCGCACAGTCCTTCGTAGTCACCGCAGCGGAACTTGCCCACCGGGAGCACGATGTCTATCTCGTCAGCACCGGTGTGCAGGGCTATGGCCGCCTCTGCCACCTTCACCTCGGCGAAGGTCTGCGAGGAGGGGAACCCGCCCGCCACGCAGGCGATTTTCACTCCGTCGGCCTCTAAGGTGTCGTTCACGATTTCCGCCATGTTCGGATAGACACAGATGGCGGCCACATTGTCCAGGTCGGGATGCTGGTCCACGAAGTCGTTCACCGTCTGGGTGAGCTGCATTACGCTCGGCTCGTTGTCGGTGCTGCTCAGGGTGGTCAGGTCAATGCAGTGGTAGAGGAATTTCTTCACCTCCCGGGTGTTGTTTTCTACCAGGTGTTCCTCTATCAGCCGGGCTGTCTGGTGGGCGACGGTGTCGTCCTTCAGGTCGGTGATGTACTTTGCCAGCGCCGTCTCATACTGGCTGGGCTGGTGCAGGTGTTCCTTGTCTTCGGCATCGAAGAGCAAGGTCATATCTTCTTCTTCGTACTTCATGGTTCGCTTAATTTGGGGTTGTTCTTATGTCTGTCTTTGTCACGGCGGGTCTTTTTCTCCAGGTTCCGGCGGAGGGCTTCGGTCATGTCCACGCCGGTCTGGTTGGCGAGGCAGAGCAGTACCCAGAGTACATCCGCCAGCTCGTCCGCCAGGTTGTTCTTCTCGTCTTTCTTGAACGACTGGTCGCCGTAGGTGCGTGCGATGATGCGCGCCACTTCGCCCACTTCTTCGGTCAGGATGGCCATATTGGTCAGCTCGCTGAAGTAGCGGACACCGTAGGTCTTGATCCAGTCATCGACGGCTTTCTGTGCTTCTTCGAGGGTCATGGTGCTATTCTTTGTTTTTGGTGTCCATACAGATGGTGACGGGGCCGTTGTTCAGCAACTCCACTTTCATGTCCGCGCCGAATTCGCCGGTGCCCACCTGCTTGCCCAGGGCGATACTCAGTTCGTTGCAGAAGTATTCGTAGAGGGGGATGGCGGTCTCGTGGCGGGCCGCCCGGATATAGGAGGGGCGGTTCCCCTTCTTGGTGGAGGCCATCAGGGTGAATTGGCTGACCACTAACAGCTCTCCGTCCACGTCGAGGACGGACTTGTTCATCACGCCGTTCTCGTCGTCGAAGACGCGGAGTCCGATGATTTTCTTGCACAGCCAGTCGGCGTCTTCCTGCGTGTCGGCCTCCTCGATGCCGACCAGTATCAGGAAGCCTTCGCCGATGGCGGACTTGCAGGCACCTCCGATGGTGACGGAGGCACGGCTCACTCGTTGGATGACTGTTCTCATGCTATTTCCTTTTCTATTTTTTAGGGTTGATACATGCTTAACGCTGCGCAAAAGTACGAAATCTATTTGGTTCCCGAAAGGGCTTCCAGCACGTTTTTGGCGGCCGCCTCGCCGATGACCGCCGCTATCTCCTCGGGCGAGGCCTGCCGGATGCGGGCCACGCTCTTGAACGCTTTCAGCAGGGCGGTCTTCCGCTTCTCACCGATGCCTTTGATGCCATCGAGCGCCGAGGCCACCTGGCTCTTGCTCCGCTTGGCGCGGTGGAAGGTGATGGCGAACCGGTGCACTTCGTCCTGGATGTTCTCTAAGAGATGGAAGAGGGGAGTGCCCTGCTGGATGCCGACGCGCAGGGGCGGGAAGCCGTACAGCACTTCCGAGGTGCGGTGCCGGGCGTTCTTGGCCAGTCCCACGATGGGGATGTCTAAGTGCAGCTCGTCCTCGATGACCTCGCGCACCACCTCCATCTGTCCCTTGCCGCCGTCGGTCAGGATGAGGTCGGGCAGTTCCGCCTCCTCCGCGAGCAGTCGGGTGTAGCGTCGGCGCACCACCTCCTGCATGGAGGCGTAGTCGTCGGGACCCGTCACGGTCTTGATGAGGTATTTCCGGTAGTCCTGTTTGCTGGGTTTTGCCTTCTTGAAGACCACGCACGCCGCCACCGCGTCCGCTCCCTGCAGGTTCGAGTTGTCGAAGCACTCGATGTGCATCGGCAGTTTCGGCAGGTGCAGCTGCTCCTGGATTTCCTTCATCAGCCGCACGCTCCGCTGTTCGGGGTTCAGCTTCTCCGCCTGCTTCAGCCGGTCCACCTTGTACTGCTTCACGTTGAGCAGCGACAGGTCCAGCAGGTGCTTCTTGTCGCCACGCTGGGGGATGACGAAGCGGATGCCGTCCATTTCGAGGTTGACCTCGAACGGCACGATGATTTCCTTCGAGGTGCTGTGGTAGCGTTCGCGCATCTCCACGATGCCGAGTTGCAGCAGCTCCTCCTTGGTCTCGTTCAGGCGCGTCTTGTACTCGAAGGTGAAGGCCTGGTTGATGCAGCCGTTGGTGATGTGGAGGTAGTTGATGTAGGCCGAGCTCTCGTTGGTCTCGATGGAGAAGACATCGATGTTGTGGAGCACGCGGCTCACCACTTCGCTCTTCGCGCGGTAGCTTTCTATCTGCTCGTATTTCTCCTTCACCGCCTGCGCCTCCTCGAAGCGCAGCTCGCCGGCCAGCCGCTGCATCTCGTCCATCAGCGTGCGGCTGATGGACTGCGTGTCGCCCTTCAGGATTTCCTTTATCTCGCCGATGTTGCGCATATACTCTTCGTGCGACTGCAGTCCTGTGCAGGGCCCTTTGCACTTCTTGATATGGTAGTCTAAGCAGACCTTGAACTTGCCTTGCCCGATGTTGTCTGGGGTCAGGGCCAGGTGGCAGGTGCGCAGCGGGTAGAGCTTCTTGATGAGGTCGAGCACGGCATACATGGACGGCACGTGGCTGTAGGGCCCGTAGTACGTGGAGCCGTTGCGGACAATCTTCCGGGTGCTGAACACCCGTGGGAAATACTCGTTGGTCACGCAGATGGACGGGTAGCTTTTGTCATCCTTCAGCAGCACGTTGTAGCGTGGCTTGTATTGCTTGATGAGGTTGTTCTCCAGCAGCAGCGCGTCCTCTTCCGTGTTGACCACAATGTAGCGGATGTCGGCGATCTTGCTCACGAGGATGCGGGTCTTGGCGGAGGCCTGTTCCTTGGTGAAGTAGGAATAGACCCGCCGCTTCAGGTTCTTCGCCTTGCCTACGTAGATAATGGTGCCCTCGGCATTCAGGTATTGGTAGATGCCGGGGCCTTCGGGCAGGTTGCTGACGATGCCTTTCAGGTAAGCGTCGGTGTCGAGTCGTTCCATGGGGCGGGGAAGGGCTGAGGATTACAGGGGAAGCAGGGTGGTGATTTCCGTTCCCTCATCGAAGGCCTTGCGTCCGTTCAGGTTCGTCAGCTCGATGACGAAGTTCACGTACAGCTGCCGGGCTCCGAGCCGTCTCACCACGCGGCAGGCGGCCGACATGGTGCCTCCGGTGGCCAGCAGGTCATCGTGGAGCAGCACCACGTCCTTCGGCTCGATGGAATCCTTGTGGATTTGGATGGTATCTGTCCCGTACTCTTTCTGGTAACTCTCTTCCTCTACTTCGGCGGGCAGCTTGCCCGGCTTGCGCACCATCACGAACCCGGCTCCCAGGCGGGCGGCCAGTGCCGCACCAAAGATGAAGCCTCTCGACTCGATGCCCACCACCTTGGTGATGCCTTTGTCTTTGTAGAGCTCGTACAGCTCATCGATGATGCCTTGCAGGCACTCGGGGTTCTTGAAGAGGGTCGTGACATCGTAGAACAGGATGCCCGGTTTCGGGAAATCAGGTATTTCCCGCAGGTTTTGCTTTAATGTTTCTGTGTTCATATACAATCTTTTATGTGCGTTCGTTAAATAAGTTGTTTCACGTGGAACATCGTCCGCTTACCGCCCCATCAGCACTAACAGCACGTTGATGTCGCTGGGAGACACGCCGGGAATGCGGCTGGCCTGGGCCAGGGTCTCGGGGTCTATCTTTACCAGCTTCTGCCGCGCCTCGGTAGAGAGGGACTGCAGCTGTGTGTAGTCGAACTTCCCCCGGATGCGGATGGCCTCTAACCGGTGTATCTTGTCGGCGATGCCCCGCTCGCGGTCGATGTAGCCCTGGTACTTGATGAGCACTTCGGCAGCTTCGAGGGTCTCGTCTTTCGGCTCCTTCACCAGCTCCACCTGCTCGCGGAAGGCCGGGATGAGGGGCGACAGGTTGCCGATGTTCAGTTGCGGACGGGCCAGCAGGTCGATGAGCTTGCAGCCATGGGTGAGGCGGGTGGCCCCGAGATTCTCCAGCGCGTCGTTGATGCGGTCGGCCTTGACGGAATACTGGCGGGCGAAGCCGATGAGCCGTTCCACTTCCGCCCGCTTGCTGCAGAGCCGGTCGTAGCGGTCCTGCTTGGCAAGACCCAGCCGGTAGGAACGCTCGGTCAATCGCATGTCCGCGTCGTCCTGCCGGAGCAGGATGCGGTATTCGGCGCGCGAGGTGAACATCCGGTACGGCTCGTCCACGCCCTTGGTCACAAGGTCATCAATGAGCACTCCGATGTACGCCTCGTCCCGTCCCAGCACGAAGGGCGCTCCGCCGTGGCAGTTGATGTGGGCGTTGATGCCCGCCACGATGCCTTGGCCGCCCGCCTCCTCGTAACCGGTGGTGCCGTTCACCTGTCCGGCGAGGAACAGGTTGCGCACGAGTTTCGACTCCAAGGTATGCCGCAGCTGGGTCGGGTCGAAGAAGTCGTACTCGATGGCGTAGCCGGGGCGGTAGAGCGTCACGTCGCGGAAGCACGGAATCTTCTTCAGTGCCTCTAACTGCACCTCCATCGGGAGCGACGACGAGAAGCCGTTCAGGTAGAGCTCGTGGGTGGATTCCCCCTCCGGCTCCAGGAACAGCTGGTGCTGCGGCTTGTCCGGGAAGGTCACTATCTTGGTCTCGATGCTCGGGCAGTAGCGCGGCCCGATGCTTTGGATTTGTCCGTTGTAGAGCGGTGAGTCCGCCAGTCCGCCGCGCAAGGTCGCGTGCACCTCCTCGTTGGTGAAGCAGGTCCAGCAGGGCAGTTGCCGCAGGGGACGCGGCTCGCTGATGAACGAGAAGCGGTGGAAGTCGTTCTCCCCGTCCTGGATGTCCATCAGGTCGAAGCGCACGCTGCGGGCGTCGATGCGCACCGGTGTGCCTGTCTTCATCCGTCCTGCCGTGAGGCCGTGGCGGGTGAGCGACTCGGTCAGGTGGTACGAGGCCGGTTCGGCGCAGCGTCCGCCGGGCAGCATCTTGCGCCCGATGTGCATCAGTCCGTTCAGGAACGTCCCTGCCGTCAGCACCACGCACCGGGCATGGAACGTCACTCCCCAGCAGGTCACCACGCCGGTCACCTCGCCGTTCTCCACGAGGACTTCCTCCACCGTGTCCTGCCAGATGTGCAGGTGGGGGATGTTCTCCAGCACCTCCCGCCAGGCCCAGATGAACTTGCCCCGGTCGCACTGCGCGCGGGGACTCCACATGGCCGGTCCCTTCGAGCGGTTCAGCATCCGGAACTGGATGGCCGTGCGGTCGGTCACCAGTCCCATGTAGCCGCCCAGTGCGTCAATCTCCCGGACGATTTGTCCTTTGGCGATGCCGCCCACGGCCGGGTTGCAGCTCATCTGTCCGATCTTGTTCATGTCCATCGTGATGAGGCACGTCTTCGACCCGAGGTTCGCGGCGGCGGCGGCGGCTTCGCAGCCCGCGTGGCCGGCGCCGATTACGATAACGTCGTACTTGAATTCCATATCGTCTGTTGTTTTGGTTTCGCTTGCAAAGATACGCTTTTTCCCAGTCACTCCTGCAGCAGGGCCAATGCCTTGTTCTCGGCGGCCTCCATGATTTCCCGCTCACCCGGTCCCTTGTCGTTGATGCCGATGAGGTGCAGCACCCCGTGGATGATGACGCGGTGCAGCTCCGTGTCGTAGGGAGCGCCGAACTGCTCGGCGTTCGTGCGGACGGTGTCCAAGCTGATGAACAGGTCGCCCGACAGCCGCTTTCCCTGGCAGTAGTCGAAGGTGATGATGTCGGTGTAATAATCGTGTTGCAGGTACTGGCGGTTCACCTCCAGGATTTTCTCGTCCGAGCAGAAGATGTAGGCGATGTCGCCCACCCGTTTCCCGTACGATTCGGCCACTGCCTTTATCCAGGCGGTGGTGGCTGCTTGATGGATGTCGGGCATTTCCACGCCCTCGGTTTGATACGTAATCATAATGGTTGGTTTAGCAGATTAGACATTGAAGAAAATAGAGCCCATGACGATGGCGGCGATGATGCCCGCCGCGTCGGCCAGCAGGCCACAGGTCACGGCATGCCGGGTCTTGACCACCCCCACGCTGCCGAAATAGACAGCCAGGATGTAGAAGGTGGTGTCGGTGGACCCTTGGAAGACGCAGGCCAGCCGTCCCACGAACGAGTCGGCCCCGTAGGTGTTCATGGCGTCCACCATCAGTCCCCGCGCCCCGCTGCCGCTGAGTGGTTTCATCAGGGCGGTGGGCAGGGCGGCCACGCAGTCGCTGTCCGCTCCGCACAGCTCCACTAACCGGCCTGCCCCTTGGATGAGGAAGTCCATGCAGCCCGCCGCGCGGAACACGCCGATGGCCACCAGGATGGCCACTAAGTAAGGGATGATGCGCACGGCGGTGGAGAACCCTTCCTTGGCGCCTTCCACGAACGCGTCATAGACGTTGACACGCTTCCGCACCCCCGCCACGATGAAGCCCGTGATGATGACGGCAAGGAAGACATTGGCAAGGGTGGTGGACCACACGTCAATCTGCTCCTTCTCCATCGTGGTGAAGCAGTAGATAATGGTGCCGATGACTAAGCTCGTCCCGCCGAAGAAGAGCAGGATAGGCCGGTTCAGCAGCCGGATGCGCTGGTACAGGCTGACGGCGATGATGCCGGCCAGTGTCGAGAAAAACGTGGCCAGCAGGATGGGGATGAACACGTCGGTCGGCTGTGCGGCCCCGAGTTGTGCCCGATAGACCATGATGCTGATAGGAATCAGGGTCAGTCCTGAGGTGTTCAGCACGAGGAACATAATCATCGGGTTGCTGGCTGTGTCCTTTTGCGGGTTCAGTGCCTGCAGCCCTTCCATGGCTTTCAGTCCTAACGGTGTGGCGGCGTTGTCCAGTCCCAGCATGTTCGCGGCCAGGTTCATGAAGATGCTGCCCGTCACCGGATGCCCTTTCGGGATGTCCGGAAAGAGTCGGCAGAACAGCGGGCTGAGCAGTTTCGCGAAGAAACCGATGACACCGCCTTTCTCGCCCACCTGCATGATGCCCATCCAGAGCGACAGGACACCTGTCAGTCCGAGGGAAATCTCGAAGGCGGTCTTCGACGATTCGAAAGTGGAGTTGATGAGGGCGGGAAACACGTCCGTGTCGCCGAAGCAGACCAGGCGTACCGCGGCGGTCGCGAAGGCGCACAGGAAGAAGGCTACCCAAATATAGTTCAGAACCATGGAAAAATACTTTTAAAATGAAACATCTTTTGTCGGGGCAAAAGTACATAATTTCGGCCGAAAACGGTAACTTTGTCCCTATGAAAACACTACGTACGTGCACGATTCGCCGGGCCGTCCTCGCTGTGCTGGCAGTGGGGGTGCTGTCGGTCCGTTTTTGTCCGGGGCTGGGCGAGGCTTATGCCCTCCGCCTGTACCCTGTCATCTCCCGTGTCCTCTCCTGGATGGCAGCGGCTGTTCCCTTCTCGCTCGACGAGGTCCTGGTGCTGGCCGCAGTGTCGGCGGCCCTTATCGGCATCCCTTGGGCACGGCGGCGGGGTGTACGCTGGAAGCGGATAGGCGGCACGGTAGGCGAGGCGGCGTTGTGGATGTACGTCTGGTTCTATTGGGGCTGGGGACTGAACTATTTCCGCGACGGCCTGTGCCGGCGGATGCAGGTGGAGCCCGCCCCGTTCGAGGAAGCCCGCTTCCGGTCGTTCCTGTCCGGTTACACCTCCCGGCTCAATGCGTCGGTGACCGCTTGCGGCGGTACGGACCGTTTCCCCGAGTACCGCGACTCCATCCGTTCGGCATTCCTTCAGGTTCCCTCCCGTTACGGTCTGTCGCGTCCCGCCGCCTGGCAGTGCCCCAAGCGTTCGTGCTGCAACTCCCTCTACTCATCGGTCGGCGTGCTGGGTTATATGGGTCCCTTCTTTGCCGAGTCCCACCTCAACCACGACCTGCTGCCGGAGCAGTACCCCTTCATCTATGCCCACGAGCTGTCCCACCTGCTCGGCGTGAGCGGCGAGGCCGAAGCCAACTACTGGGCCTACCGCGTCTGCACCACCTCGTCCGATGCCCGCATCCGCTACAGCGGCTATTTCGGTCTGTTCGGTTACGTAGCCTCTAACGCCCGTTCTGTCCTTTCCGAGTCCGATTATCGCGAATGGTTGCGGACGGTCCGTCCTGAGGTGGTGGAACAGTACGTGTCCCAGCGTGACTACTGGCACGCTAAGTACAGCCCACTGCTGGGTGCCGTGCAGGAGCGGCTCTATCATTTCTACTTGAAGGGGAACAATATTCCGTCCGGCCAGAAGAATTATGCCGAGGTCATCGGCCTGCTGCTCTCGTTGGGAGAGGAATGACCGTTGTCGCCGTCGGGCCCGCCTCTGTAGCATCGCGGCACCTCCTCTGCCGCATTGCCGCTCCTCCGTTGGACGCGTGAGAATCGCGAAATCACGCCCGTTCCCTCACGCGCTCCCGATTTTTCGATTCTCAGCGGCCCAGGCCTGTGCCCAATAATTGGAAAAACGGACAAAATGCAGTGTTTTCATGTTGGAAAAACGGACAAAATAGCCTATATTTGCATTGGAAAAACGGACAAATTATGATTAAACGTAAGATTACAAGTAAGTTATGTGATTTCTACGACAATAACCGGAAAGCGTTGCTGCTGACAGGTGCCAGACAGACCGGAAAGTCGTTTTCTGTGCGTCATTTCGGCCAGTCGCATTTTCGTCATTACATAGAAATCAACTTTGTGGAACAGCCCACGGCACGTAATATCTTCAGGAAGGCTACAGATGTACAAGACATGTTGGTGCGGCTGTCGGCCTTTGCTTCGGATGAGCTGGTTGCAGGAGAGACATTAGTATTTCTCGATGAGATACAGGAATGTCCGGAAGCACTCACGGCTGTCAAGTTTCTGGTGGAGGAAGGTAGTTTCCGTTACATCATGAGCGGTTCGATGTTAGGAGTGGAGTTGAAGGACCTCCGTTCGGCACCGGTAGGGTTTATTGATAGTTGGGAAATGTTTCCGCTCGATTTGGAAGAGTTCATGGGTGCTGTGGGAGTTTCAGAAAGGGTGATGCTTCACCTGCGTGAATGTTGGCAGCATTCACGACCAGTGGATGAGGTGGTGCACGACAAGTTGATGTCTATCGTGCGCTTGTACCTTATTGTAGGAGGGATGCCGGCAGTCGTGCAAAAGTATTTGGACACGAACAATCTCCAGTTGGTGATGGAGGAACAACGAGCCATCCTCCGGTTGTATCAGATGGACATAGCGAAATACGATCCGGATAACAAACTCTACATCCGTGAGATTTTCCAGTTGATACCACCCGAGCTGAACGCCAAGAACAAGCGTTTCATCCTGAAGAACCTGAACGAGCACGTCAAGTTCTCACGTTACGAGAACAGTTTTATCTGGTTGAAGGATGCGGGAGTGGCTTTGCCTGCTTTTTGTGTGGATGAGCCAAGAGTCCCCTTAGTGCTTTCTCGTTCCAGGAACCTGTTCAAGCTGTTCCAGAGTGATGTCGGTCTGTTGTCCGCTTCTTATGCGGAAGGCATCCAGATGAGGATTCTCGATGATGACCCGAATCTCAATTTCGGTTCGGTCTATGAGAATCTGGTAGCACAGGAACTCCGGTGTCATGGTTTCGACCTTTATTATTTCAACAGCAAAAAGCAGGGTGAAGTGGATTTTGTCATCGAGAAAGGAGGAGTTGCCCTGCCCATTGAAGTAAAGTCGGGCAAGTCTTACCAGCGTCACAATGCGCTGTCGAATATCCTGTCCGATTCAGTATACAATGTACGTGAGGCCGTGGTCTTGTCCGGTGCGAACGTCCGTGTGGTGGGACGTATCAAATACCTGCCCCTCTATATGCTCCAGTTCCTCTGTAAGGAAGAGCCGGAAGCCATTTACTATAAGGTGGACTTGCCCTGAGCAATAAGGGACTGGTTCTCGCACCTGTGTAGGATTTCGGGAATCAGTCTCAGCTGGTGAACATCCTTGGTAACGATATTTCCGAAAAAGTATAAAGATAATTTGCTGGATAAAGAAATAAACATTATATTTGCCCCGTGGAAGTTTCTCTTCCTTACGTGGAAGATAGCTGGGACTTCTACATTATTTATATATTATTGAAGAGCGTTTTTAATGATATTGTTCTTGTTCTGAAAATCGCCAATTTTCTACCCACTCAAGCACAATAGATAACAAAAACGCTCACCCCCTTGTTATTGACTTGGGCTGTCTGCCTGCGGGCAGACAGCGGGAGTTATATTCTCATGGGCGTGGGCTGTCATGTTATTGTTTGAGTGGATGGTGTTTGGCGATACCTCAGAACGGACAATAACATTCGAACAGTTTCCACGTCCTTCTTTTGTTGTAAAAGTCCGCTTGGAAAACGGCGGAGAGAAATAACTGAAAGCTGTCATGACAATACGCAGAAAGTATGCAGGATTCATCATTGCCATGGTGATGGGTGGATGTCTCCCCACGAAGGCCCAGTGCTGGTTTCTGAAGACCAATGCCCTGAGCTGGTGTATGCTGGTGGCGAATGCGTCGGTCGAGTATCAGTGTAATTCCCACTGGTCGTTTGCGTTGCCTGTTTCCTTTTCTGCATGGGATTATTTTACTTCGACAGTCAAGTTCCGAACGTTTGCGGTCCAGCCCGAGGTGCGTTACTGGTTTTTGGGGCGTAGGGAGTGGTTTGCAGGCATTCATGCCGGATGTGCCTACTATAATTATGCTTTTGGCGGAAAATGGCGTACCCAGGATTACGACCAGTCTTCTCCGGCTCTGGGAGGAGGATTGTCTGGTGGTTGTCGGCTTCCGATAGGACGTAACGGAAGATGGAGTCTGGAGTGCACCTTAGGGGTCGGAGCCTATCATCTTCATTACAGCAAGTTTTATAATCAGACAAACGGCTTATTGGCCTATTCCGAACGGAAGACCTATTTCGGACTGGACCAGTTGGCGGTGTCGTTGGTCCGTCAGCTGGGCGGAAAGAAAAGGAGGAACTTGCGATGAACGGTCTGCAACGAATCCTCAGGAAGGGGGCGGCCTGCCTGTCGGTGGCGACAGTACTTGCCGCCTGTTCCGTGCATGAGTTGCCACAGCCTCCGGCCGCGCGTCCATGCTTGTTGCGTCTGTCTTATCAGACAGACTTCTCCCAGCAGGAAAATGTGTATGAATCCAGAGCGGCGGAAGAGGCAGACGAAGACCAGCTGCGTTACATCATCCGGGCCTATCCTTTGCAGGCCAATGGCAGACCCTCGTTGGATTGTGAGAAGGAATACGTCTTCTACCGTCCTTTGTCAGCCCTGTCCGGCTGTGAGTTTTCGATAGACTTGCCCAATGGTGACTATCAGGTGATGGTGTGGAATGACCGGATGGAGGCATCATCTGCCGCTGACTGTTTTTACGATACAGCAGATTTCAGCGGCATCCGCCTGCAGGGAGAACATGTAGCGAACACGGATGACCGCGATGCCTTCCGGGGCAGCCAGACAGTAAGCATTGACCGTTCGATTGAAGACCTGCCTCCGGATACCGTGGAGGTCGCGATGGAACGTCCGTTGGCAAAGTTCGAATTCATTACCGAAGACCTTACGGCATTTGTGCAGAAAGCCGAGCTGCTGGCAGGAAGGGTGCCCCAAGCAGGGAAAGAAATAGACCAGCTGGACCGTTACAAGGTGGTGTTCCAGTATGTGGGATTCATGCCTTGCTCCTATAGCCTTTTTACGGACAAGCCGGTCGATTCGCGGACGGGAGTGACTTTCGAATCTCGTCTGACCCGTATCAGTGATGCGGAAGCGTCGATGGGCTTCGATTACGTGTTTGTCAATGGTACAGAGTCGTCGGTGACCGTCCGTATCGGGCTGTTCGACAGGGCAGGTGTCCAATTGGCGATGACTGATGCTATCCGTGTCCCGCTCCGCAGGAGTTGTCACACAGTCATGCGTGGCGAGTTCCTGATGCAGGAAACGAATGGAGGGGTGATGGTGAATCCTGATTACGATGGAGAATACAATATCATGCTCCCTTAACCTTTTCTTCTTGAAGAATGAGTTTTTAAACATACTATTATTCACTAATTAATTACATTCATTATGAAGCGTTTTTCTTTCTTTCTGCTGGTGGCGGTCGCGTTGCTGTCATTCGCATCCTGTTCCGACCAGGACAATCCGTCGGGCGGTAATGGAAATGAGGTGGAAGTGACCTTCTCACTCAACCTCGAAGGGAATCACTCGCTGTCGCGTGCCATCAGCGACGGCAGTCAGGCCAAGCAACTGGTATATGCGGTGTACGATGAGTCGGGGACTGTCTTGCCGGTGTTCGAAGGCAACCAGTCTCAAAAGGTGGAGACGGTAGCGGGCAACATGACTGCCGCTGCTCATCCCATCACTATCAAGCTGGCCAAAGGGCAGACTTACAAGGTGGCCTTTTGGGCACAGAATCCTGCCTGTACGGCTTATAACACCGCTGACCTGAAAGCGGTAAGCGTCAACTATGTGAATGCTGTCAACAATGACGAGGCATGGGATGCTTTTTATGCTGCGGAGCAGATAACGGTCCAGAACAACGAGACAAGAACGGTGACCTTAAAACGTGCGTTGGCTCAAATCAATGTCGGCGTATCCGCTGAAGAATGGGCTGCTGCAACGGCTTCGGGGGTGACAGTGACCCAATCGGAGGCAACCATCAAGAAGGTGGCTTCTACCATCAATCTGTTGGATGGCACAGTCAGCACCCCGGTAGATGCGGCATGGGGTAAGGGTGGCATTCCTTCTGAGTCCCTGATGGTGGACATGGATAATGATGGAACTAAAGAAAGCTATCATTATCTGTCCATGACCTATATTCTGGTCAACGATGCCACCACAGGAAGTGCGCAGGCCACATTGGAAGACGCTTCCTTCACCTTTTATGCCGACGGAAAGTCGCCGATTACCCTGCACGATGGATTGAGTTCTGTACCAGTACAGCGCAACTGGCGCACGAACATCATCGGTCAGATTCTGACAGGTGACGTGACCTTCAATATCAAGATAGACCCGAGTTACGAGAATGACCATAATGTGGAACCTTTGGTCGTTCAGACGATTGCCGAAGCCAATACGGCCTTTGCCAATGGAGCTACTTCGGTCAGCATCTCTTCTATCGAAGGCAACGGAGGAACGATTGTCCTGCCGAAAACGACCAACAGTACGTCATTGACCTTGCCGGCGGTTCCTGCTTCCAGCCCGGTGACGATTCAATATGCAGCAGGTGCCAGTGACACCCAGAAGCCTGCAGCGTTGGAATTGTCTTCAACAGGAACCGTGAGCAACCTGACGGTAACCGCAGAGAATACTTCTGTCAACATGAACAACGGTACCTATACATCGGTAACAGCCTCTACTGCTGATAATACCTTGGTGGTCGGTGAGGATGTGGTCATCGACCAGCTGACTGTGACGAAAGGTAGTGTGGAGATTCATGGAGTTGTGAAGGTATTGACCAATTCTGCAAGCAGCCTCATCACTTATCAGGTGGGTACAGCTTCCGAACTGTTGAAACTGGCGGCTGCCATCAACCAGACCGGAGAAGCAGACCGGCAGACAACCCTGACACATGTCGATAAGATTATGTTGAGCGATGACATTGATATGAGCAATGTCAACTGGACACCGATGGGTACTTCCGAGCATCCGTTTGCCATGACCTTTGACGGCAATGGAAAAACCATCTCTAACCTGAACGTCCAGCAGCCTTCCGCTGTCGGTGTCGGCTTCTTCGGAAAGTTGGTGACCCCGGGAAAGATTGACAACTTGGCCTTGAAGAACGTGAATGTGAAAGGACAGAGCCAGGTGGGTGCCATTGCGGGTTCGGCCTACACAGGAACAGTGACAAACTGCAAGGTGGAAGGCACTGTCCAGATAGAAGGTAATTATCAGGTGGGTGGTATTGCCGGTACTGGTTATGCCGCTGTCAGTCAGTGTTCCGTCAACGGAATGGCGGGCAGTTATGTGAAAGGAACGTATCTGCAGGATAACCTGGAAGGAGATGCAGTAGGTGGTATCATTGGCTATTATTGCGAAGGAACAAAGTCACTGGATAACTGTTCGGTTGTTGGTGTCAGCGTAGAAGGTACCCGTAAGGTAGGTGGAGTGGTCGGCCAGCAAGGCGGCGATGTGACCGTGTCCGGCTGTAGTTTCTCTGGCACAGTCCGGTCGAATGCTTCTGCCGAATATCAGGCTGCTAATGTGGGCAAGTTGATGGTAGGGGGGTTGGTCGGTGAGCTGACTTCCGGTACGGTCTTTACCCTCACCGGGAATACTGTTGCCGCTGGAACGTCCGTCATTGGTTTCGATGCAAATGTGACCCAGGCACTCTATGGAGGTACTCGTGTATCGAGTCCTACGATTACGGAATCCAATAACACCCTTGAAGGAGTTGTGGTAACGGTTATCGACACTGAAGGGACCGTGAAGGTGAACGGTACTCCTTATGGGGACATTGCTACGGCATTGGCCAAGACCACCGGCGATGTGACCGTTCAGCTGATGGCAGGGACGTATGCGATGCCCACTGTAGGGTTCGCAGACCGTGAGGTGACGCTGGAAGGTGTGGGTACAGACCAGACCATTATTGATATGTCGGCTGGAAATACACCGCAGTACAATGCCAATGTCACTTTCAAGCACTTGACCATGAAACGTAAGTCAGCTGCTTATGGTGGACTGTCCCATTCTACAGCCGAACGTTATGAAGACTGCGTCGTGGAAGGTACATTGGTGACCTATGCTTCTGTTGTGTCAGCGAAGAATACAACCTTCGTGCAGAGTGGTAGCAGCTATTACAACGTACATATTTATGCGGCTGGCCAAGTTACGTTTGAGGGCTGTGTGTTCAAATGTGAAGGGAAGGCCATTTATGCCCATGCGGAGACTACCCTGAAACAAAATATTACCATCAAGGACTGCCAGTTCAGAGCCAATCAGGTGGTGGCTGGGAAGACCGCTATCCAGCTGCATACTGAATTGGGCATTTCTGGTTCGCTGACGGTGGACAATACGACTGCGCAAGGCTTCGACTCCTCCATCCATAATGGTCTGTGGAACGAGCTGAATAATTCTACTAAGGAAGCGACCAATGTCTTCACCAAGACTTTCGATGGCAAGGTCTTCATGGTAGAAGGTGTCATGAAGAACAGTGAGGGAATCTGTGAAATTTCTACCGCACAAGGTCTGGCGCTTGCTTCTGCCGGATTGTTCAATAACGGTGGGGACTATAAGATTATGAATGATCTGGATATGAAGGGTGTAGCGTATGCTCCGGCAACGAATGTCCCAACCATTACTATTGATGGTAACAACAAGGTCATCAAGAACCTTTCGGTTGAGGGAGGCGCTTATGGTGCCTTGTTAGGCCGGGTAGTCGGTTCGGGCAGCATCAAGAACCTTACCATCAGTTATGGTTCATTCAAGCCGGAGAATGTAGAGGCTTCGGCGAACGCTAATCAAGGCCAGAACAGTTCCGGTGCTTTTATTGGTTGGCTGGAAATACATAGCGGGTCAGGATTCACGCTGGAGAATTGTGTATCCGACAACAATGTGTTCACTTCTACCAAATACGTGGGAGGACTGGTCGGCTACCAGACGGGTGAGACCTCTATTAGTATGGCCAACTGTACCGTTACTGACTGTAGCTTGGACACTCAATATACCGAGGACAATGGTGAGACATTCAAGGGGCATTTGGGTGGATTGATTGGTTTCTTCACATCCGGAACCATTACAGGTTGCCGCGTGGAGAATACAGTCATCACGGCTCAGACAATCGGAGGAAGTGCCAATCGTTTTGGAGCTTTGGTCGGCTCGTGGTATGAGTCGGCATCCATCTCCTCACCTGTAGTCAATAATGTGACTATCAATGGTGTGAAAGTTACCAGTAGCGAACAGTTGACGGGAAGCGGAGTCAATAAAGGAAGCTTGAATAATCCGACTATTCGATAACAACCTGTAACGGAAATGTGTCAGGACAGAAGGGCCGTTGGCGATGCCATCGTCTTCTTTTGTTCCTGACACATTTTTTGTGGGTCGGTTCCTTGAACGGGCAGATTGAATCTGCTTTTCAGTTAAATTCGCTAAGTAATTGATAAGAATAACCTGCTTCATTTTGTGGAGTCCGTAAGGAAACGGGGACAATCGGACTTACTGCCATACGTATTATCGTTCAGAAATCATGTTTTGGTGCAATAAGAGGCCGCATTATTTGCTTAATCTAATATAAATCAGTAATTTTGATGCGAAAATCATACATATGGCTATGAGAAGAAAGATACTTGACACGCTTTGGAGGTGGAAGAAGACAGAGCGGACGGGTGGCTTTCTTGATAGAGGGTGCCAGACGAGTGGGGAAGCTGTATCAGAAACTCACGCTCTGCCTATCTATAAGGCATCATTGATGATATGATTGGCAGGGAATTGACGTTCGTGGATGATAAGGGGGTAAGGAATGCGTGTGTCAGCTTGGCATTATGTGGAGAAAATCCAAGAATCCACAGTGTCCCGATATGTGGGCACTGTCAATGCCCCCGCTGCCTCGGCCTTGCTGTATAACACGGTGGGCAAGGGCAGGCATTGGAACGAGATGAACAAGTCGTTTGACAAGTTGGTAAGGTTGTTAGAGAGAGGGATGAAATAAGCTTTCCGGCTCCGACACCCATACCATCCATAGGCTGTTGACAATGGATGGCTTGTTTGCATAATACCAGAGAATAGATTATTTATTTTTTACACATGAATAGGGAAGAAATACTGAAACAGATGGGGGCACAGAAGAGTGCTGTCTATAGCCAATACGAAGAGAAGGCTGAGAAAGTGGCCGGGGAGATACGTCACTGCGAGAAGAAGGGGCGATGGCTGGTTGCGGCCCAGTTGTCGGCATTTCTTTTGGTAGTGCTGTCTATCGCCATCTATGCCACGTACTATGCCGAAATGGTCATTGTTGCATTAGGCATATTGTTTGTCTTGGCTTATCTCGCAGCACGGAGGATGGATGTCGCTAATGGTGACAAGTGGGAGAGGCTGAAGGCCGTGCGTGCTGTGTATCTGAACGAGATGGCCTATCTCAAGGACGATTTCACGGCATTTCGTGATGGCAAGAACTACATCGACCCACATCATGCGTTCTCTTTTGATATGGATGTTTTTGGAGAACAGTCGCTCTTCCAACGCATCAACCGTACTGTCACATCGGGGGGAAGCGACCTCCTTGCCGGGCAGCTGAGTAGGACGGCGACAAAGACAAGACAGGAAATCGAAAGCCAAAGGGAGGCTATCCACGAACTGGCCCTTGACGAGAGCTTGCGAACCGCGTTCATGGCTGTGGGACAGTTGAGGGGAGACCTGATTGATACCGACAAGGTCGTGGAAGTTGTGGAAAAGGCAAAATCCCTTTCCTTGCCTTCGTTCGCTTCTTCTTCCGGGGCGATGGCGGTTGCAGTGGTCTCGGTGGTAGGATTCCTTTCTTTCTTCGTTGCGGCTTTGGTGGATGTTGTTCCGTCGGGCGTACCGTTTCAGTGGGGCTTGCTGCAACTGTTCTTGATGGTCATCTTGTGTGCGCGACCATTAGGCAGCATCAACAAGACGGTCGGGGCGGTCAGTAAGCAGATGGGCATGTATGTCTCCCTGATGGAGATGATTTCCGAAGGACATTTTTCAGCTAAGGACAATGTAGAGATGCTCTCTCGCCTGTCAAGTGCCGATGGCAATGCCCTTCGCTCTTTCAAAGAGCTGAAGAGGTTCATGGACAGCCTCGACCGCACCGGGAATCCTCTGTATCGGATGTTATGCAACGCATTCTTTCTGAACGACTTCTTCCTTGTAAGACGGTTTGCGGAATGGAAATCGTGTTATATGCCGAGGATGATTGAGTGGATAGATACTGTAAGCCGTTTTGACGCACTCGTGTCAATGGCCACATTCCGGTATAATGAGCCTTGCGCAAAGGGAGCGGAGATAGTCGATGCGGACGAGGTGGTTTATTGTGCGGAAGGGATAAGCCATCCCTTTTTAGGAAGTAAGGCTGTGCCCAATGATTTCACCCTCACCGACTCACATTATTATATTGTGACGGGTGCCAATATGGCGGGCAAGAGTACATTCCTCCGCTCCTTAGGTGTGAACTATATCCTTGCGATGTGTGGTATGCCGGTCTTTGCCAGCCGGTTGAGGGTCAGTGTCTTTTCCTTGTTCAGCAGTATGCGTACTTCCGACGACCTTGCCCACGGCATCAGTTATTTCAACGCCGAACTGTTGCGCCTGAAACAGCTTATCGCCACTTGTCGTGAAAACCGCCACACGCTGATAATACTCGATGAGATACTAAAGGGAACCAATTCCGCCGACAAGCTTAGCGGTTCGCGCATGTTCCTTGAATCCATCTCCCGGCTGCCGGCCACAGGCATTATAGCCACCCATGACCTCGAACTCTCAAAGATGTCTGACGAGCATCCCGCCCGTTTCCACAACTACTGCTTTGAGATAGCACTGACGGACCATGTGACGTATAGTTACAAGATAACCCCTGGAGTGGCGCGCAATCAGAATGCCACTTATCTGCTGAGAGGGTTATTAAGGATGGAATGTATTTCCTCAGTTAAATCCGCTAAATAAGTGAATTGTGGGCGGATTTAGCGGAATAAACGCTGATTTGTTCAGAATTTAACATATCTATAACAAATCCCATCGTCGAAACAGTTATCTTTGTGCCAGTTATGCCGATATTTTCCGCTCCCACTTGACCATGGATGACCTTTTCAGTTTCTGACCCGACCCGTGTGACCCGTGAAATCGGGATAATGTGCCTCCCGAAGTGCTGCTGACTGCTGATTTTTGGATAAAATTTTAGTTAAATAGTATGTATTTAATGGTTTTGCTGTCACCTCTGTCACCCTTCTGTTATCAACTTATTAAATTAATATACAGTGTATTATGATTGAAAAGGTGCAGGTGACAGCAAAATTACAAAAATCACGGGTAGGGAAGTGCTCCGCCCCTTTGCCCGGTGGGCAGGACAAGACAGTGGACAAAGGTCAGGATGCATATCCTACGGGTGTAAGAATGCCTGTGCTGAAGGTGTGACAACAGCTGTTGTCAGGGTACAAGAATGCCTGTCGTAAGGTGGTCAGCACAGGCATTCTTGTACCCTGATAATAGGCATTCTTGTACTGTCATGACTGCGTTCGTGACGGTCTGACGAACCCGTTCATGGGACCGTCACGAACTCGTTTGTGGGAGTGTCATGAACCTGTTCGTCAGAGGGTCACAGCCTCGTTCATGGGAGGGCCAAATACTCTTTCACTCCTTGACATGGGAATCGGTTGATCATCAGGACCCTATTCCCTGCTTCCATTGCCTGTCTCACTGTGTCAGGCAATGACCTATAGTCTCTGCATCTGTCCTCCAGTTCGTTGCATAAAAGACTGATAATGGAACCTATAGTGTCAGTGCACATGGGTTCTATCATATCATATACAGAAGACGAAGATGTAAATTTTCGACTCCCACACTGGTGGGTCAGCTGATTAAAAAGAAGAGTAAATTGACTGTTCCTGTTTTCTACCAAGCCTATCCAAATACTGTCGTTAATGGCTATGGGGGTATTGACCCACCTCAGATAGTCATCAGCAGAACTGTTTCTACGAAAAGCCATGTAATCCGTTTTAGCCTGTTCCGGTATCTTTTTGTCCTGGAAATCAAATGCCATGACGGCTTGTATGGCACCCGTTTCATCCAACAGTAGCAAAGTGTCTGAAGGAGAGCGATAGAAGCTGATTCCCGAAGTGCCCGTACGGAAAATATTGTTGGTAGAACATCCTCCTACATACCCTTTCTGATAAGGTTGTACCCGTCTGAAGATATGCATCAATGAATCGGTATAGACCAGACTGGGCAATTGTGTGCCGTCCGGAGTCAGGTTGAACAAGAAGCCCCCGTCTTTCAGTCGTTTACAGGCATCTGCATGGAAAGGAATCCGCCGCTCGTTTACGAACCTGCCGTCTTCGGTATAATGAATCACCTTTTTGGAGTTTGTATCCAATATGTACACTCCTGTCTCATCTACATCAATATCCCATGGAAAAACATATTCTCCAGGCGCTTGTCCTACCTGACCGTAACGAGCTATCGGTTGTCCGTTCTTATTGAAAGACACCACTGTTCTTGATGCACTTTGGTCAACGATGTAGTATCTGTCATGGCAGGCTATTATTTTATCTGCATCAGTAAACATAGTGGTTGTATTCTCATGCAAAATGACGAAGGATGTGTCTGTAATGTGTTGGGTGACGGATGCATAATAATCTTCGTCAAGAGTAATCTTCACATGAGAAACTGTACAGCCTGATAAATCGATTGGCAGGACTGGATTTTTATTGCCAGAACAGCCTGCGAACAACATGGGAATTCCCAAAATCAATAGTTTGATTATTTTCATGATACGAATAGATGTTTGAAATTCAAGCCAAGTGGAATAAGTCTAATCTTCAAAATCTCGGCAATAGATAAGGATATTGCCGAAATTTTGTCTGTCTTCATTGCCAAATACGATTATCCTCTGTTATCGTTTGCGCCTCTCTGAATGCAGGAAGAGTCCCGCCAACAGGGTACCGGAGATGCTGTGCCAGGCGCAGGAGATGGCGCAGGGCAGCACTGCCAAGGGCTGGGCGGCAAAGAAGGTGCCTGCCAGCACCGTGGCCAGTCCGGCGTTCTGCATCCCCACTTCGATGGACAGGGTCCGCTTCTTCGCCGTGCCGAAGCCGGCGGTGCGTCCGGCGGTCCAGCCCAGCAGGTAGCCCAGTGAGTTATGGCAGAGGACAACGGCGAAGGTGCCGATGAACAGCAGGAAGCCGCGGGAGAGCAGCTCGTCGTGCACCGTGCTGATGACACCGCCCACGATGCACGCCAAGCAGATGACACTGCCGCCCGGCATCAGCGACTGGAGGACCGGGAAGGAGGGACGGTGCGAATACCGGTAGTTGAGCAGGCAGCCGACACTCACGGGCAGGATGGTCACGATGAGGATGTTGAGGAACATGCCCATGGCGTCTATCTCGATAATCTCGCCCGCCGTCACCTGTAGCAGCAGCGGGGTCATGACCGGGGCAAGGAGGGTGGAGGCACAGGTCATGCCCACGGAGAACGCCACGTCGCCGTGGCAGAGGAAGGACATGATGTTGCTCGACACACCACCGGGACAGCAGCCTACCAGCAGGATGCCCAGCGCCAAGGCGGGCTCGAGGTGGAAGATCTTCACCAACAGCCAGGCCACCCCGGGCATGATGAGGAACTGGGCGCATGCGCCGATGAAGATGTCCAGCGGACGGCGGGCGACGATGCGGAAGTCGTCAGTGGTCAGCGTCAGTCCCATGGTCAGCATGATGAGGCCCAGGATGACAGTCTGTGTGGTGCCGCGCACCCACTGGAAGGTGGCGGGCAGGAAGAAGGTGAGGACGGCGACGGCGATGATGAACAGCGAGGCGTGGCGGGCCAGCCAAGAGCTGGCGGCGGAGCAGGCGGAGATGCAGGAACGGTGGGACACGGGGCTATGCGTTTAGTGATGGATGGTTGAACGGTAGTGTATTTTTGTAACGGGCACAAAATTACGACAAATCCTTGTATCTTCCAAATCTGACCGGCAGGGATTCTGCCCGTATGTCCGGCGTTTTTTGTATCTTTGTCAGCAACTAACCGAACAAACGATGAGAAAGATATGGCTGATTCTGCTGATGGCTGCCGGATGGACGGCCTCGGCGCAACAACGGAAGACCCCTATTATGGGATGGAGTTCTTGGAACACGTACCGCGTGAACATCAGTGACACGCTGATCAAGCGGCAGGCGGACGCCATGGTGGCGACGGGCCTGAAGGACGCGGGTTACACCTATATTAATATCGACGACGGCTTCTTCGGCTACCGCGACGAGCAGGGCGAGATGCACGCGCATCCGCAGCGTTTCCCCGGAGGGATGAAGGCGGTGGCGGACTATATCCACAGCTTAGGCCTGAAGGCGGGCATCTATTCGGATGCCGGGGCCGTGACCTGTGGCAGCATCTGGGACAAGGACCGGAACGGCATCGGCGCGGGACTCTACGGACACGAGGCGCAGGATGCGGAGCTGTACTTCCGCCGATGGGGCTACGACTTCATCAAGATTGACTATTGCGGGGCGGGACAGGAGCTGGACCTGGACGAGCAGCCTCGCTACACTGCCATCCGGAAGGCCATCGACCAGGTGGGGCGGAAGGAGGTGGAAATCAACATCTGCCGCTGGGCCTTCCCCGGCACATGGGCGAAGGAACTGGCGGCCTCGTGGCGCATCAGCGGTGACATCAGCGACAACTGGGGCTCGGTGAAGCACATCATCGAGAAGAACCTGCCGCTGTCCGCCTACTGTGCCGACGGGCATTTCAACGACATGGATATGCTGGAAATCGGACGCTCGCTCAGTGAGAGCGAGGAGCGGGTCCATTTCGGACTGTGGTGCCTGATGTCCTCTCCCTTGCTGGTGGGGTGCGACATGACCACCATCCCCGAACGCTCGCTGGCACTGCTGAAGAACCCGGAACTCATCGCGCTGAACCAGGACAGCCTCGGCCTGCAGGCTTACCCGGTGCAGGCAGTGGACGGGACGTATGTGCTGGTGAAGGACATCGGACGGCGGCGCACGCCGGTGCGGGCGGTCGCGCTCTACAATCCTACGGACTCGGCCCGTCGCATTTCCATCGCCCTCTCCGAACTGGAGCTGGAAGGCAAGGCCCGGCTGCGTGACCTGTTCGCCCGGAAGGACTTGCGGCCGATGCGTGACACCTTGTCTGCCGTGGTGGGGCCGCACGATGTCACCCTCTGGCGGGTGGAGGCGGAACGACGGCTGGAACCGACATGTTATGAAGCCGAATGGGCCTATCTGCCGCTGTTCAATGACCTGGGCAAGCGCAAGAAGGAGGTCTTCTATGCCGTGGAGGCCAAGGCCTCGGGCGGACGGGTGGTCCGCTATGCAGGCGGCTGCCGGGAGAACGCCATTGTCTGGAACCGTGTATGGTCGGACCTGGGCGGCAGGTACGAGATGCGCATCGCCTATCTGCCGGCTGAGAACCGGGGACTGGAGGTCGTGGTCAACGGTGAGTCTGTCCAGGTGCCCTTGTCGGCGGAGGGGGTGGTGACACTTCCTGTCGTGTTGCGTCCGGGTGACAATACCGTGGAAATGACCTGCCGGACGCAGTGGGTGCCCGATATCGATCGGTTCACCTTGAAGCGGATGGGGAACTAAAAAGAAAGTGTATCAAGAGCGGCGGTGAGGCCGCGTCTTGATACACTTTTTTCTTTCGTCTGTTCAGTCTGCAATGACCGCGAACTCAGCGCCACCGGCGTAGTCGGCGCCGTTCTGCGAGCTGAGGCCGGTGAAACGGATGTAGCGGGCCTTGACCGGCTGCTCCAGCAGCACGCGCTGCGGCTTGGAGGAACGCTCGAAGGCACCCTTGCCGACGGGCTCGCCCCATTCCTTGCCGTCCATGCTCACCTGCAGCGAGTAGTCCTTGATGTTACCGTTCGAGCCGCCGTCCTGGCGCGGGGTATAGATGAAGCCCTTGATGGTCTTCACCTCACCGGCGTCGAAGTCCACCCAGTGGGGATATTTGGCCACTGTGACGGAATACATGGAGTGCCACGTGGTGCTCAGGTCACCGTCCACCAAGTGGGAGGCGTCCCCCTCGCCGGTCTCCTGGCTCGACGCGTACACCACTTCCATCGGGATGCTTTCGATGGGCGCGAAGCTGACGCTGGCCTTCACGGCGGCGTTGTCGGCATAGCAGGCGGTCACCGTACCGCCCTTGCGCAGGGCGAAGGGCTGGGTGTAGGCCTGCTTCTTCTTGCTGCCGTCGAGGGCATAGACGATGCGCGCGTCCGGCTTCCGCGAGGCGATGGTCACCTCGCCGTTGGCGGAGCGGGCAATGGAGAGGGGCATCTCTCCGCTGGCGCTGACACGGGCGGTCTCGGTGAACCGTCCCTGGCTGACCGGACGCAGGATGAAGCTCATCGAGCGGGGCTGCGACTTCACACGGTCGGGCTCTAACGGGCCGCCTTGTCCACAGCTGTTGCCGCCCAGGCCGGTCACGGCCGCGTCAAGGTGCAGGTGGGTGCCGGTAGAGGCCGGCAGCTGGTAGGGATGGGGAGCCAGTGTCATCTCTAAGGCGGACCAGGGCAGGGCGGAGGCGGACAGGGGCTGGTCGCCGGCAATGAACTCGATGCCGTTGCCGGCGGCATCGGTCAGGGCGCACCAGCGCACTTCCTCACGGTTGCCGTTGCTCTGCGGCTTGGGGAAGGCCACGAACTGGTCGGCCACGGTGCTCTGGTACTGCTCGATGAAGGCACCCGTACGGCGGTCGTTGTAGTTGTTCCACGGGCCGCGTCCGTAGTAGGTGTAGCGGCTCATCCGTGCGGGCAGCTGCAGGGCGTAGCCGATGCGGGGCAGCACTAAGGTGGCCTCGTTGGTCGTGATGTTGGCCTGCAGCTCGATGGAGCCGTCGGCGTAGATGGTCCATATCTGGGTGGTGATGAACTTGAAGTTGTCCGGGCCGAAGGGCTGGTCGGTCAGCTCCCGCACGGCGTACTTGCCGGAGTTGCCGCCTTCCAGCTTGGCGGCGTTGGGGGCCTGCGACTCGACCGTGTACATCAGCTGTACGGTATTGTCGCCCTTCCGGGACTTGTTGATGCAGGCGTAGCCGGTGGCCTTGTGGCGCAGGTTGTGCAGTCCTTTCTCGAACCACTGGTTGCGGGCCCAGTTGTCGTTGTCGGTGGGTGCGCGCAGGGCGTCAATCCGTGGGCCTTGTCCCTCGTTCAGCATAGGCTGTCCGTCGTAGGTCAGGCTGTGGAGGGAGCCGGTGCGGTTGTCGAACTTCGCCTCGAAGCGCGGGCCGCTGACCACGGTGAAGTCGGCGTCTTCCCGGAGGGCCGGGCGTTCGAGCGCGGCGGTCTGTTCCCGCAAGGGGGTGGCAATGGCGGCGGCCTTTACAGGCAGCTGCTCCTCCATCTGCACGAAGCCGGCCTTGGCCCACGGCCGGTCCTCGGTGAGCTGGAACTGCACCTTCACGAAGTATTCGCTCTCGGGTTTCAGCCGATTGTAGTCATAGGGCAGGGTATAGACCGCCTTGTCGCGGGGGCCTACTATCTTCCGGGGAGCGATGTACTGGTCGCTTTCCTGCACCTTCACGCCGTCCTCGTAGAGCGACCACACCATCTTGAAGGGGCTGAGCGAGGTGAAGTAGTGCTTGTTGAAGACCTCTATCTTGCCGCTCTTCATGTCCACGGCCTTCACGCCGATGTTCTGGTACACCTTGCGCACCTCGTAGAAGGCAGGCTTGGGCGAGTGGTCGGGGAAGAGGATGCCGTTCATGCAGAACATGCCGCTGTTGGGCTTGTCGCCGAAGTCGCCTCCGTAGGCCCAGTAGCGGTCGCCCGTCTGCGGGTCATAGTGGTAGATAGCTTGGTCCACCCAGTCCCAGATGGCGGCGCCGCAGAAGAAGTTGGTCGATTCGATGGCGTCCCAGTAGTCCACCAGGTTGCCCACGGCGTTGCCCATGGAGTGGGCGTACTCCGACACGTGGAAGGGGTACTTGATGTCGTACTTGCCCGTCACGGCTCCCTTCATCCAGGCGATGGACGGATACTGGTTCGAGCCCATATCGACGATGTCATTGTTGCGCTCGTACTGCACGGGGCGCGAGGGGTCGAAGGCGTGCAGGGCCTCATAGGCTGTCGTGAAGTTCTTGCCCGGTCCGGCCTCGTTGCCCAGCGACCAGATGACCACCGAGGGATGGTTGACGTGGGCGTGGGCCAGCTCCATGACACGGGCCACGTGGGCGGCCTCAAACTCCGGCACGTGCGAGAGCGATGCTGCTCCGTAGTAGTACTGGTGGCTCTCGATGTTGGCCTCGTCCTCCAGGTAGATGCCGTACTTATCGCAGGTGTAGTACCAGTAGGGGTCGCAGGAATAGTGCGAGTTGCGCACATGGTTGATGTTGCCGCGCTTCATCAGCATCACCTCTTCCGTCATCTGGCTGCGGGTGATGGCCTGTCCGGTCTCGGGACAGATCTCCTGCCGGTTCACGCCTTTCAGCTTCACCGGTCTGCCGTTGACGTAGTAGTAGCGTCCTGCCAGCCCGAACTCGTCCTCCGAGGCGGGCGTGTCCTTGATTTCCACCTTGCAGAAGCCGAAGGCCGTGGAGAAGGTCTCCACCACCTTGCCCTTCTTGTCCTTCAGCTGGCCCACCAAGGTGTAGCGGTAGGGAGCCTCCGCCGACCACTGGGCGGGTTGGGGCACGTTGAGGGTGGCCACCGCCGTGGTGGCGGTGCCTTGCAGGGTCTCCTCGACGGCCGTTGTTCCGCTGACCCCTTCCACCAAGGTGTTCTCGTCGGAATAGAGGCGGTTGGCGTACAGCTGGTAGGACAGGGTGTACCCCTTGGCGGCTTTCTTGCCGAAGTTACGGATGTCGGTCTCCACACGGACCGTGCCGTGGGTGTAGGCGGCGTCCAGGTCGGGGAACACACGCAGGTCGCGCACCTGTACCGGCGCGGTGGAGGTCAGGGAGACGGTGCGGAAGATGCCCGGCAGCCGGAACATGTCCTGCGCTTCGAGGAAAGAGCCGTCGGAGTTGCGGTACACCTCGGCGGCCACCACGTTCTCACCCTTCGGGTTCAGGTAGGGGGTGATGTTGAACGAGGCGGTGTTGCGCGAGTTCTTCGAGAAGCCCACGTACCGGCCGTTCACCCAGAGGTAGAAGAAAGAGGACACGCCGTCGAAGTTGATATAGACTTCGCGTCCGGCCCATCCGTCGGGCACGGTGAAGTCGCGGCGGTACGAGCCCACCTCGTTGCGGTGCTTGTAGGTCACCCAGTCCGGCTGGGGTGTGCGCATCACGCCGCCCTTCCAGTCGCCCACGGCCACCTTGTGCTGGAAGATGACCGGCTGGTTGGCATAGATGGGCACGCCGTACTTCAGCGAGCCGTCCTTTTGGATGCCCGCCACGTTCCACTGCATGGGCACGGTGACATCGTCCCATCCCGTCACATCGTACGTGGGCTGGTAGAAGTCCTTGGGCCGTTCGTCAGGGTTGCCCACCCAGTGGAACTTCCAGGTGCCGTTGAGTGACTGGTAGTAAGCGCTGTGTTCGGGGAGCACCTTGCGTGCGCTTTCGGTGTCGGCGAAGGGGAAGAACCAGGTGTGGGGCTGCTCCTTGTTCAGGGCCAGCCGTTCGGGCGATTCCCATTCCTTGCCGTCAGGAGCCGTGACGGCTCCGTAGTCGAATCCTTTCAGGGGAGGTGTCTGTGCCGCCGCGCTCAAGCCAGCGGCCAGCAGACAGGTCAGATAGAGTTTTCCTTTCATGTTGTATTAGGTTAATGGCGCTCGGTCACGCCTTCGTTTGTCTAAAGGTTCCAATGACGCTGTCGTTGGGTAGCTCCGAGGGGAATCGAACCCCTATCTAAAGTTTAGGAAACTTCTATTCTATCCGTTGAACTACAGAGCCGACTGATTTACGGGCAAAGGTAGCATATTTCCTCGAAACGGCCAACTTATTTAGCGAAAACTCACTTTTTTTGCTCTGGAATGAAATATAAATTAGTTTTTGTTTTGATTATTGCCCCAACTTTGCCAATTTTGCGGCGTTCATTCAGAATCTTTAATTTATAGCAAAAGAATACGTTATGGCAGATGAAATGATTGTCAAGGAGCTGGACGATGTGGTTGTCCGCTTCTCGGGCGACTCAGGCGATGGCATGCAGTTGGCCGGTAATATGTTTTCGAATATCTCGGCCACGTCAGGAAACGACATCAGTACGTTCCCCGACTATCCCGCCGATATCCGTGCCCCGCAAGGCACCCTGACCGGTGTGTCGGGCTTCCAGGTACACATCGGCTCCGGCAAGGTCTATACCCCCGGCGACAAGTGCGACGTGCTGGTGGCCATGAACCCCGCCGCCCTGAAGACTCAGTATAAGTACTGCAAACCGCAGGCGGTCATCATTATTGACACCGACTCGTTCACCAAGAAGGACCTGGAGAAAGCCCAGTTCGCGACAGACCGTCCCTTCGAGGAGCTCGGTATCCGCAACGAGGTGGTGGAGGCCGCCATCTCCACCATGTGCAAGGAGAGCCTGAAAGACAGCGGACTGGACGCGAAGTCCATCGGACGTACCAAGAACATGTTCGCGCTGGGCCTGGTGTGCTGGCTGTTCCACCGCGACATCTCCATCGGCGAGAAGCTGCTGCGCGACAAGTTCGCCAAGAAGCCGGCCATCGCCGAGGCCAATGTCAAGGTCCTGACCGACGGCTACAACTTCGGAGCCAACACGCACGCCTCGGTGTCGATGAGCTACCGGGTGCCTGGCAAGGAGCAGAAGGAGAAGGGACGCTACATGGACATCAACGGCAACAAGGCGACGGCGTACGGCCTGATTGCCGCCGCTGAGAAGGCCGGGCTGCAGCTGTACCTCGGCTCTTATCCCATTACCCCCGCCACGGACATCCTGCACGAGCTGGCCAAGCACAAATCGTTGGGCGTAAAGACCGTGCAGTGTGAGGACGAGATCGCGGGCTGTGCCTCGGCGGTCGGTGCCTCCTTTGCAGGCGCGCTGGCGGTGACTTCCACTTCCGGACCGGGTGTCTGCCTGAAGAGCGAGGCCATGAACCTGGCGGTTATCGCGGAGCTGCCCTTGGTAGTAGTGGACGTGCAGCGCGGCGGACCTTCGACGGGCCTGCCCACCAAGTCGGAACAGACCGACCTGCTGCAGGCCTTGTTCGGCCGTAACGGTGAAAGCCCGATGCCGGTCATTGCCGCTTCGTCGCCCACCGACTGTTTCGATGCCGCCTACATGGCGTGCAAGGTGGCGCTGGAGCACATGACCCCTGTGGTCCTGCTCACCGATGCCTATATCGCCAACGGTTCGGCGGCGTGGAAGCTGCCGGTGCTGGAGGACTATCCTGCCATCTGTCCGCCGTATGTCACTCCCGACATGGCCGAAGGATGGACACCCTTCCAGCGCAATCCGGAGAACCTGGTGCGCTATTGGGCCACACCGGGCACCGAGGGCTTCATGCACCGCATCGGCGGTCTGGAGAAGAGTAATGAGACGGGTGCCATCTCCACGGAACCTGAGAACCACCAGCTGATGACCGAGCTGCGTGCCGGGAAGGTGGAACGCATCGCCGATGTGCTGCCTCCGTTGGAGGTGGAAGGCGACGCGGACGACGCCGAACTGCTGATTGTCGGCTTCGGTGGCACGTACGGCCACTTGCACTCGGCCATGGACGAACTCCGCCGGCAGGGACGGAAGGTGGCGCTGGCGCACCTGCGCTGGATCAATCCGCTGCCGAAGAACACGGCGGACGTGTTGCGCAAGTATCCGAAGGTGGTCGTTGCCGAACAGAACATGGGGCAGCTCGCCGGTTACCTGCGCATGAAGGTGGAAGGCGTGCGCCTGCACCCGTTCAATCAAGTGAAAGGCCAGCCGTTCGTTGTCCAGGAGCTGGTGGAAGCGTTTACTAACATTATAGAGGAATAATTATGAGCGAAACAAAATACACGGCTGCCGACTACAAGGCCGGGCAGCCCCGCTGGTGTCCGGGATGTGGCGACCATGCGTTCTTGAACTCTTTTCACAAGGCATTGGCAGAACTGGGTGTGCCTCCCCACGAAATCGCGGTGATTTCGGGTATCGGCTGTTCTTCCCGTCTGCCGTATTACATGAATACCTATGGTATGCACACCATTCACGGTCGTGCGGCAGCCATCGCTACGGGGGCCAAGGTGGCCAATCCCGACCTGACCATCTGGCAGGTGTCGGGCGACGGCGACGGACTGGCCATCGGCGGCAACCATTTCATCCATTGCATCCGCCGTAATGTAGATATCAACATCATCCTGCTGAACAACCGTATCTATGGCCTGACCAAAGGACAGTACAGTCCCACGTCCGCCCGTGGTTTCGTGAGCAAGTCTTCTCCCTACGGAACGGTGGAAGACCCCTTCCGTCCGGCAGAACTCTGCTTCGGTGCCCGTGGCCGTTTCTTTGCCCGCTGCGTGGCGGTGGACGGAGGTCCTTCGGTGGAGGTGCTGAAGGCGGCGGCCCGTCACAAGGGCACGTCGGTCATCGAGGTGCTGCAGAACTGCGTCATCTTCAATGACGGCAC
>JAQXRG010000123.1 GCA_029218405.1 Bacteroidales bacterium
TCAGCAAGGAATAGCGCGACGGCGTGCTGGTAGCCGCCACGGCATGAGCGTTCGTGAACCGGATGCCCTCCTTCGCCAGCCGGTTCACGTTCGGGGTCGCCACGTTACGGGCACCATAACATTGCAGGTCACCATATCCCAGGTCATCGGCCAGTATGACGATGACATTGGGACGTTGCCGGTCCGTCTGTTTGTCCGCTCCGTCTTTCGGAAGTGCGGAAGCCGCCATCACCTGACCGATTCCGGCAGTGAGGCACGAAAATAATACTACGTTTCTCATATTCTTCTTAAAGTTAATCGTTCACTAATGTCAATTCTGCTATCCACCACTCAAATCTGCATAGCCTATTCTTTTGCAAATCCGCATCGTAAGGGTGCCCTATCAGTTACACCTCCTATTCAATCATGATTAATGAATCATGTAAAGATATGGATTTTATTTGGTATGACTAACAAAACACGAATTACAACCCTAAGTTTTAATCATGATTAACAGAGCGAATGCGCAACAGGAGCTGGTTCCGGCCCCTTTTCCAGCGGAAATCGTGGGCATTTTGCTTGGACGATAGAAAAATTTGACGTACCTTTACACAGTTTTATATCCTAACATCTACTATCATGAAAATAAGAAGCGGTTCATTGTGTGCCTTGCTGGCACTGGCTACGGCGTGCGGCCCCTCACAGACCAACGTCGTGGAAGAAGATTTTACACAGAATGTCAATCCGTTCATCGGAACGGACTTCACCGGAAACACCTACCCGGGGGTCCAGGCGCCTTTCGGAATGGTACAGCTGAGCCCTGACAACGGATTAGGCGGATGGGACCGCATCGCGGGGTACTTCTATCCCGACAGCACCATCGCGGGCTTCAGCCATACCCACCTGTCGGGCACGGGAGCCGGCGACCTCTACGACATCTCTTTCCTGCCGGTCACCTTCCCGGTCAAGGAAGGCGCAGGCACACTGGGCGTTCACTCCAAGTTCTCCCATGCGGACGAGTCGGCCTCGGCGGGCTACTACCAGGTGCGGCTGACGGATTATGACATCAACGTGGAGCTGACGGCAACTCCCCGCTGCGGGCTCCAGCGTTATACCTTCCCGGGCGGCGATGCAGCGGTGCTGCTGAACCTGTCGAAGGCCATGAACTGGGACGCGACGGACGACTCGCGCATTGAGGTGGTGGATTCGGTCACCATTCAGGGATACCGCTTCTCGGAAGGATGGGCACGCGGACAGAAGGTCTTCTTCCGGACCCGCTTCTCGGCTCCGTTCGCCAAGATAACACTCGACTCGACCGCCGTGACACGCGGCGGCAAGCAGATAGGATGGGGCTACACCGCCCGCTTCGACTACACCACCCAGCCGGGCCAACAGCTGACAGTGGCCACCGCCCTCTCGTGCACGGGACTGGAAGGGGCGGCCCGCAACCTGGAGGCGGAGGTGAAGGCAGTCGATTTCGACGCTTGCCTGACACAAGCGAAGGCCGACTGGAACCGGGAGCTGGGCAAGATACGCATCGAGGGAGCGGACAAGGACCAGCGCACGGTGTTCTATACCGCACTCTACCACTCCATGCTCGCTCCTACCCTCTTCTGCGACGTGGACGGACGCTACTACGGACCTGACAAGCAGGTGCACGAGGCGGACGGCTGGCAAAACTACTCCACCTTCTCGCTCTGGGACACCTACCGCGCCGCTCATCCGCTCTTCACCTATACGCAGCCGGAACGGGTGAACGACATGGTGAAGTCGTTCATCGCCTTCTACGAGCAGAACGGCCGTCTGCCGGTGTGGAACCTCTGGGGCAGCGAGACGGACATGATGATTGGCTACCATGCGGTCCCGGTCATCGTGGACGCGTACCTGAAGGGCATCGGCGACTTCGACGCGGAGAAAGCGCTGGAGGCGTGCGTGACGACCGCCAACCTCGACGGCTACCGGGGCATCGGCCAGTACAAGCAGCTGGGCTACATCCCTTACGACCAGAAGGACGAGTACAACGCCGAGAACTGGTCGCTCTCGAAGACCTTGGAATATGCTTATGATGACTGGTGCATCGCCCGCATGGCGGAGAAGATGGGCAAGCAGGACATCGCCCAGACCTTCGACCAACGCGCCCGGAACTACCGCAACGTGTATAATCCGGCGACTTCGTTCATGCAGCCGCGCGACGGGAAGGGGAACTTCCAGCCCAACTTCCAGCCCGAGGCTTATACCGAGCCTATCTGTGAGAGCAACGGCTGGCAGTACTTCTGGTCGGTACAGCATGACATCGACGGCTTGATAGCCTTGGTGGGCGGACCGGAACGCTTTGCCGAGAAACTGGACAGCATGTTCACGTTCCACCCCGCCGACGACGAGGAACTGCCCATCTTCAGCACGGGCATGATCGGACAATACGTTCATGGCAACGAGCCGAGCCATCATGTGGCATATTTATATAATAAGGTTGGACAGCCGCAGAAGACCCAGCAGTACGTGCGGCAGATCATGGACGAGCTCTATACCAACACGCCTGCCGGTCTGTGTGGCAACGAAGACTGCGGACAGACGTCGGCCTGGTACGTGCTGAGCGCCATGGGCTTCTACCCGGTCAACCCTGTGGGAGGTGTCTATGAAATCGGCTCGCCGCTCTTCCCCAAGGCGGAACTGCGCCTGCCGAACGGCAAGACCTTCACCGTCATCGCTCACGGGGCCAGCAAGGAGAACAAGTACATCGGCTCCATGAAGCTGAACGGACAGCCTTATACCGAGACGTTCCTGACGCACGAGCAGATTATGAGCGGTGCCACCCTGGAGTTGGAAATGAGACCGTGAGAACCAGCGACTTCTGAATTTTGAAAACTGACATACCCATGAAAAGACACCTGACTTTTTGCTGCGTGACCCTGCTGCTGGCAGCCTGCCACAGCGGACAACCGACAGCGACCGACTATGCCGCCTACGTGAATCCTTTTATCGGCACGGGCGGCCACGGACACACCTTCCCCGGAGCGGTGGTGCCCAACAGTATGATACAGCCCAGTCCTGACACCCGTATCGACGGATGGGACGCCTGCTCGGGCTACTACTACGCCGATACGCTCGTCAACGGCTTCAGCCATACGCACCTCAGCGGTACGGGATGCGCGGACTTCGGCGACTTCCTGCTCATGCCCACCACCGGCGAACAGCAGTGCGACCCGCAGGACTACACGCGGCAGAACCTGCCGTTCGCCTCGGGATTCCGCCACGCCACCGAGACGGCCGAACCGGGCTATTACTCGGTCTTCCTCGACCGCTACGGCGTGAAGGCGGAACTCACCGCCACGAAACGGGCCGCGCTGCACCGTTATACCTTCCCGGCCTCGGACCAGGCGGGCTTTATCCTCGACCTCGACTACTCGGTGCAGCACCAGATGAACCTCGACATGCAGGTGGAGGTGATAAGCGACACGGAGATACAAGGCTACAAGCGGTCCCTCTACTGGGCCCCCTCCCAGCAGCTGAGCTTCTATGCCAAGTTCTCGAAACCGTTCACGTATTCTCTCCTGCGCGACACGCTGACCGACCAGAAGGGTGACCCGCAGCCGCGCTGCAAGGTGCTGCTGCAGTTCGCCACCGCCGAGGGTGAGCAGGTGTTCGCCAAGATGGGCGTATCGGCCGTTGACCGGGAAGGCGCCCGCAAGAACCTGGAGGCCGAAATCCCCGGCTGGGACTTCGACGGCACACGCCGTGCGGCCCGCGCGGCCTGGAACGAGTACCTCTCGAAAATCGAGGTGGAACCAATGGAGGAGAACGACCGTACCATCTTCTATACGGCCCTGTATCATACCGCCATCAGCCCCAACCTGTTCACTGATGTGGACGGACGCTACTGGGGCATGGACCGGCAGGCGCACCAAGGCGACGTCACCCGTCCGGTCTATACCATCTTCTCCTTGTGGGACACGTTCCGTGCCTTGCATCCCCTGCTCTCCATCATCGACCCGCAGCGTAACAACGACTATGTGCGCTCGCTGCTGCTGAAGGCCCGCGAGGGAGGTATCCTGCCCATGTGGCCTGTGGCCGGCAACTACACCGCCACGATGGTGGGCTACCACTCCGTGTCGCTCATGACCGATGCCGTGACCAAGGGATATGCTGACTTCGATGTGAACGAGGCCTACCGGGCCGCCGTGCGGGCAGCGGAATACGACACCACAGGCATCGCCTGTCCGAAATGGATGGTGGACTACTTGGTGCCGAAGGCAAAGTACTACAAGAACACGCTGGGATATGTGCCCTGCGACAAGGACAACGAGGCGGTGGCCAAGGCCCTGGAGTATGCCTACGATGACTTCTGCATCTCGCTGCTGGCCGCCGCTGCCGGCGACACGGAAGGACAACGGAAGTACGAGGAATTTGCCCAGGCCTACCGTCACTACTTCGACCCGTCCACCCGCTTCATGCGCGGAAAGGACGCGAAGGGACAGTGGCGTTCTCCCTTCAGCCCCACCCGCTCGAACCACCGCAATGATGACTACTGCGAGGGCAACGCCTGGCAGTGGACCTGGTTCGTGCCGCAGGACGTGGAGGGACTGATAGAGCTGATGGGGGGCAAGGAAGGCTTCACCGCCAAACTCGACTCGCTTTTCACCGCCGACTCGGCGCTTGAAGGTGAGGAGGTATCGGCCGACATCAGCGGCCTCATCGGACAGTACGCCCACGGCAACGAGCCGAGCCACCACGTCACCCACCTCTACAACTACGCCGGACAGCCGTGGAGAACCCAGGAACTGGTGGACCGCGTGCTGAAGGAGCAGTACCGCAACGAGCCGGACGGCCTGTCGGGCAACGAGGACTGCGGACAGATGTCGGCCTGGTACATCCTGAACAGCCTGGGCTTCTACCAGGTCTGCCCGGGGAAACCGGTCTATTCCATCGGCCGTCCATGGCTGCACAAGGGTGTGATGCACCTGCCCGGCGGCAAGACATTCACCGTCGAAGTGCAGAACAACTCGAAGGAGAACAAGTACATCGAGTCGATGACGCTCAACGGCCAGCCCTTGGAGGAGCCTTTCTTCCGTCACGAGGACATCGCGGCAGGAGGCACGCTCGTTCTCCGCATGACCGACCGTCCCCAGCGACCCCAATAATGATTCATTCCTAACCAAACCGTATAAATAAACTTACTGACCTATGAGAAAAGGGTTTCTATTCGTACTGATGGCCTGCCTGTTCGGCATCGTGCAGGCCGCTGGCACGCATTGCGCGGCCAAGAAGAACTATGCCGACTATGTCAATCCGTTAGTGGGCACCCAATCCACCTTCGAGCTGTCCACCGGCAACACCTATCCCGCCATCGCCCGCCCCTGGGGCATGAACTTCTGGACCCCCCAGACCGGAAAAATGGGCGACGGCTGGCAGTACATGTACACTGCCACCAAGATCCGTGGCTTCAAGCAGACCCACCAGCCCAGTCCGTGGATTAACGACTACGGGCAGTTCTCGCTGATGCCCGTCACCGGACAGCCGGTCTTCGATGAAAACAAACGTGCCAGCTGGTTCGCGCACAAGGGCGAGGAGGCAAAAGCCTACTACTATAAGGTTTATCTCGCCGAGCACGACATCGTGGCCGAGCTGACCCCGACCGAACGTGCCGCCCTGTTCCGCTTCACCTTCCCCGAGAGCGAGCGTTCCTTCATCGTGGTCGATGCCTTCGACAAGGGCTCGTATGTGAAGATTGAGCCGGAGAAGAACCGCATCGTGGGCTATTCGGTCCGCAACAGCGGCGGTGTGCCCGACAACTTCCGCAACTACTTCGTCATCGAGTTCGACAAGCCCTTCACCTACCGCGCCGCAGTGGCCGACCAACAGATACAGGAAGGCGTGAACGAGGCGCAGGCCGGCCATGCCGGGGCCATCATCGGTTTCGCCACCCGGAAGGGGGAAGCCGTACACGCCCGTGTGGCCTCTTCCTTCATCAGCCCTGAGCAGGCACTGCGCAACCTGCAGGAGCTGGGCAACGACAGCTTCGACGCGTTGGTGGCCAAGGGACGCGATGCCTGGAACCAGGCACTGGGCAAGATAGAGGTGGAAGGGGGCGACCTCGACCAGTACCGCACCTTCTACTCCTGCCTCTACCGCTCGCTGCTCTTCCCCCGCAAGTTCTACGAGCTGGACGCCAACGGCCAGCCCGTCCACTACAGTCCGTACAACGGCGAGACACTCCCCGGCTACATGTACACCGACACAGGCTTCTGGGACACCTTCCGCTGCCTTTTCCCCTTGCTCAACCTGATGTATCCCTCGGTGAACAAGGAAATCCAGGAAGGGCTTATCAACACGTACAAGGAAAGCGGGTTCTTCCCCGAATGGGCCAGCCCGGGCCACCGGGGCTGCATGGTGGGCAACAACTCCGCCTCCATCCTCGTGGACGCCTACCTGAAGGGCGTGAAGGTGGACGATGTGGAGACCCTCTACCAGGGCCTGCTGCACGGCACCGAGAACGTGCATCCTACGGTCTCCTCGACCGGACGCCTGGGCCACGAATACTACAACGAGCTGGGCTATGTGCCCTACGACGTGAAAATCAACGAGAACGCCGCCCGCACCCTGGAATATGCCTACGATGACTGGTGCATCTACCAGCTGGCCAAGCAGCTGAACCGCCCCAAGAAAGAAGTGGACCGTTTCGCCCGGCGTGCGCTGAACTACCGCAACCTCTTCGACCCCGAGACCAAGCTGATGCGCGGCAAGAACAAGGACGGCCAGTTCATGACTCCTTTCTCACCGCTCAAGTGGGGCGACGCCTTCACCGAAGGCAACAGCTGGCACTACACCTGGTCGGTCTTCCACGACCCGCAAGGACTCATCGACCTGATGGGCGGCGACGAGATGTTCGTCACGATGCTCGACTCTGTCTTCGCCGTCCCCCCTGTCTTCGATGACAGCTACTACGGACAGGTGATTCACGAAATCCGCGAGATGACCGTGATGAACATGGGCAACTACGCCCACGGCAACCAGCCCATCCAGCACATGATTTACCTCTACGACTACGCCAAGCAGCCCTGGAAGGCACAGTACTGGCTGCGCCAGGTGATGAACCGCATGTACAGCGCCACTCCCGACGGCTACTGCGGCGATGAGGACAACGGACAGACCTCCGCGTGGTACGTCTTCTCCGCCCTGGGCTTCTACCCCGTCTGCCCCGGAACGGACCAGTACGTCATCGGTGCCCCGCTGTTCAAAAAGGCTGTCCTCCACATGGAAAGCGGCAAGGACGTGGTCATCAACGCGCCGGACAACTGCGCCTGCAAGTGCTACATCCAGGACATGAAGGTGGACGGACAGACCTACACCAAGAACTACTTCACGCATTCGTCCCTGATGAACGGAACCACCATCGACATCCAGATGGGCAAGGAGCCGAACCGCCAGCGGGCCATCGCCGCCGAAGACGCTCCCTATTCGTTCAGCAAGGAACTGCCTGCCAAGGACAAGAAAAAGAAGAAATGAACACTTTTATGAACATACCTCTATGAAAAAACTATTTTTGACCCTCTCCGCCTTCCTGGCCTTCGCTTCGGCGCAGGCCCAGGAGCTGGCCGACTACGTCCACCCCTTCGTGGGCACCACCAACTATGGTACCACCAATCCGGGTGCGGTCTGCCCCAACGGTATGATGTCAGTCGTTCCCTTCAATGTCATGGGATCGGAAGACAACAAGTATGACAAGGACGCACGTTGGTGGTCCACTCCCTACGAGTACACCAACAGTTACTTCACCGGTTTCGCCCATGGTGCCCTGAGCGGTGTAGGCTGCCCTGACCTCGGCTCGCTGCTGCTGATGCCCACCACCGGGAAGCTGGATGTGGACTACCACAGCTACGGCAGCCCGTACGAGCAGGAGAACGCCAACCCGGGCTATTACACCATCAAGCTGACCAAGTACAATATCCTGGCCGAAGCCACCGCCACGCCGCGCACCGGCCTCTCCCGCTTCACCTTCCCGAAAGGGGAGAGCCACCTGCTGCTCAACGTGGGCGAGGGCCTGACCAACGAATCGGGCGCTTACCTGCGCCGCGTGAGCGACAGCGAGGTGGAGGGCATGAAGGTGCTCGGCACATTCTGCTACAACTCGCAGGCGGTCTTCCCCGTCTATTTCGTGATGCGTGTCAGCAAGGCTCCGAAGGCCACCGGCTGGTGGAAGAAGCAGCGCCCCATGGGCGTGGAGGCCAACTGGGACGCCGATGCCGGCAAGAACAAGCTCTACACGAACTACAACCGCGACATCGCCGGCGATGACATCGGCGCATGGTTCAGCTTCGACACCACCGAAGGCGAGCAGATAGAAGTGTCCATGGGCATCTCCTACGTCAGCATCAAGAACGCCCGCGAGAACCTCGACAAGGAACAGCACGGACAGCACTTTGAGGCCATCCGCAAGGAGGCCCGCCAGCGGTGGAACGCCGACCTGGGACGCATCCGCGTGGAAGGTGGCACCGACGAACAGAAAGGCGTGTTCTACACCGCCCTCTATCACACCCTGATACACCCGAACATCCTGCAGGACGTGAACGGCGAATACCCGCAGATGGAAGGCGACGGCACCCTGACGACCCAGGGCAACCGCTATACGGTGTTCTCGCTGTGGGACACCTACCGCAACCTGCACCAGCTGATGACGCTGGTCTATCCGGAACGCCAGATGGACATGATCCACACTATGCTGAGCATGTACAAGGAACACGGCTGGCTGCCCAAATGGGAGCTGTACGGACGTGAGACCCTGACCATGGAAGGTGACCCCAGCCTGCCGGTCATCGTGGACACCTGGATGAAGGGACTGCGCGACTTCGACATCAACCTGGCCTACGAGGCCATGTACAAGTCGGCCACCCTGCCGGGCAAGGACAACCTGATGCGTCCCGACAACGATGACTACATGAGCCGCGGCTACGTGCCCCTGACCGAGCAGTTCGACAACTCCGTATCGCACGCGCTGGAATACTACATCGCCGACTATGCGCTCTCCACCCTCGCCAAGGCACTGGGCAAGAAGGAGGACGCCAAGCTGTTCTACGACCGCTCCATGGGCTACAAGAACTACTACAGCAAGGAGTTCGGCACCCTGCGTCCCATCCTGCCCGACGGCACCTTCTACAGTCCCTTCGACCCGAAACAGGGTGAGAACTTCGAACCCAGCCCGGGCTTCCACGAAGGCAACGCCTGGAACTACACCTTCTACGTGCCCCACGATGTGCTGGGACTGGCCAAGCTGATGGGCGGCAAGCAGAAGTTCGTGCAGCACCTGCAGAGTGTGTTCGACCGTGGCAACTACGACCCGGCCAACGAACCCGACATCGCCTATCCGTATCTCTTCAGCTACTTCAAAGGCGAGGAATGGCGTACCCAGAAGCTGGTGAAGGAACTGCTGGCGAAGCATTTCACCACACAGCCTAACGGCCTGCCGGGCAACGAGGACACAGGTACCATGTCCGCCTGGGCCATCTTCAGCATGATGGGTCTCTATCCCGACTGCCCCGGCGTTCCGGAATATACGCTGACCCTCCCCACGTTCGACAAGGTGACCATCCAGCTCGACCCGAAGTATTATGGCAAGAGCGAACTGGTCATCGAGACCACCAATCCTGACAAGGACTCCGACACCATCGGTTCGATAGAAATGGGTGGAAAGAAATGCGGCTATCGCATCAACCACAATGACCTGATCAAGGCAGGAGGATTGAAGTTCACCAAGAAATAAGGTGGCCCTACCATGAGGAAAGACAGCGTTCAAACGGTGCTCAAACACTGTTTGAACGCTGTTCGGCTATATCAGGTGCGTCACCCGTATCTTGGGTGCTTCGGGGTGGTAAAAGTACCCCTGTGGCTTGAAAAGGATGGATTCATCACAGAAACATTTGATTTTCTGTCATTCTGTAGTAATTTTGTAGCTGAATACTGAGGAAATGTGTCTGCAAACGCCAGATTTCCTCAGCGTTCAAGGATATTTGCAGTATATTTAAGCTATGATAATAGGTAGAAAGGAAGAGCTGAAACTGCTCAAGGAACTAAGGGAGTCCAACAGATCAGAATTTGTGGCGGTATATGGACGTAGAAGAGTGGGCAAGACTTTTTTGATAAGAGAAGCCTTCAACTATCAGTTTGCATTTCAGCATACTGGTATTCTCGATGCCCCATTGTCCGAACAACTGAAGGAATTCCGTGAGTCATTGTATCATGCCGGGGTGAAACGGATGGCCATTCCGAAGACATGGAGTGAGGCCTTCCATACCCTGGAACGTTTTCTACAACGGCTGCCTGATGGAAGAAAAGTGCTATTCATCGATGAATTGCCCTGGATGGATACTCCACGCTCCAACTTCATCCGTGC